>JAICYS010000343.1 GCA_025934105.1 Myxococcota bacterium | reverse complement strand
GCAGCGTCCACGGCGCCGCCCGCCCGAGGGAACGCTCGCTCCCGCGGCCCAGCAGCTCCAGCAGATCGGCGGTGGTCACGATTCCGACCGGCTTGTCGCCGTCCAGCACCGGCAGACAGCCGAGGTTGTGACCCCGGCACAGATTGGCGGCCTGGCGGACCGTCATGTCCGCCGTCCCGGTCACGAGGTCGGGCGACATGACGTCGGCGACGCGCTGCCGCTCGGCGGTGCCCGGCCGAACGCCGAAGTCGCGCTCGGAGACGAGGCCGACGATCTGCTTGCCGTCCTGGACCAGCAGGTGGTGGACGCCATTTGCCTTCATCGCGGCCCGGGCGTCTTCGATCGTGGCGGCTGGGCCGATCGTTTTGATCTCGCGAATCATGATGTCTCGAAGTCGCATGACCCGCGCGTCGTGCAGATTGAGTGCCAGCGCGCGCCTCGAGGCGGGGCGGCGAAAACTAGGGGAAGTTGCCGGCGGCCGCCGGGAAGCTTCGCGGGGCGTTGGCCGATTACGTCCTCCTGCGCGCCAGCACGGCCAGTGGCGTCGTGGTCGGGATCACGCGGCCGGTTGCGAAACCGGTCAGCGCTCGGTCGGGCCGCTGGTGACGCTCTCGATCGCGCGACTCAGGTCCTCCATCGTGGTCGGCTTCTCCAGGATTCTTCTGACGCCGGCGCCGGCGGCTTGCTCGCGCAGCGGCTCGGGCACGTGACCGGACGTGAGGATGACCGGAAGATCCGGGCGCAGCGCGGTCATCACCCTGGCCACCTCGATTCCGGACAGGCCCGGCATGTTGTGGTCGGTGATGACGACGTCGAAGGCATTTGGCGCGCGCCGAAACTCCGCGCAAGCCTGGGCCGGATCGCTGAGCCCCACCGCCTGGTGCCCCAGGCTCTTCAGCATGGCCTGGATCGCCCGAACCAGCGACGGCTCGTCATCGAGGTAAAGCACGCGGCGGGGCCGCGCCGCCGCCGGTGTCCAGGGAGGCGCGGTCTCGCTGCTCGGCTCGACGCCCGGCAGCAGGATCTCGAACGTGGCGCCCGCGCCCGGCGAGCTCTTCACGCGAATGACCCCCCCGTGCTCGTTCACGATGCCCAGCACGACCGACAGGCCGAGGCCGCTCCCTTCGCCGGCCGGCTTGGTGGTGAAGAATGGATCGAAGATGCGCTGCGCGACCTCCTCCGTCATGCCGGGGCCGGTGTCGGTCACCTCCAGCCGCGCCCAGCGCCGGGCAGGACCCCCGTCGTTTCCGCCAGGCGCGGCGGACTGGCCGGCGATCGTGATGCGGCCGGCGCCGTCCGGCAGCGCCTGCCAGGCGTTGGTGCACAGGTTCAGCAGCATCTGGTGGATCCGCGCCGGGTCGCCCAGCACGGCGGGCGTGTCCGCCGCGACGCTGGCGGAGAGCTGGACGCCGGCCGGGATGGTCGAGCGGAGCAGGCCGACAGCCTCTTCCACCACGTCGCCGAGCCGGATCACGCGCTGGCTGGCCTCGCGCGGCCGGCCCACCGTCAGGATCTGGCGGATCAGGTCGGCCCCCCGGCGTCCGGCCGCGGCGATCTCGTCCAGCCGCTGGTGCGCGCGGTGGCCGGGCCCGACATCCAGGCGGGCCAGCTCGAGGTTGCCCAAAATGGCGGTGAGGATGTTGTTGAACTCGTGCGCGATTCCGCCGGCCAGCGTGCCGGCGGCTTCCATCTTCTGCGCCTGGCGCGCCTGCGCCTCCAGGCGTTCGGTCTCGCGCACGTCGCGCCGGACGGTGGCCGTTCCGACCGGCCGGTCCAGGGACTCGCGCAGCCGCGCGTTCGCCATCGACAGACTGGCGTGCTCGACCAGCGCGCGCGCGAGCGCCTGCTCGCCGTCACTGAAGGTGGGGGCGCCGGTGCGGGCGAACCCCACCACGCCCAGCGGGCGGGCTTCCAGCCGCAGCGGCACCAGGACCAGCTGGCCGATCCCGAGGCTGCGGGCGAGGGCGGCGTGACCGGGCGCCCGCCGGTCGATCTCCGCTGGGCCGAGGGCGGCGGACGCGCCGTCCGCCGAGATCCAGGCCTGGGCGCCCGCACCCGCCGGGATGGGGCCGGCGGTCAGGAACGGACGCGCGGCCCGGTCGGCCGTCTCATCGCGGAAACGGACCGCCGCCGGGTGCAGCGTGCGCCCGTCCTCGGAGAGCAGCGCGACGAAGCAGCCGTCCGCGATCAGCACGGAGGTCTGCAGCAGCCGGTCCAGGGTGTCGGAATTCAAGCCCGCGATCAGGGCCCCGGCGGGGGAAGGCTGTCAATCCCAAAATGCGTACTTCAGGCGGCCGCGATCGGCCCGTCGGCCCGCCGCAAGCACAGCTTGAAGCGGATCCCGCCATGCGGGCCCGGCGCCACCCGGATCTCGCCGCCGGACAGCCACAAGGCGGCGCCCGCCAGCACCAGGCCGGCGTCGCTGGCCAGCGCCAGGTCGCTGCCCGCCATCAGGTCCTTCAAGGCTCCTTCGCGCTCGGTGCGCGGCGCCGGGGCCGTCGGCGCGTCGACGATCACGGCCGCCTGCGGGCCCTCGGCCGCGGCCTGGAGCAGCACCTGCGCGCCGGGGGCGCTGGAGCCAAGCGCGTAGCGGACCACCGCCAGAATCGTCATGCGAAGCGCGGCGGCGCGGCCGCACACCAGCAAGGGCTCGGGGGGACGCGCGACGGCGACGGTACGCCCCAGCGCCGGCTCGACCGCGGCCAGCGCGTCGGCGCACAGCAGGTCCAGCCGCTGCGGAGATTCGGCCGGGTCGTTGTCGGCCAGCGTCCGCAGATCGCGGCCCAGGTTCTGGAGCTGGCTGATCCCTTCCCGCGCGAGCGAGACGTAGCGGCTGGCCGTCTCGGGCGAAGCTCCCGGCGACGACCCGAGCGACAGCAGGTTATGAAGCGCCTGCGCGAGATTGTTGATGTCGTGCGCCGCCACCCCCGCCACCAACCGCGTCCACATGAGGATCACGGTATCGACATCGCGGGCGCGCGCAAGGGACAATCCGCGGTCATCGGGCCGGCGGCGGAGGAGGAGCCGCCGGCGCTTGCATGCCGGGCGCGGCCACCACCGGGTACTTCTTCTGCTGCCAGGCAAACACGCCCTCGTCCAGCACGGCGGTGTGCGGATAGCCGCGCTTGCGCAGCTCTTCGACGACGATCCCCGACACGTGGTGCGGGCAGGCGCAGTAGGCGACGATCCAGGTGCCGTCCTTGGGGAGATCGTCCAAGGTGTGAAGGTCGTAGTAGGGCGTCGAGATCGCGCCCGCGACGTGCAGGCTCATCCAGTCGGAGGGCGGGCGCGCGTCGGTGATGATGAGGCGGCGTTTGGCGTCGAGCGCGGCCTTCACCTGATCGATCGAGACGTAGAGGTTCTCTTTCAAAGTGAACTGCGGCGGCCGGCCGCGCGGGTTGAGCACGATCGGTCCGGTGCGCGGCGGCCGTGGCGGGGGCGGCGGCGGGGCGGCGGCCACCGTGGGCGGGGGCGTCTTCGATCGGAGATACGCCACCACATCGTCGATCTGCTTGGGGGCCAGCGTGGTTTTCCAGGCGACCATCGACGTCGGCGGCCGACCCTCGGAGGCCGCGTAGCGCAGGAACTGGTCGGTGGCGGTCTGCAGGAAGACCGGGTTCAGCAGGTGGACCGCGCTGCTCCGCTGCTTCTCGGTTCCGTGACAGCGGGCGCAGGTGGACTGGTAAAGAGGCTGCCCCTGCCGGGCGTCGCCGACGACCGGTCCGGCCGGCAGCGACACCGGCGGCGGACTGCCCACGCGCAGGAAGGCCACCACGGCGTGGACGTCCGCGGGGGAGAGCGGCCCCCCCAGGCCGCGGCCGTAGGCGGGCATGGCCGTCCCCGGACGTCCGCGGGTGATGGATTCGGTCAAGAACGCGTCGGAGGCCGACGCCAGGAAGGTCGTCGTCCGCAACGAAGGCGCGTTGTCAGACGCGTAGCCGTTGCCGGCAGGCCCATGGCAGGTGGCACAGAGCTGTGCGTAGAGAGCACGCCCCTTGGTGACCGGAGGGCCGGCGGCGAGGGCGGGGAGGGCTGCCGGTTTGGCCTTGGCCGGGGTGGCCTTGCCGCACCCGGCGACCAGAAGCGCCACCAAGAGGACGGTGCGGGTGGAGGGGGACACGATGAAGGCGACCAGCCTGCCCGGATGCTCATTCGGATTCAAGCACTTGCGCAAACTGCGCCGCGCCCGGCGCGAACCTGCGCGAGTTGTGCGACCCGCGCGCCGCGAGCTCGCCGAACCGCGCGCCTTTCCGCTGGCACGCCTGCTGCAGAGTGCAACCGGCGGAGGACATCATGACTGGCCCGACGGTTTCCCGACACACGCGCATCATCCAGGTGCGCGAAATGCTGGACAGCCTGGAGCGCATCACCCCCGCCCGCCGCCACTCGGTCGCCGAGACGATCGTCCGGATGTTGCGCGGCGAGGCGCTGGACCCGGATCTCACCTTCCGTCCCAGCCAGCGCCAGACGGTCGTGCGCTCGCTGGACGACCTCGAACACGAGGTCTCGCAAGGCGTCCCGGAGCCCAGCGCCTTCGACCGCAAGGCGCAGATCCTGATCGACGT
>JAICYS010000392.1 GCA_025934105.1 Myxococcota bacterium | reverse complement strand
GGCGTGGCCGCCGAAGGTCTGCTCGTAATAGAGGTAGGGATAGCCCATCGCCTCGAGCTTGGCGGCGAACTTGCGCGCATGGCCCGGATGGACCCGGTCGTCGCGGGTGTTGGTCGTGATGTAGGGCTCCGGATAGTGCATCCCGGGCTTCAGGTTCTGGTAGGCCGAGTACTTGGCGATGAAGGCGCGGTCCGCCGGAACATCGGGATTTCCGTACTCGCCCATCCACGACGCGCCCGCCGACAGGTGGTTGTAGCGCAGCATGTCGATCAGCGGGCTCTCGATGACCACCGCGTTCCACAGCTCGGGATGCTGGGTCATGGAGACGCTCATCAGCACCCCGCCGTTGGAGCGGCCGTAGATACCGAGCCGCCGCGGCGAGGTGATTCCCCGCTTGAAGAGGTCGCGCGCCACGGCGGCGAAGTCGTCGAAGGACAGCTGGCGATGCTCGCGCAGCACCGCCTGGTGCCACTTGGGGCCGAACTCGCCGCCGCCGCGGATGTTGGCGATGACGTAGGCGCCGCCGCGCTCCAGCCAGATCTTGCCCATCTCCGGCAGATAGATCGGCGGCTTGGCGAGCTCGAAGCCGCCGTAGCCGTACATGATGGTGGGCGTCGAGCCGTTCAGCGGCGCGGCCTTCGGCCGGACCACGAAATAGGGGATCTTCGTGCCGTCCGAGGAGACGGCCCAGTATTGCTCGACCACGTGCTTCGACGCGTCGAAACGCGGCGGCAGCTGCTTGACCTTCTGCGTCTGGCCGCTCGCGGTGTCGGCGAGCCACAGCGAGGTCGGGTCGAGGAAGCCTTCGACGTCCAGGAACAGGCGATCGGAGGCGTGGTCGGCGTCGACCAGGGTGATGTTGGCGTCCTTCGGCAGCTGCAGCCTGTGTGGCGCCCACTTGCCGTTCGCATAGGAGAAGGTGTCGACGGCGCCCTTCACGTCGTCCAGCAGGTCGACGACGAGGCGGTCCTTGGTGGCGCCCACATCCTGGATCGCCTGTCTGGGGCCCGGCATGAAGACAAGGCGCGGCTTGGCGGCCGCGGCGTTCGCGTCCAGGGCCTTGAGATCGTAGGCGATCAGGGCGCCGGACTTGAAGCCGCGCCAGTCCTGCTTCAGCGCGAACACGACCTGGCCCGCGACATAGGCCTGGTAGTCGGCCTTGAGCGGCAGCGGGATGCGAACGAGGCCATTCGGCCGGACCAGCCGGTACTCGCTCTCGTAGAAGGTGATCCCGCGGTGGACGATGACGCCGTCGGCGCGCCGGTCTTGCCCCCGGAGCACGATCGGCTGGGCCGAAACGTCGGTCTTCTGGCCGCGGAACACCTCCGTCGGCTCGCCCGAGCGATGGACGATCTTCAGCACATAGGCGTAGCCCGAGGTGGTCACCTCGCCGGGGGCCCACTCGCGGCCGACGATCAGCGTGTCGCGGTCCAGCCAGCCGATGTTCTGCTTGCCGGTCGGGAAGGTGAAGCCGCCCTTCACGAAGCTCTTCGTCGCGGTGTCGAACTCGCGCACCTCGACCGCGTCGGAGCCGCCGTTGGAGAGCCTGACCAGGCAGAGCCGCTCTTCCGGCCGCAGGCAATTCGCGCCCTTCCAGATCCAGTTCTTGCCCTCGGCCTTGGAGAGCTGGTCGAGGTCGAGCAGCGCCTCCCACTGCGGGTCGGCGGTGCGGTAGCTGGCCAGCGTCGTGTGGCGCCAGAGGCCATGCACGTGGGCGCCGTCCTGCCAGAAGTTGTCGACGCCGCCGGCCCGCAGCACCGGCGCCGGGATGCGGTCCTGGGCCGTGAAGATCGCCAGCGCCTCCTTGCGGAAGACCTCGTAGCGCGGATCGCCCTCCAGCCGTTTGGCGGTGCGCGCGTTCTGCTGCTCGACCCAGGCCATGGAACGCGGGGAATCGATGTCCTCCAGCCACCGGAAGGGATCGGGGGCGGAGGTGGCGGGCGGCGTGGATGACGGCGCTTGGGCGCGGGCGGCTGGGCCGAGGCAGGCAAGCGCTGCGAGCGCGACGACGAATGATCTCATGACGATGTTTCTAGCGGCGTCGGCGCAGGCTTGTCTTCCCCCGTGCGTGCGCGAAATGCCGTCTTCGCCTATATGTCCGCCGCCATGAGCCGTCCGTTCCTGAAGATGAATGGCCTCGGCAACGACTTCGTCGTGGTCGAGGCCCGCACCCAGCCGTTCTCGCCGACGGCGGCGGAGGTGCGCGCCATCGCCGACCGGACGAACGGCGTCGGCTGCGACCAGCTGATCGCCATCGAGCCCCCGAAGCCCGATCAGGACGGCGTCGATGCGCGGGTCAGGTTCTGGAACGCCGACGGCGAGGAGATCGGCGCCTGCGGCAACGGCACGCGCTGCGTCGGCTGGCTGCTGATGCAGGCGAGCGGCCGCGACGAGGCGACCATGCTGACCCAGGCCGGGGTTCTGAAGGCCTCTCGCGCCGGCGAGCGTCTGGTCAGCGTCGACATGGGCGAGCCGGGTCTCGATTCGCGCGAGATCCCGCTCTCCGAGCCGCACGACACCCGCGCGCTCGACGTGACCCTTTACGACCATCGCGCGCTCTCGGGCCCGCCTGCCTGCGCCTCGATGGGCAATCCGCACGTCACCTTCTTCGTGGCCGACCTGGACTCGGTCCCGGTGCGCGAGGCCGGCGGCGCCATCGAGCACCATCCGCTGTTCCCGCACGCCGTGAATGTCGGCTTCGCCCAGGTCCGGGATCGCCACAACATCCGGCTGAAGGTCTGGGAGCGCGGGACGGGCCTCACCAAGGCCTGCGGCACCGGCGCCTGCGCCGCCGTGGTCAACGCCGCACGCCGCGACCTCACCGACCGGACCGCGACCGTGGTCACCGATGGGGGCGAGCTGCTCGTCGAATGGCGCGCCGACAACCACGTGATCATGACCGGCCCGGCGGCGGTGGACTTCGCGGGAGAACTGCCGTGACCGGGGACGTGGATATCGTCACCTTCGGCTGCCGGCTGAACGCCTACGAGAGCGAGGTTATCCGCGCGCGGGCGGCAGGGGACGGACTGACCGACGCCGTCGTGTTCAACACCTGCGCGGTGACCGGCGAGGCGGTGCGGCAGGCCAGGCAGGCGATCCGCAAGGCCCGGCGCGAACGGCCCGGCGCGCAGCTGATCGTCACCGGCTGCGCGGCCCAGATCGATCCGCAAGCGTTCGCCGCCATGCCGGAAGTCGACCTGGTGCTGGGCAACGCCGAGAAGAGCGCGCCGGGCGCCTATGCGCCGACGGCCGAGCCGGCCCGCGTCCGCGTCAATGACATCATGAGCGTGCGCGAGACGGCCGGCCACCTGATCGACGGGCTGAAGGACCGCGCCCGCGCCTACGTCGAGGTGCAGAACGGCTGCGACCACCGCTGCACCTTCTGCATCATCCCCTATGGCCGCGGGAATTCGCGCTCGGCGGCCGCCGGC
>JAICYS010000433.1 GCA_025934105.1 Myxococcota bacterium | reverse complement strand
CGCGTCGACCATCGGCTGGCTCTCGTCGATCCGGCGGCCCACCTTGTCGACGATCCGCTCGATGACCCGAAGCAGGTGCTGCTCGTCGGCGAAGCGGACCGACGTCAGCTCGATCCGGCCGAAGCGCTCGACATAGACCTCACGCGCGGTGTTCACGAGAATGTCGGAGACGTCGGGGTCGCGCAGCAGCGGCTCCAGCGGCCCGAAGCCGAGGAGCTCGTGCATCAGGTCGTCGACCAGGCGCACGGCCTCATCCTCGTTTAGCGGCCGGTTGTCCTCCTTGAGGAGCGCCGACACAATCTCGGCGACTTCGGTTCGCACCTGCTCCGGCGGCCGCTGGTTCAGGCCGGCGAGGTTCATCCTCTCGATGAGCCGGCGGTGCATTTCGATCTTCAGGGCGAAGTAGGCGTCGTCCGGCCGAAGGCGCACGACCTCGGCGTCGAACGACCGGGGCTCGGCCGCTCCGGGCCGAAGCCGGGCCACATTGGACGGCGGCTGGCTGAAGCTCAGCCTCATGCCGCCAGGTCCGCGAACACGTCGGGGGCGCCCAGCGTTTCCAGCCGGCCCTCCAGCTTGGCCGCGCAGGCGCGCAAGTCCTTGGCGAACGGCGAATTCGGGAAGGCTTCGACCAGCAATTGGCCGCGGTCGGAGGCCTTGACGGCCGCCGGGTCGAACCTGAGCGCCGCGCCGACCGGCGCAGCGAGACTGCGCGCGATGCGTCCTGGCTTGTCGAGGGTCTCGAGCAGCCCCTGAAGGCGGTTCAGCACCAGGAACACCGGGGTCTGCACGCCGGCCGCTGCGAGCCCTTCAATCACGCGGCGCGCGCCTACGGCGCCGGCCACGGTCGGGGCGGCGACCAGCACGATGAGATCCGAGCGGCTGAGCACCGGCATTGTCCAGTCGCACCACGCACCCGGCAGGTCGACGAGGGTACGCTGGAAGGCCCGGGCGGCGTGGTCGACGATCTCCACGGCGAAATCGGCCTGCAGGGCGTCGAGCGGGACGATCGTTTGCGGCGGGCTGAGCAGCTTCAGCCCGCTCGCATGCTCCACCATCACCCCTTCCAGGAACCGCGGATCGACGCGGTCAGAGGCCTGCAGGACGTCGAGGATGCTGCTGCGCGGAGAAAGGTCGAGGGCCAGGTCGCTATCGCCGAACTGCAGGTCGAGGTCGAGGACCGCCGTGGACAAGGGCGCGCGCTGGCGCTTGGCATCGCCCTTGGCCAGCAGGGCGGCGAGGTTCAGCGCGAGACTCGTGGCGCCTGCCCCCCCGTGGCCCTTGATCACCGAGATCACCGACCCTTCGGGCGCGGGCTCCAGCTCACCGCGCAGGATCTCGCTCAGGCTGGCGCGGACCGCCTCGGCGGTGAACGGCCCGGTGAGCACATCGGCGGCGCCGGCTCGGAACAGCAGGCGCACCCGCTCCGCATCGGCCTCGCGGGCGGCGATCACCAGCCGGCCCGCGCGGGTCGAGCCGGCCAGGCGGCGGACGAGAGTCCCCGCGCCGTTGGCCCGGACATCGACTTCCACGATCACCGCGGCGGCGCGCGCGGCCTTCGCCCACAGGCCCCCGCCCCCGTCCGGCCGGGCAAGCTCCAGGCTCACATTGCGCAGACCCTGCAAGGCGCCCCCGACAGCCCGTGTCAGCTCTGCGTCGGCGGCGGCGACGAGGACGTGACGGTCGGTTTTCACGCGATGTACTCCTGAAGGCGCCTGAAGCGGCGCGAAGGTTGAGGCGGCGCTCCGTTACTCGATGGGGACGTTGACCCGGCTGACGGCGTCGCCGCGCACCAGCTCGATCTCCGCGCCCCGCCGTTCAGCTAGGTGGCGAGCGGCATGGACGCGCGGCGCTGGGCCAGCCGCGGGAGAGCCGCCGAGATCGGCCAGGCGCATCGCCCGACGCCCCTCCTCGGACGGCGCGAGAGGATCATTGGAGCCGCGCAGCGCCAGAGACAGGGTGCCGACCTGGGCTGCGAGCGCGATCTTCTCCGCCTGGGCCGGGGTCACCTCGACGGTGGCCGCGCGGGCGATGACCGGCTTGTTCTTCGCCGGATCGGCCATCTGGTCGACGGCCAGCACGCGGACGCCCTGCAGCAGGATGTCGGTGGCGAGCTGGGCGCGGTCGCCTCCGGCCGCGCGGGTGACCAGGATGTCCACCGTATCGCCCGGCAACACGAAGCCGGCCACGCCGAGAACATCGTCCACACGTAGCGTCGCCGCCCGCATGCCGGGACGGATCTGGTCGGCGAGCGTGGCGCGCCCGCCGGGGCCGGAGAGCTGCTGCGACAGCACCGGCGCGTCGGCCGCAATCGGCGTCAGCACCAGCCGCGGCGGCCCGGCGACCAACGCGTCCGCGGAGCGGAACGCGCCTGAGGGCACGGCGCCCGCCGGCCAGGGCTGCAGCCGAAGGTCGGCGGCGGTGATCTGGTCCCCGAAGGCCAGGGGGCGCGTCGCCACCACCACCGAGGCGCCGGCGGGCGGCAGGGGCTCCGCCGCGGCGTGGCTGGCCCCCAGGACCTTGAGGCCCCAGAGCGCGACGCCGCCGATCAGCACCGCCAGCGCGACAAGCGCCAGGCCGAGACTACGCATCCCGCCCCTCCCGGGTTT
>JAICYS010000060.1 GCA_025934105.1 Myxococcota bacterium | reverse complement strand
TGGGGGACGGCGAGATCGAGCTCGGGAAGGTCCACGAGGCGTGGGACATCGGCCTCATGCCCGAGCCGCCGAACCCGCCGCTGCATTTCCTGCTGATCGAGAAGGAAGGCAGCGATCTGAGCACCAAGCAGAAGGCGGATCTGACGCGCCTCAAGACCGAGATGGACAAGGCCGGCGTGCTGGTGAAGTCGCTGAAGCTCAAGCCCAGCACCAGCGGCAAGCGGCTGTTCTTCCGCAACAACGACCTGCGCGTCGTCGACGGCCCGTTCTCGGAGTCGAAGGAGCTGATCGGCGGCTTCTCGGTGATGGAGCTGGGCAGCGTCGACGAGGCGATCGCGCTCTGCCGACCCTACGCCGACATCCTGGGCGGCACGCTGGAGATCGACCTGCGCGAGATCGACACCTCCACCGACTGACTCACCCCGCGCGCGCAGCCTGGAACAGCGGCGGCAGCGGCGGGGCCTGGCCCAGCGCCAGCTCGATCGCGCGGGCGGCCTGGTGGACCAGCATCCCCAGGCCGTCGGCGTAGCGATCGGTGGCGCGGCGGGCGGCGGCGGCCAGCGGTGTCCCGCCGCCGTAGGCCATCTCCAACACGGCGATGTTCGCGCTCAGCGTGCGCAAGCCGGCGCAGGCGGCCGGGTCGGCCCAGGCGGCGGCCGGCACCGCCGAGACCACGGCGTCGGCCCCCTCGATGGCATCCGCCAGCGCGTCGGCGGTCCAGGCCGCCGCCGTGACGTGGGCGGCCTGGGCCGCGGGCAGCCGCTCGAGGATCCCGGCCGCCACCTCCGGCCGGCGCGCCAGCACCTCGACGTTCGCGCCGCCGCGGGTCAGCGCCTCGATGGCGCCCGCCGCCGCGCCCCCCGCGCCCACCATGACGACGCGCAGGCCGCCGCGCACGAACACGTCCAGGTCGGCCAGCGCGGCAATCAGCCCGGCGCCGTCGGTGTTCTCGGCGCGCACGACGTCCGGGTCCAGCAGCAAGGTGTTGGCGGCCCCGGAGGCCTTCACCTCCGGCCCCTGCAGGCCGGGCCATTCGGCCGCCGCGGCCTTGTGGGGAATCGTGACGTTGAGGTAGCGATAGCCGTCGGCGCGCAACCGCTGGACCAGCGGCCGAAACCCCGGCCCGTCGACGCTGAGGGCCTCGTAAGTTCCCTCGACGCCCAGCGCCTGGTAGGCGGCGCCGTGAATGGCGGGCGACCGGCTCTTGCTGACGTCGGCGCCCAGGACCGCCGCGCGAATCACGTCGGGCCCCGCTTGGGCGCGGGCTTTTCGACGACCGCGTCGAAGCTCCCGTCGCGCACGCGGACGTGCACGCGCTGGCCGGGGGCCAGGTCGGCGGCCCGGGTGACGATGTGCCCGTCGGCGCGCTGGGTGAGGCTGAACCCGCGCTCCAGCACCTTGGTCGGCGACAGCGCCACCAGCTTGCCGGCGGCCGCTTCGACGGTGTGGCGGCGGCGGGCCAGGGCCGGCCGAATGGCGACCTCCAGCCGGTGGCGCATCGCTGCCAGCGCGCTTCGCTGCTCGAGGATGCGCCGCTGGGGGTGCGCCCGGTAAAGCCGCGTCTCGGCCGCCCGCAGCTCGGCGCGGGCCCCCGCCATCCGTCGGGCCAGCACGCGCCGCCCCCGCTCGACGGTGTCGTCCATCTGTTGCCGCCGCTCGTCCAGCAGGCGCCGGGGATCGCCCAGGCGGTTGCGCGCCCGTTCCATGCCGTGGCGGGCCGCCCGCAGCGACTCGCTGGCCGCCCTGCTGGTTCGCCGGTGCAGGTTGGCGACCTCCAGCCGCACGTCGTCCAGGACCGGCACCGCCAGCTCGGCGGCGGCCGACGGCGTGGGCGCGCGCAGGTCGGCGACGAAGTCGGCGATGGTGAAGTCGGTCTCGTGCCCGACCGCGGAGACCACCGGCACGCGGCAGGCGAAGATGGCCCGCGCCACCGGCTCTTCGTTGAAGGCCCACAGGTCCTCCAGCGAGCCGCCACCGCGCGCGACGATGACCACGTCCAGGTCGGGCACCGCCTCGATCCGGCGCAGCGCCGAAGCGATCGCCAGCGACGCGCCCTCGCCCTGGACCGGGGCCGGCGACACGATGATGGGCAGCGGAAACCGGCGGTGGGCGATCCGGATGATGTCGCGCACCACCGCGCCCTGGGGCGAGGTCACCACGCCCAGGCGCCGCGGCAGGAAGGGGAGGCGGCGCTTGCGGGCCTGGTCGAACAGCCCGGCTGCCCCCAGCCGCGCCTTGAGCTGCTCGAACGCCAGCGCCAGCGCGCCCGCCCCGGTCGGCTCGATCTCGACCACCGTCATCTGGAACTTGCCGCGCGCTTCGTAGAGCGTGAGCCGCCCCCGAACGCGCACCGCCAGCCCCTCTTTGACGGCGAACTTCAGCCGGCCCGCCTCGCGCGAGAACATCACGCAGTCCAGCGAAGCCTCGCCGTCCTTCAGGCAAAAGTAGAGGTGCCCGGGGCCGGACTTCTTGAGGCCGGACACCTCGCCCTCGACCAGGATGTCGGCGAACCGGCTCTCCAGCGTGGTGCGGGCGGCCCGCAGGACCTCACCGACGGAATACACGCGGGGGGCCGGCGGCGGAACGGGCGCGGGCAGCGACGCGGTCGGCGCGATCACCGCCGGGGGTGACGCCGGTTGGGTGGCCGCCAGGGGAGCCGGCGTGGCCAGGGGCACCAGCAACGAGAGCTGTTCCTGCGCCGGCGGTGCTTCGGGCGCGGCCTTCCGGCTCATTTGGCCGCCCGGGCCGCCGCGCGTTCGTAGTCGGCCGCGCTGGCCCGCACGACGTCCAGGTCGTGGTAGGCGCGGTTCTTGTCCTCGGTGGTCTGCTTCTGCAGGCCGGCGTAGCCCCAGCTGCCGTCCTGACCGCGCGCGAAGGGGAGCCGGTCGCCGCTCGCCACGACGGCCTCCACCTCGTTGTCGTCTTTGCGCTCGATCTTGGCCGGGCCGGCCACCACCGCCTTCAGGGTCGAGATGAGGCCCGGGGCGGTCTGGTTCTTGAAAAACTCCCGCGCGCTGGGCGCGGTGGCTTCCGGCTCGTACCGGCGCTTTTCGCGCTGGCGCTCCGGTCCTTCCGGATAATTGCTGAGGACGATGTCGTACGCCTCCCGGTGCGCCTTCTGGATGGTCATCAAATCCCAGCGGGTGGACTGGTCCAGCGCGTCGAACAGGGCCGCGCCGTCCTGCGCCCGGACGGCGCCCGCGAACCGTTGATAGGCTTCCTCGGGGGTCTTCGACTTGTGGCGGCAGCCCGCGACGGTCACGGCCGAGGCGAGCAGCACGGTTGCCAGGAGGGTCTCGCGCACCTCCCACAGGTAGCGGAAACCCCGCGCCGGGGCAAGTCGACGGCCGCGTGGGCGGGCGGCGACTGTGCTAGGCTCCGCGCGCCACCCGACGCATGACTGACCCGGCCCAGCCCGACCGAGACGCCGGCCCGGCGCCCACCGAGGCCGACGAGTTCGCGCACATCCCGCGCTCGCGCGGGCGGCACCCGATCGTCGCCGTGGCGGGGGCTCTGCTGGCGTTCTTCTTGGTTTTCCACGAGCGGCGCGACCTGCGCTACGCCTTGCAGAGCGGCACGCCGCTGGACCTCGGGCGAGCGTCGTCGCTCAATCAAGCCGCCGCCACCGGTCTCGAGAACCGGTACGTGCGGCTCTCCGGGCGGCCGGATCGCGAGAGCGGCCTCGAGATCGACACCAAGGGGTCGTGGGTGTTCACGCAGCTCTTCCGGGTGCTGGGGACGGGCGATCGCCTGTTCCTGCACCGCCCGCCGAGCCCGCTCCCCGCCGCGCTGGCCGAGTCGGACGCGTTCGAGGGCCGCCTCATCCGCGTCAACGACCTGCCGTTCGCTGCTGCCATTCGCAAGTACTTCGCGACCTACGTCTCGGCCAATCACTTCTTCGCGCCGGACGTTTTCGCGCGGATGCTGGCGGCGCGGCCGGCGGACGGCCCGATCGCGCTGCCCGATCTCAGCGGCGATCGGGTGATGCTGGCGGCCGGCACACAGGTGGCGGTCGACGTGGCCGAGCCGGACCAGGTGCGCATCGGCCTGCCCAAGTCGCGGTTTGCCGCCGAGACCGACGCGCGCGCGGCCATCACGTCGCGCGGCGGCGAGATCGTGACCGCGCTGGGCGAGGTCAAGGGGCGCCCGGCCGCCAACGCCCCCCAGGCCGGCCCGCTGTCCTCGACGCCCGAGCCGCCCATCCGCTGGACGTTCGTGGCGCGCTTCCCGGCGGCGGCGCGGCAGCCCGCGCTGGACGCGCTCGGCAACCTGGATCGCGAGGTCGACATTCGCGACGCCCGCCAGACCGTGCAGCTGCGCGTCGACGAGATCGCGCCGGCGCCCGGTGGGGGGCTGGTCCTGCGCCCCGGGCAAGGTCCGGCGCGCCAGGTGCCGGCGCAAGCCGTGGCCGCCGTCCACACACTCGAGCCGGTGGTGATTCCGCCCGACGCCTACCTGCTGGTCGAGGGCGATCGCCCGCGGCAACACCTGCCGACGGTGCTCATCGCCGCGATCCTGATCATGTTCGGCGCGGTCAACCTGGTGGGCCTGGGCCGAGAACTGCGTCGATGAGCCTTCGCATCTACGACACGCGGTCGGGGAAGAAGATTCCCTTCGTTCCGCTCAACGAGGGTCGGGTGGGGCTGTATTCGTGCGGGATGACGGTCTACGACCGCTGCCACGTGGGCCACGGCCGCAAGGAGGTGGCGTTCGACGTCATCGTTCGCCACCTGCGCGCGTCCGGCTACGCCGTCACCTACGTTCGCAACATCACCGACGTCGACGACAAGATCATCCGGCGGGCCGGGAACGAGGGGCGCACGGCCGCTGAAGTCGCCGAGCACTACACCCGCCTCATGCACGAGGACCTCGGGGCGCTGGACGTGAAGCCGGCCGACTTCGAGCCGCGCGCGACCGAGCACATCGCCGAGGTGATCGAAATCATTCAGCGGCTGGAATCGCGCCGATTGGCCTACACCGCGGGGGGCGACGTGTACTACGCCGTGCCACGCTTTCCCCACTACGGCGGCCTCTCCAAGCAGAGCGTCGAGGATCTCCGGTCGGGCGCCCGCATCGAGGTGGACGAGCAGAAGCACAGCCCGCTGGACTTCGCGCTGTGGAAGGGCGCCAAACCTGGCGAGCCGTCCTGGGACAGCCCGTGGGGCCCCGGCCGCCCCGGGTGGCACATCGAATGCTCGGCGATGGCCCACCGCTACCTAGGCGAGCCGTTCGACATTCACGGCGGCGGCGCCGACCTGATCTTCCCGCACCACGAGAACGAGATCGCGCAGTCCGAGGGGGCGTTCGGCGACGGCTGCTTCGCCCGTTACTGGCTGCACTCGGGCATGGTCAACTTCGGCGGCGAAAAAATGTCCAAGTCGCTGGGCAACGTGGTGACCATCCAGAAGGTGGCCGAGACCCACGACCTGGAGGCGCTGCGGCTGCACCTCATCGGGGTCCACTACCGCAGCCCGGTGGCGTTCACCGTCGCGCGCGACGAGTCGACCGGCGCCCAGGCCTATCCCGAACTGGACGAAGCCGAGGGCCGGCTGGCCTACTTTTATCGGACCTTGGACCGGCTGGCCGCGGTGCCCGACGACACCAGCGCCGGCGAGGTGGTGGCGCCCGCCGACAAGACGCTGGCTGTGTTTCACGACGCGATGGACGACGACTTCAACACCGCGGCGGCGGTCGGCCACCTCTACGACGCGTTCGTGTCGGCCAACAAGCTGCTCGACGACTCCAAGGCCGCGCCCAAGGACGTGCGCCGCCGGACGCTGGCGCGGCTGCGACGCGACCTCAACGCCTGCGGGGAGACGCTGGGCATCTTCCGCCGAGAGCCGGCGGCGTTCCTGAACGCCTACCGGTCGCGGCAGTGCGCCCGCCGCCGCATCGACCCGGCGTCCGTCGAAGCGCGAATCGGGGATCGCGCCGCCGCCCGCGCCGCCAAGGACTTCGCGCGCGCCGACGAGATCCGCAAGGCCCTGCAAGCGACGGGGGTCGAGCTGATGGACACCCCCGCCGGAACGACCTGGCGCGTGGTGTAGCTGCTATCCGCCGGCGCTGTTGGTGCGCGGCGGAGCGATCGGCGCGTCGGCGGCAGTCCCGCCGCGGCCGGCGTTCACGCGCTCGCGCAGCTCCTTGCCGACCTTGAAGAAGGCCAGGCGCTTGGGCCGCACCTGGACCGCCTCGCCGGTGCGCGGGTTGCGCCCCTGGTACTCCTTGTAGTCGCGGATGGAGAAGCTGCCGAACCCGCGGATCTCGATCCCTTCGCCCCGGCACAGCGCATCGACCATCGAGTCGAACATCTGGCAGATGAGCAACTCGGCGCGGCCATGCGGCAGCTTGGCCCGTTCCGCGATGAGGTCGATGAGATCCGCTTTCGTCATGTGGCCGGCTCGTCCACTGTACGCGCGGCCACCCACGGAAGTCAAAGGTTACCGGCAGTTAGCGTTTCGCCGCCGGTTTAGCCGAGGACCTCGGCGCCGTCGAAGTAGGGGCGCAGAGCGGCCGGCACGTCGATGCGCCCGTCGGCGCGCTGGTAGGTCTCGAGGACGCCGATCAGGGTCCGCGGCAACGCCAGCCCGGACCCGTTCAGCGTGTGGACGAATCGCGGCTTGTCCTTGCTGTCCTTGTCCTTGAAGCGGATGCGGGCGCGCCGCGCCTGGAAGTCGCCGAAGTTCGAGCAGGAGCTCACCTCCAGCCACTCGCCGCAGCCGGGCGCCCACAGCTCCAGGTCGAACTTGGCCATCGCCGAGAACGACAGGTCGCCGGTGCACATCTGCACGACTCGATAGGGGATTTCCAGCGCCTTCAGCACGTCCTCGGCGTCCGACAGCAGCGCCGTCAGTTCGTCCATCGATGCTTCCGGGCGCACGAACTTGACCAGCTCGACCTTGTCGAACTGATGCCCCCGCTTGATGCCGCGCGTGTCCCGGCCGGCGGCCATCTGCTCGCGGCGGAAACAGGCCGTGAAGGCCACGTGCCGGACGGGCAGCGTGGCCCCGTCCAGGATCTCTTCGCGATAAAGATTCGTGACCGGCACCTCCGCGGTCGGGATGAACCAGAAGTCCTCCTCCGCGTCCCGGTACAGGTTCTCACCGAATTTCGGGAGGTTGCCCGTCCCGACCAGGCATTCCCGGCGGACCATGTAGGGCGGGTAGATTTCGACATACCCGTGCTTGCGCGTGTGCAGGTCCAGCATGAACGAGATGAGGGCCCGCTGCAGCCGCGCGCCCCAGGACCTGAGGACGTAGAAGCGCGACCCCGAGATCTTCACGCCCCGCTCGAAGTCGATGATCCCCAGCGCCGTCCCCAGGTCCCAGTGCGGCTTGGGGGCGAAGGCGTAGCTTCGCTTGGTTCCTTCCTCGCGGACGATTTTGTTTTCGCTGTCGTCCTTGCCGACCGGCACCGACGGGTGGGGCAGGTTGGGCAGCTCCAGCATCAGCTCGCCCAGCTGGGCCTCGGCGGCCGCCAGCTCGGCGTTCTTGGTCTCGATGTCGCGCTTGAGGGCCGTGCTCTGGGCGACGGCGCGCTCCCGGTCGGCGCCGGGCGCGGCCCGCCCGATGTCCTTCGAGATCTTGTTCTGAGTCGCGTGCAGCGTCTGTGACTCGTTCTTGAGGTCGCGCACGCGCGCGTCCGCGGCGATGACCTTGTCCAGGTCGACCGGCGCCCCGAGCCGGGCGTAACCCTGCCGAACTTCCTCGAGATTCTCCCGCAACAGTCGGATGTCGATCACGGCGCGCGGAGTGTACATCAGACGGGAACCCAGACGGTTCCGGGGCGCCGCGCCGGACTCCGCCGGGGCAAGCCGGGCTTGGTCCCGGCGATCACATGAACAGGCGGACCAGCGCGACGGTCAGGCCGGCGCCGGCCTGTTCGTTGCGGCCCAGCGCACCCACCGGCAGGTCGGCGAACAGCGTGCCCTGCAGGCGCCAGCGCTCGGCGACCGGGAGCAGGCCCGAAAGTCCGACGGTGGTGAGGCGGAGCTCGGTTCCGGGCTGGCCGGCGCCGTTGAGCGTGGTGTCGCCCCGGCGGATGAAGCTGACGTAGGCGGCGGCTGCCGCTTCGCTCTCGAACACGTACCCGGCCACCGCCAGGGCCGTCATCTGCAGCGGGAAAGAGGTGGTGATGGTCCCCGCAGGCGTCCCCACGCTGCGGTCGGCGCTGAAGGTCGCCCACCCGTCCAGCGCGAAGTAGAGCGGCCCGTGGATCTTCTCGAACGACACGCCCAGGGACGCGCTGACGGTGCCGGTGCCCGTCGCGTCGGTGCCGGCCGGGTTCGTGCCGCTGCCCGCCGCCTTGCCGGTGGGCGCCACCACGCTGGCCAGCACCGCCAGACCGGGCCAGAACAGCATCTCCGAGGCCAGCGCGAAGTCGTAGCGTCCGGTGAAGGCCAGGTCGCCGAGCCCGGCGCCGGTGCTGGCCTGACCGGACTCCAGGCGGCGGGTCTGGACGAACGGGATCAGGATGCCGGCCTGCCCGCGCCGGCTGATGCGCACCGACGCCGCCAGGTCCTGTTCGAAGTCCTGCTCGTCCTGCGCGGAGGTGTAGGTACCGGCCCCATCGAACGAGCCGTACATGCCGCGGGCGCGCAGCTGCAGGCCGGCGGCGGCGTCTTCGTACGGGGCCAGGCGCGTCGGGTTGATCAGCGCGCCGCCGGCGCAGCAGGCCTGCGCGGCGGCGGTCGCCGGCCAGGCCAGCGCCAGGGCGACGGCCGCCCGTGCCGCGTTACCGAACATCGACGGTGGGTTGGGCCGTGTCGTCGAGGGCAGCGGCGGCGTCGTCCGCCCGCTGGACGCGCGTGCGGAGCTGCCAGGTTCCGGCCATGTAAAAGTCGACCGGCGTGGCGACGTAAACGCCCGGCGCCGTCTCCTCGACGGTCGGCTGCACCGCCGCCCCATGCCCGTGCGAGGGCATCCAGGGGACGACGGTCAACGTCGCGCCGGAGACCGGTGCCCCGGCCTGATCGGTGATGGCGAGCTGGCTGGCGTCGTAGCCGACGGTCGGCGGCGCCGGCGACCACCAGACGGCGATCGACAGCGCGCCCGAGGCCGACGTCACCGTCTGGGCCGGCGCGCCGTCGAACACCAGCGGCGCCGGCGTCGGTTGCGCCGAGGCGCTGCAGGCCACGCCGGCCGCCGCCAACACCGGGAGCACGGACAGGCGCCGGACGCCTCGCGCGAACCGCATGCAGGGACTTTGGGCCAGCGCCGCCCGGCAGGCGATGGATAAAAAATTCGCAGCAGCCGAAGTCATCCGGGGTATCACCCACACCGTGACCCCGGGCCGGATCGCGATCTTGACCGCCGTCATGCTGGCCACGGGCGCGATGGGGGCGATCACCGGCGGCAATTCACTGGTGAACGTGCCGGTGATGATCACGGTCGGCCTGGCGCCGCGGCAGGCGGTGGCGACCAACATGTTCGCGGTGCTGTTCATGACCGTGTCGGCGACCGCGCGGTTCGGGCGCGCGGGGCTGCTGCGGCGGCCGATCCTGGTGCCGATCGGGGTGTTGACCCTGCTGACCTCGGCGCTGGGCGCGCTCATCGCCGTGAAGCTGTCCGAGCAGGTGGTGAAGCTGGTGGTGGGCGTCTCGATGGCGGCGCTGGTGGTGTTCATCGCCCTTCATCGCCAGAGCGCGCCGCCGGCGCCGACCCGCGCCCGACGGTGGGCGGGCCTGGTCGGCACCACGATCTTGGGCGTCTACGGTGGGTTCTTCTCGGGCGGGTACACCACGCTCATGACCGTGCTCTGCACCGTCTGCTTCGGGCTGACGATGATCGAATCGGTGGCCCTCACGAAGCCGGTGAACCTGCTGTCCAACCTGGGCGCCTGCGCGGTGTTTTTCGCCGGCGGCCTCATCGATCTGCGGGTCGGGGTGCCGCTGGCGGCGGCGAATTTGGTCGGGGGCTGGGTGGGCGCGCACGCGGCGCTGAAGGGGGGCGACCGTTTCGTGCGGGCGCTGTTCCTGGCCACGGTCGCGGGCCTGGCGGCCAAGCTGCTGATCTGGGACGTGATCCTGCGCCGTTAGCGGGCGCGAACCAGCGGCAGCGCGAGCGCGCCCAGCGCGGCGGCCAGCGCCATCCCGCCCACGTGCCCCAGCGCGACGTGCGCCGTGCTGGCCACCGGGCAGATGAAGTGCAGGACCAGTCCGCCCAGCGCGCCGCCCGCGGCCCCCAGCGCCAGCCCGAGCCGCGCACCCCCGACGGGGGCCAGGCGCCGCAGGGCCAACAGGCCGACGACCAGGCAGGGCAGCGCCATCAGCAGCGAGAACATCGCACAGTGCGCGGAGATGCCAAGCAGCGTGCGGTGCACGTCCTCGGGCCGGAGGCTGACCCCCGGCGCTTCGACGCTGGCGCACAGCGCGAACACCAGCATCGCCGCCACCGCGCCCAGGCCCGCCCGCGAGCCACGGGCCGGCGCCGGCAGCACGTCCCCGCGCGCCGGCACCAGCGCGGCGGCCAGGGACAGCCCGAACCCCGCCGCCCAGAGCACCGCCGCCGCCGCCACCCAGCCGCGCGGCAGGGCGGCCAGGTCCGGCCGGAGCGCGTGGACCGCCAGCACCAGCCCGGGCACCGCCAGGCTGGCGACGGCCACCGCGGCGAAGGCCCCCAACCGCGACCGCGTCCGGACCGGTTCCAGCCGTTGCACCGCCGCCATCAGCCGCGCCGAGGGGGGCGGTGGCTGCAACTGCTCGGGGGGCAATTCGTCCCGGAGCTGGTCGGACTTCACGGCGTCTCCTTCGTCAAGCTTGGCGCGCTCTCGCCCTCTTTGCCCAGAAGCTGGCGCAAGGTGACGTAGGCGCGGTGCGCGCGCTGCTTGATGGCGCCCGGCGTGGTGCCGGCGATCATCGCCGCCTCGGCCGTCGAGCGGCCGTGCACCTTGGTGAGCAGCAGCGCCTGCCTCTGGTTCTCGGGCAGGCGGTCGAGCGCGCTCACGGCGTTGCGGGCCGCCTCGGGGCTGGCGCGCTGGGCGTCGTCCTGGTGCGCTTCGACGGCCACGCCGGTCACGTGGGCCGCCGGCTCGGCCGGCAGCGCGCCGTCGCCCGTCAGCCGGACGCGGGCCCGCTTGCGCTTGCGCAGCTCGTCCAGCGCGGTCCGGTGGGCGATGGTGTACGTCCAGGGGATCGGGTTGGCGCCGGTGACGTAGGCGCGGCGCGCCTCGTGCAGCTTGAGGAACGTGAGCTGCAACATGTCCTCGGCCGCCGCCCGATCATGCAGCAACCCGAACAGGTACCCGAGCAGCCGCGGCGCCAGGAGCGCGTACAGCCTCTGGAAGGCGGCCGCCTCGCCGGCGCAGTACCGGACCATGAGTTGCGCTGCCTCCGTCGCTTCCGCGTCCACTCGGGACGCATTAGATACGACGCCGTAGGAGCGCGTCCAGCGAGAGCGGCCCGGCGCCCGCCACCGCCAGCCACAGGAAGAACACCAGGTAGCTCCACTCCTCGAACCCCACCAGGGCGGTCAGCCCGGTGATGTCGGCCCGCTTGGCGGTCAGGATCGCGACCCCCATGGTGAACGCCAAGGGCAGCGCGGCCAGCCGCGTCCCCAGCCCGACCAGCAGGGCGATGCCGCCGAAGAACTCCGTGCCCGCCGCCAGCCGGGCGTTGAAGCCGGGCGCCGGGATGTGCAGCGACGCGAAGAAGTCGGTGACGTCGCCCAGATGGTGCAGCTTGCCCCAGCCGGTCCCGATGAAGACCAGCCCCACGGTGAGGCGGGCCAGGGTCGGCCCCAGGAACGACATCCGGTCGGCGGCGCGGCGCCAGCGGTCGAGAAAGGTCGTGAGCGGCGGCATGAGCTCCTCCTGCCGGTGCTACGTCTGGCCGCGCGGCGGGTTACGTTTTCTCCCGGCGCATGGCCCTTCGCACCAAACGCTGGAACGACCCGGCCGACCCGGCCGACGGCTTTCGCCTGCTGGTTTGCCGGCTGCGGCCACGCGGTGTGTCCAAGGCCGATGAAGCCTGGGACGACTGGTGGCCCGATCTGGGCCCCAGCCGGGGCTTGCTGGACGATTTCCACGGCAAGCGCGGCGCCCCCATCGGCTGGAGCGAATACCGCCGGCGTTTCCTGGACGAGATGGGCGGCCCGACGCAGCTCTGGCGGCTCCGCGACCTGGCCCGGCGCCTGGCGGGCGGCCAGACGATCACGCTGCTCTGCTCGTCCGCCTGCACCGATCCGAACCGCTGCCATCGGACGCTGCTCGCCGAGCTGCTGACTAGTGCACCGCCGTCGAAATAGCGTCAACGCCGAGACCGACAGCCGCGCTGGACGCGAGGCGCGACGACGAGAAATACCCATAGCTATTGTGAGGAGAAGCAACGAAGCGTCCGGCGCGGATCGTCGGCCGCACGTGACGCTATTTCGACGGAGGTGCACTCGCCTCCCGGCGCGCGCCGGTGGTTAGATTCAGTTTATGCGGTTTCTTCGATCGGTGTTGTTGGGGTTGACGATCGGGACCGTCGCGGCTCCGGTCGCGCTGGCGAATGACGCCACCAGGGACGCGCCTCCCACGGACGCGCGCGCCGGCACGGGCGCCGAACGGCTGGGCGGACAGCCCATGACCGGTCCCCCGCGGGCGCCGACGGTGGTCGGACAATCGCCGCTGATGGTGACCTCGCCCGACAGCCGCGACTTCCAGTGGCGCCAGAGCCGGCAGGACCGCAATCGGGGCCGCTCCGACTCGAACCACCAGGGCGGCACCGGCAAATAAAGGGGCGGAAGCGCCGCGAGGGCCCGGGACGACCCGCCATCGCGCGGCGGATCGCCGTCGAGCTGGTGCTCGGCCTTTTCCGCCTGCGCTAAATCGCAGGCGGGGGGCGGGCCGGGCGCGCGGCAACCCTTCGCGGCCCGGCCGGACGTTCAGTCGGCCTCGAGAACGGGGTGGCGATCCTGGTGCGCGCCCAGCAGATCGCTGCGGGTCAAGATGCCGACCGCGAGCCTCGGCTGGGCGCGCTCGACGACGATCAACCGGCCCACTCCCGCCGCTAGCATCTGGTCCAGCGCCTGGCGGAGCGTGCTGTCGGTGAACACGATCACCGGGGGGCGCTGGATGAGAGCGCGCAGCTCGCCGGCCGAGGGGGCCGCCAGGAGGTCGCGGCGGGTCAGCAGACCCAGCAGGTGCCCGTCGCGTTCCACGACGGGATAGCCTTGGTGGTCGCTCCCCGCCGCGCCGGATCCCAGCCAGTCGCGGGCCGCTTGCACGGCCATTTCAGCCGGCAGCGTGACGGGGTTGGCCGTCGCGCTGTCCTTGACCCAGAGCTGATCGAGCAGATCGGCGGCGTACTCGCTGCTGACCCTCACGCCGCGGCGGGCGATCTTCTCGGTCATGATCGAGTTGCGCATCAGCAGCGACGACAGGAAGTGAGCCGTGACGCCGCCGGCCAGGAGCGGCAGCAACGCGATCGGCTGCCGGGTGGTCTCGAAGGCGAAGATGATCGACGCCAGCACGGCGCGCGAGGCGCCCGCGAACATCGACGCCATGCCGACCAGCGCGGCGACCCGCACGTCCAGCCCGATGCCCGGCGCCAGCGCCACCACCGCCGCGCCCAACGCCGCGCCGACGCCGCCGCCGATGGTGAAGAGGGGCGCCAGCGTTCCGCCCGACGTGCCGCTGCCGAGAGCGATCGACCAGGAGACGAACTTCCAGGCGCACAGCAGGCCGATGGCCGTGATGGTGAGGTGTCCCGACAGGATGCTGTCGATGTTGTCGTAGCCGACGCCCAGCGTGTGCGGCGAGATCAGGCCGACCACGCCGACGGCGATGCCGCCCAGGGCCGGCCACCACATCCAGTGCACCGGCAGCTTCTCGAAGCCGTCCTCGATGGCGTACACCAGCTTGGTGACGGCCACCGATGACACGCCGACCAGCGCGCCGATGACGGCGTAGCAGGCCAGCGACGCGGCGTTGGCCGGGGTGAACGGGCCGGCCTGGAACGCCGGCGCCGTGCCGACCAGCGCGATGCGCACGGCGGTGGCGGCCGCGGCGGCCAGCGCCACCGGGATCAACGAACGGGCGCGCAGCTCGAACAGCAGCAGCTCGACGGCCAGCAACGCCGCCGAGACCGGGCTGCCGAAGGTGGCGGCCATGCCGGCCGCGGCGCCGGCGGCCAGCAGCGTCTTTCGCTCGGCGGCGGTGGTGTGCAGGATCTGGCCGACCAGCGAGCCCAGGGCGCCGCCGGTGGCGATGATCGGTCCCTCGGCCCCGAACGGGCCGCCGGTGCCGATGGCGACCGCGGCCGACAACGGCTTCAGGAACGTGATGCGCGGCGGGATCCGGCTCTCGTTCAAGAGGACCTGTTCCATCGCCTCGGGGATGCCGTGGCCGCGGATGGCCTTGGAGCCGTAGCGCGCCATCAGGCCGACGATGACGCCGCCCACCACCGGGACGATGATCGCCAGCGCGCCCAGGTGGTTGCCGGCCGGCGAGGAGAAGCTGGTCGAGAAGCGGCCGAAATAGGAGAGGTTGGTGATGAGGCCGATGAGGTGGGTCAGGATCTGGGCGATGAACCCGGACGCCACGGCGATGGCGATCGAGAGGCCGCACAACCAGGCGACGCGGCCGTCGACTGGGCGCACCTCCACGGGCATGTGCGCCGCGTCCAGCGTGGGGGCCAGGGACGGCGCGACGGGGAGGGCGCCTTCAATGGAGGCGCCGGTGGTCTCGTGGGGGTCGGGCATGGGTGGTGCGGTCCTCTTCTTCGAAAAACATTGGGGCGGTCTGTTCGGAAACGTTGAGCGCGTCGGTGAGCGCGCGCAGGCCGGTGGCCAGCGCGCGGCGCCGCGCGGGTGAAAGGCTGCGAATGCCCTCGACGAGCAGCTCCTGCGCGACCGCCGGAGCGGTGCGCTGCAAGACTTCCCCGCGGGGCGTCAGCGTGACGATCTGGCGGCGGCGATCTTCGGGCGAGGGCTCGCGCGTCACCATGCCGCGGGCCGCCAGCCGGGTGACGACCGCCGAGACCGAGCTCTGGTGCGTCATGGTGCGGTCGGCTAGCTCGTTGATCGACAGCCCCTGCGGACGGGCGGCCAGCACGCGCAGCACGAACAGCTGCGCGCCGCTGACGCCGGTGCGCCCCTGCGCCGTCCGGGCCGACTCGCCCAGCGCGCGGACCAGCTTGCGGATGGCGTCCAGCGCCAAGAATCCGTGGCGGTCGGGGGCGGCCATTTGCATGGGAACCCATATAATTGGCGGCGCCTCGACCGTCAAGCGGCGCTTGACGGCCGGCGGGCACGCCGGGTCGAACTCGTGTTCAACTCGGGCTGGAAATGCTCAAGCGACGCCTCTTGACCGGGCTGCTGGTCCTGGCGGCGGGTTGCGCGCATCGCCGACTCCCCCGCCTACCCACGGCGGCCGACGTCGCCGAGCTCAACGACCTGGCCGCCGGCGATCCGGCCGGGATCCGGATCTACTACCGCGACGCCACCCCTTGCGGGCCGGGTCCGTGGCCGTGCCCGGTCGAAAGCCTCGGTTCGGTCCGGGGCGCCTCGCCCGTCCAGGTCCGGCGGATCCTGAGCGCGGACGAGCGCCGCCTCACGGTCGTGGCGGCGTCCGGCGAGGTCTGGGTGCTGGACATGTCGAAGGTGGCCGGGGCGAGCACCCAACCCGCCAAACCCGTGCGCGGCGCTCTGGTCGGCGGGGTCTTCGGCCTGGTCCTGGGCGGGCTGGTCGCGTTGAGCATCGGCGTCCTGAGCGAGCCGGGGCCCGACGCGCCCGTCGACGCCGGTCCCGCTCACCCGCTGCCGGCCGCGGCGATGATCGGCTCGATCGTCGGTTTCACCGTGGCGGGCGCCGTCGTCGGCGCGCTCGTCGATCACCGGTTTCCGACGGTGGAGCGATTTTATTTCGACGAGGACAGCGACCCCTCGGCGCTTCGCCGGTGATCAGTAGTCGGGGCCGCTGGCGGCGACCTTCATGTCCAGCGTCAGCGGGATCTCGTACCCCTTCGGGCCGTAGAGGTACCGGTACTTGGCGTAGAGGCTGCTCACGCGCTTGACGTACTCGCGCGTCTGGGCGAACGCGATCAGCTCGACGAACTCGTCCGTCGGGTGGCCGCCGTGCTGCGCGCACCAGCGCGCCATGGCCTTGGGGCCGGCGTTGTAGGCGCCGGCGGCCAGCGGCACCTCGCCCGCGAACTTCTTGAACAGCGACCCGATGTAGAGCGCGCCCAAGTGGATGTTGACCTCGGGGTCGTAGAGCTGATCGGGGTAAAAGGTCTCCCCGGCCGAGGCGGCGACCTTGGCGCTGGTGGGCGGAATCATCTGCAACAGCCCCCGCGCGTCCGCGTATGAGACGTCGTGCGGATCGAACCCCGATTCCTTGCGCATGATCGCGTAGAGATAGAGGTCGGGGTTGCCGGCGGGCGGCCCGTACTTCTCGACCAGCGGCGCGTAGGCCCGCGGGAACGCCGCCTCCCAGAAGGCCCGCACGCCGGGGTCGTCGTGCGGATCGGCGGCCAGCGCGCCCGGGTCGTGCGATTCCGCGAATCGGTACGCCCGGTGGAAGTCGCCGGTTCGCTTGTAGAGGCCCAGCAGCCAGGGGGCGGCCTTGGCCCCGCCGGCTCGCTGCAGGATGGTTTTCTCGTCGCGTTCGATCTCGTCGCCGGCCTCGACGCCCATGCCGGCGTCGGTCAACTCCAGCGCGCGCGCCACCGTCGGGTCCTTGGCGGCCTTGGCGGGCGTGGCGGCGTCCACCTTCTTGTCCGGGAGGCGCAGCGGCTCGCCCTGCCCGGCCTCGGCCAAACGGGCCCGGGCGAGGAGGCCATAGAAGGACAGCGGCGCGCGGCGGACGAGCGCCCGATATTGCTCGCGGGCGTCGGCCTTGGCGGCCTCGGTCCCGCCCAGCTTCTCGCGGAACCGGGCGCGCCAGTAGGCGACCCGGTCGGCGCGCTCCTCGTTGGTGATACCGGTGGCGGGGAGCCGCGCGTAGCGTTCCAGCCCGGCGGTCGCGGCGGCCGCGTCGCCCAGCAGGAAGTGCGCGAAGGCCACGCACCAGGCGGCGTCGCCGGCGAACGCGCTGGTGCCGAAGTGGTCCAAGGTGGCCTCGAGCGCCGGCAGGCTCTCGCGAAACTTGCCCCGGTTGTAGTCGAGCCAGCCGGACAGGTATTGCGCCTCGGCCGCGTAGCGCGAGTGACCGAATTCGGTGACCACGCGCTTGTACCCGGCGATGGCCTCGTCGTCGCGATCGGCGCGCGAGAGCGCCCGCGCGCCGTGGAACGCCGCCGAGGCCGCCTTGTCGCCGGTCAGGTGCGGCACCGCGGCCAGCAACATCTCGCCGGCCTTGGCGTAATCGCGGCGCATGTGGAACTTGGTCATCCCGATCTGGTAGTCGCGCTCGGCGGCCAGATCGGGTGGCAGCGACGGCGGCAGGCGATCCAGCTCGGCCAGCGCCTCGTCCCAGTGACGATCCTTGGTCAGCGAATCGGCGCGCCGCAGGCGGTCGGCAGGCGACAGACCGGCCTCGGCGGGTGGCGGTGGGGCCGACGGCGCGGTGGTCGGGCCGCCGGCGCCCGGCTCGACGGTGCGGCGCAACGCTTCGTCGGCCAGCGGGTGCGCCGGGAAGTCCCGCGCGATGGCCAGCATCCGCTTGCGCGCCCCCTCCGCGTCGCGGGCCGCCAGCTCCTCGGCGACGCGGAACCGCATCAGCGCCACGTCGGCGGTGGTCGGGGTCGCCTTCTTCATCAGGCGGTCGTAGGCCTTGGCGGCGGCGGCGCGGTCGCCCAGCATCCAGGCACAGTCCGCGATCCGGAACGGCGCCATCGCGGCCGGCCGCCCGCCGGCGCCGGCCTTCGCGTGCGCGGCCCGCTCGAAAGCCGCTCGCGCCGCCTTGTAGTCGCCGTCGTAAAACTCGCTCTCACCAAGCAAGAAGGCCGCCCAGTCTTGAGCCCGGACGCCGTCCGACAGCGCCGCGCGCAGGGCACGGGCCGCCTCGTGGTACTCGCCGGCGCGGTATGCGGCGAAGCCGCGCCCCAGATGGCCGCCGGCCGGCGCGGCGCGGGTAACCGCCGGGGCGCCGAGCGCGACGAAGACCAAGAGCGCGAGGGCGAAACGCGGCACGGCGACATCTTACCCGGATCGCCGCAACCTTCGTGCGCCCGCACCGAAAACGCTTTACGTGTTAAAAGGAGAGCGCAATGGGAAGCGTCAACAAGGTCATCCTGATCGGCAACCTGGGAGCCGACCCGGAGCTGAAGTACACGCCCTCGAACCGGCCGCTGTGCAACCTGCGGATCGCGACCACCGAGGTGTTCAAGGACAAGTCGGGTCAGCGGCAGGAAAAGACGGAGTGGCATCGGGTGACGGTCTGGGGCGACCAGGCCGAGAACTGCAACAAGTACCTCGCCAAGGGACGCTCGGTTTACGTCGAGGGGCGCCTGCAGACGCGCTCGTACGACAAGGACGGACAGAAGCACTACGCCACCGACATCGTGGCTGACCGGGTCGTGTTCCTGGGCAGCGGCAGCGGGGGAGGGGGCGAAGGGCGCGGCGGCCGGCCGGGCGGCGGCTTCGGGGGCCGCGGCGACAGTGGCCCCGACGAACCGGTGGAAAGCGGCGGTGGCGGCGGCAGTCCGGGTCCGTCCGACGACGACATTCCGTTTTGAGTCGGGCGGTGGCGGCGCGGTGCAGCCGCGCTCCAGCCGGGCAGGGAAAATGCCGACATCCCGGATGGTTCCATGGGGGTTGCTCGTCCGGTCTTGGTCTTCGGCGCGCTCGGGGTTGCGCTGCTGAAGCCCTCCGCGGTCGGAGGGAGCGACCTGTTGCCCGCGCGCCCGGCCAGCGTGACTGACCCGGCGCAGGCGGCCGCGGTCATCGTCGCGAACACGCCGATCGCCGCGGCGGCGGCGCCGTTCGAATCGCCCGGACACGGTCCGCACGTGCCGTTTCGAGTGGTCGACGCCCCACGCGAGCTGCTGCTCTCGTTCGACGACGGCCCCGACCTGCGCGGAACGCCGCTGATCCTGGACGAGCTGGATCGCCGCGGGCTCAAGGCGATCTTCTTCGTGACCGGCTGGCGCCTCAAGGGCGATCGGCCGGAAGAGGTGGCGCGGCGCGCGCTGGTGCGCCGGATCGCGGCGCACGGTCACCTGGTGGCCAACCACACCCTCAGCCACCACAACCTCTGCCAAAACCCCGGCGAGCAGGCGACCGAGATCGACGAGAACGCCGCGCTGATCGCGGCCAGCACCGGCGTGCGCCCCTTCCTCTTCCGGTCGCCGTACGGCGCCTTCTGCCACAGCCTGGAGGCCGCCCTGCAGGCGCGCGGCCTGGTGGACGTCGGCTGGAACCTGGACCCGCAGGACTGGAAGGTCGACCGGGACGAGGAGTACGTCTTCAACTACCTGACCCACAAGCTGAGCCACCTCGAAGGGCGGGGCATCCTGCTGCTGCACGACACGCACCTGGCGTCCGTGCACGCGCTGCCCCGGCTCCTCGACTGGCTGGCCCAGCAGAACGCGCGCGACGTCCGGGCCGGCCGCGCGCCGATCACCATCACCGACTACCGGGCGATCATCCCGCGCCGGGATCTGGGCGCCGGCGGACTTCCTCAGCTTGTTGGCGCGCTGGTCGCAGACGCGGCAGGATCGGTTCAGCGCCACCTCCGCTGACGGCGGGGCGCCCGCCCGACATGTTCCTCTTCCGCGACATCGCGCCGGCCGACCTGGACGATCTCCAGCGCGCGGCTGCCCACCTCGACTCGGTCAATCTTCCCGACGATCGCCCGTCGCTGGCCGCCATCATCGAGCGGTCTCGCGCGTCGTTCGCGGAGGAGCTGCCGGTGGCCGATCGCTGCTTCGTGTTCGTCACGACCGACGGGCGTGACGGGCCGGTGCTGGGCACCTCGATGATCTTCGCGCAGCACGGCAGCCGCCGCGCGCCTCACGTCTTCTTCGACGTGCTCAGCGAGGAGCGTTACAGCGAGACGCTGGACTTGCACTTCGCCCATCGGGTGCTGCGCATCGGCTACAACTACAAGGGGCTGACAGAGGTCGGCGGCCTGGTGCTGCGGCCCGAGCTGCGCGGCCACCCCGAGCGGTTGGGGCGGTCGCTGGCGTACGTGCGGTTCCTGTACCTGGCGCGCCATCGGACGCTGTTCCGCGAGGAGGTGCTGTCCGAGCTCATGCCGCCGCTGGAGCCGGACGGAACCAGCCTGCTCTGGGAATCGCTGGGCCGGAAGTTCACCGGCCTTTCGTACCAAGAGGCCGATCGCCTGTCGCAGACCAACAAGGAGTTCATCCGCGCGCTGTTCCCGCAGGACCCGATCTACGTGACTCTGCTGCCCCCGCACGTGCAGGAGCTGATCGGCCAGGTCGGGCCTGAGACCCGCGGCGTCGAGAAGATGTTGCGTGCGATCGGGTTTTCGTACGCGCACCGCATCGATCCGTTCGACGGCGGCCCTCACTTTCACGCGCCGACCGACGACATCACGCTGGTGCGCGCGGCGGGCGCCGCGCGGGTGGCGGACCGGACCGCGCCCGAGCCGACCTCGCCGCTGCGAACGGTCCTGGTGGCGCGCGAGCGGCCGGACTGGCCGCGATTCGTGGCGGTACGCACCGAGGCCCCTTGGCCGGCGGCGCCCCGGCCCGACGCGCGCATCGACCTGCCCGAGGAGGCGCGCCGGGCGCTGGACCTGGTCAGCGGGGACGAGGTGGCCGTGTTAGGGTTCTAGCCCGCATGTCTTCCACGATCTTCATCGTCGACGACGAGAAAAATATCCGGCGCACGGTGCGGATGGTCCTCGAAGGCGAGGGGTTCACCGTGGAGGAGGCGTCGAGCGGCGAAGAGGCGCTGGCGCGCCTGCCCGAGGTGGCGGCCGACGTGCTGCTGCTGGACGTGCAGCTGCCCGGCATCTCGGGCCTGGACACGCTCGAGCGGATCGCCAAGCTCAAGTCCGAGAGCCAGCCGACCATCATCATGATCTCGGGCCACGCGACGCTGGCGGACGCGGTGCGCGCGACGAAGGCGGGCGCCTACGATCTGATCGAAAAGCCGCTGGACCGCGAGCGTCTGATGGTGGCGCTGCGCAATGCGCTCGAACGGCGGGCCATGGCCCGCGAGGTCGAGGGGCTGCGCGCCATGGCGGAGGAGCGGTCGGAGATGGTCGGCCAGAGCGCCGCCATGCTGGCGCTGAAGGCGCAGATCGCGAAGGTCGCGCCGACCCGGACACGCGTGCTCATCACCGGCGAATCGGGGACCGGCAAAGAACTGATCGCCAAGGCCATCCACCGGCAGAGCGCGCTGGCCGCCAAGCCCTACGTCAAGGTGAACTGCGCGGCGATCCCGAAGGAGCTGATCGAGTCCGAGCTGTTCGGCCACGAACGGGGCGCCTTCACCGGGGCCACCGCGCGCAAGCGCGGCCTGTTCGAGATGGCGGACGGCGGGACGATCTTCCTCGACGAGATCGGCGACATGAACCTGTCCGCGCAGGCCAAGGTGCTGCGGGTGCTTCAGTCCGGCGAGTTTTCGCGGGTGGGCGGCGAGCAGGTGCTGAAGGTCGAGGTCCGCGTCGTCGCCGCCACCAACCGCGATCTGCAGGCGGCGGCGGCGGCCGGCGAGTTCCGCGAGGACCTGTACTTCCGCCTGAACGTGGTGCCGCTGCGCGCGCCGCCGCTGCGCGACCGCGCCGACGATATTCCGATCCTGGCGGCGGCGTTCATCGAGCTGGCCTGCCGCGAAAACGGCATGAAGGTGAAGACCATCTCGGCCGAGGCGCTGGCGGTCCTGGCGGCCTATTCGTGGCCGGGCAACGTGCGCGAGCTGCGCAACGAGATCGAGCGGCTGGTGATCTTGTCCGAGGAGAGCATCGGCGTCGGCGACCTGCGGGAGGAGATCGTCGCCGAGGTGGCGCGCCGCCGCCGCGACGCCGAGGCGGCGCCGGCCGAACTGCCGCGCGTCGAGCTGCCGGCCGAGGCGCGCGCGCTGCCCTTGCGCGAGTTCCGCGACCACATGGAACGCGAGTACATCCGGATCAAGCTGGACGAAAACGGCTGGAACATCTCGCGGACGGCCGCGCTGCTGGGCATCGAGCGCACGAACTTGCACAAGAAGATGCGCGCCCTCGGCCTCTCGCGAGACAACCAGGGGAGCGCGCCGTGAAGCGCGGCGCCTTCGGCGTCGCCGGCCTGCTCGGCTTCACCGCCGTCGCCGCCGGAGCGTTCGGCGCGCACGCGGTCCGGGCGCGCCTCAGCCCGGCCATGATGGAGATCTACCGCACCGGAGCGCTCTATCATCTGGTCCACGCCGTCGCCGCGCTGGGCGTCGCCGCCGCCGGCGATCGCCTGCGCCACGGGCGCCTGATCCTGACCCTCTTCACCGCCGGCGTGGTGGTGTTCGCGGGCAGCCTCTACGCCCTGGCGCTCACCGGCGTGGGCGTCCTCGGCGCCGTGACCCCGCTGGGGGGCGTGATGCTCTTGGCCGCCTGGGCGCTGACCGCGGCCGAGGCGTTTCGCGCGACCTGAACGCAGCCCACAGCGCCGCGGCGGTGGCGCCGAGCGGATCGCTGACCGCGGCCGAGGCGGTTCGCGCAACCTGAACGCAGCCCACAGCGCCGCGGCGGTGGCGCCGAGCGGACCGGTGACCGCGGCCGAGGCGTTTCGCGCGAGCTGAGCGCGGCGCCGCGGCAGTGGCGCCCAGCAGGCCAGTGACCGCGGCCGAGGCGGTTCGCGCGACCTGAACGCAGCTCACATCGCCGGCGCGCAGCAGGCCAGTGACCGCGACGGAGGCGCCTCCGCCCTACCTGAGCGCCGCCCACAACGCCGCGGCGGTGGCGCCCAGCAGGCTGGTGAGCAGGCCCACGCCGGTCAGCAGCTTCCGCTGGTCGTAGTGAGCTTGCATCTGTTCGATGGCCGCGATCTGGCCGCTGCGGTCCGCGATGGTGGCGGACAGCCGGTCGATGGTCTGGTAGGTCGACAGCAGGGCCCCATGGGGCGGACGGATGTCGGCGGCGGTGCGCCCGAGTTGTTCCGTCAGCTCGGCGGCCTCGCGCTCGGCCAGGACACGATCCCGTTGGCGTCCGGCGATGCTGGCGGCCATGGCCGACGCGGCGGCGCGCCGGGCAGCCACGGCCTGGTCCAGCTTGGCTTTGCCGGCCGCCGTGGCCGTCCGCAGCGCGATCGAGCTGTCGCGCAGGTCGGCCAGCTGTCGGTCGAGACGTTGGGTCAGCTGTTCCAGCGCGCGTTGCTCGTCGGCCAGACCGACCTGTTCGTGGGCCAGCTGTGCCGCGCGCGCTTCGCTGATCCCACCGCTGGCCATGTCGCGCGCCAGCCGCGCCCGCTCGTCCCGCACGCGGGCCAGCCGCAGCCCGGCCGCCCCGCGGTCGTCGGCGGCGCCGCGCAGGATCGCTTCGGCGTCGCGGCTGGCCTTGTCGCTGGCGCGCCATTCGGCCTCGGCCGCTTCTTCCTGCGATGTCAGCCGGGCGGCCTCGGCGGTCTGCAGGTTGTCGGCGGCCGCCAGGTCCGCCGCCGCCGCCTCGCGCCGCGCGTGCGCGCGCCCGATCGCCTCCAGCAGACCCGTGAACTCCGGGTGCTGGATCCCTTCGCGCAAGATCTTGGATGCGAGCTCGGTGACCGCGCCGGTCAGCAGCGCCTCCGCGCCGGCCCGCTCGTCGACCAGGCGGCGCCGCCGTTCGCCCGCGTCCAGCTTGTCGCGCAGGTAGACATAGATGTAGCCGATGGCGTCGCCGGCCCAGCGGATCCCGGTGGGCGACCGCGCGGGGCCGGCGCTGGCCGCGCTGCCCGTGCCGCGACCGAGCGCCACCGTCGCCGAGCCGGTCATGCTGCCCGGACGAGGCGTGGCCACCATGGTCCGCATGAACGCCGCCGCGCCACGCACCCGATCCGGCGCGCCCCCGGTCGGTGACAGCCCCATGCCGGCGGTGGGCGTGCCCAGCCAGCGACCACACTGCGAGCAAAAGCTCAAGTGGTCCGCGTTGGAATGGGCACAATGCCGGCAGGCACGCATCGCCGGTGGTGAGTTTACTTTATCCGTGGTACCGATTTGACATGAACGCTGCTGCCAAGACGAGCTGTCAGCTCATCGAAAAGACCTTGCGCAAGAGCCCCGCGTTCAAGAAGGTCGACGAGGGTCTCTACGTCGTGAAGCAGGGGTCGTCGATTGTCATGATCAACGTCATCGCCTGGAACCCCGATCGCGCCGTGGTCCGTTGTGTCGCTCAGCTGGTCAAGGGCGTGACCATGGAGGTCCCGCTGGCGCTGCAGCTGCTGGAGATGAACGCGCTTTTGCGGTTTGGTGCGTTCGCGTACGTGCCGGCCGGCGACGTGATCATCTTCTCGCACACGTTGCTGGGCGGAGACACCCTGGACGAGCCGGAGCTGAGCGCGACCATCCGCGACGTCGCCATCATCGCCGACGAGTACGACGACCGCATCGCCGCCCGCTACGGCGGTCAGACGATGCAAGAGCTGCTGGAAGAGAGCGTCGTCGAGCACTTCCGCTCGGCGCACGGCAAGGATCACTTCAAGGCCTGACCGCAAAGGGCCGAGGAAGAGACTAGTGGACTGCCGTCGAAATAGCGTCAACGCCGAGGCCGACAAGCCGCGCTGGACGCGAGGCGCGACGACGAGGAATACCCGTAGGTATTGTGAGGAGAAGCAACGAAGCGT
>JAICYS010000190.1 GCA_025934105.1 Myxococcota bacterium | reverse complement strand
TGCGGCACGGCGGGCGCGCTGGCAGCCTCCGCGGCGCCCGCGGCCACCGCCTCGACCGCGTTCTCCGGCGGGTACGCGAAGCGGTACAGGATCCAGACGAACCCCAGCAGCGTGACGACCGACATCCACATGTACTGCTCGTCCAGCCACTGCGGCATCTTCCAGTCGACCCAGGGGCGCGTGTCCGGCAGGTAGCGCGTCGGCGCCCAGTCGATGAACCCGGTGGCCGCCGTGACCGCCAGCAGGATCGCGCCGGCGTCCTTGCGTTTTTCGTAAAGGAACGCCACCGCGAAGAGGAACGAGTAGTAGTAGCAGGTCAGCTCGACGCCGACGGCGATCATCATGGCGCCCATCGAGCAGGCCATCCACGGCTCGGCGTCGCGCAACGCCAGCGTCATCAGCCACAGGAACGCGACCACCAGCGCGAAGTAGAAGACCTCGCGATGGTGGAAGGTGACCAGCTTCTGCCGCTTCCAGGGGCCCCACGGGTCCTCCTGGCGGTCGTCCTTCATCACGCGCCCCGCCTCGGACGGCTTGTACGCCACCACCGTGCGCAGGCCCATGTAGTTCGTGAGCGGCGTCTCCTTGTGCTTCTCCGTGTTGAACGCAAACGCGCGGTACCCCGGGATGCCGCTGCTGGTGACCAGGCTGATCGGCACCAGGATCGTGGCGGCGATGGCCGCGCCGACCAAGATCCGCACCAGCCGCCGATCGACCGCCTTGACGCCCGACCGAACGCCGTCCTTGAAGGTCGCCAACGCCTCGGGATCCTTCCAGGCCTCGCGGGTCCACCACTTTCGCCCGCGCAGCGGCATCACCGCTTGCCGCAGGATCAACAGGATCGGCCCCGAAAACACGAACACCGGGAAGATGCGCAGCAGCGTCGAATACCCCAGGAAGAAGCCGCCCAGAAGCGGCCGCTCTTTCTTCACCAGGCAGACGCCGCCCACCAGGTAAAACAGCCAATCCCACCGCAAGAAGGCGCCGCCCGTCCAGTAAAAGCGAGACGGGAAGTTGGTGGCGAACACGGCCAGCGCGACGCACATGGCCCGCCAGCCGAACGCCCACCAGGCGAACGCACAGATCCCCAGGATGAAGAACGGATCGATGCGCGTCAGCACGTTGATCTGCGCGTCGCTGGCCGGCGAAAGGTTCGCCAGCGTCGTCCCCACGATGTTCCAGACCGGCGTCCCGTTGTAGCCGTGGTCGGTCTGCGCCTCTTCCCAGCGCTTGATGTCGTGGTGGCTGCGGAAGTAGCCGACGTCGTGCTTGAACTGCGCCCAGCGCTCGGGCGTGAAGTGCGACTTGCAGTGCTCCGGGTTGGCCAGCACCTTCTGCGTGCTCACCATCATGTTGGTGCGCAGGTCCATGATCTTGCGCAGCTCGACCCGGCGGCGCAGGCCCGGCTCCTCGGAGTCCGCCACCGCCACGCATTCGTAGAGACGGTCGTAGGACAGCTCTTTGAAGTACTTCGAGCCGACGTAGTAGTGGAACGTGTCCCACATATGGACGTAGTTCCCGAAGTGGTAGCTGAAGAAATTCCAGTACGCGCAGAAGGACAGGATGCCGACCACCACCAGCAGCCGGTCGCGCAGCTTGCGCTTGAAGTCCGGGCGCCCCTTCCTCCGGAGCCAGACGCCCCAGCCCACCAGCAACATCGCCCCGATGGCCAGGCCCATCTCGAAGCGCGAGCTGGCGTCGTTCTCCCACCACGCGAACTGCCAGAACGACGGCTTGACCACGATGGCCGGCGGCGCGGCGCTGATCGTCATCTTGGGCGGGAACGGCGTGGGCGCGCGGCAGTAGGCCTGGAACTCGGTGATCGAGTAGTAGCCGTCGCCGACCGGCTCACCGACGCGCAGGTAGCGGACCGGCGTCGCCTCGATGGAGAGCGTGCGCGTGCGCAGGCCGTGGCCGATGTTGACCACGTTGTCGACCTCGACCAGCAGCTTGTACGCGTCCGGGCGATCGACGTCGGCACCGAAGATCTTGTACGTGTCGTTGGCATCGGCCTGCAGCAGGAACGACGAGACCGGCTTGACCGAACCCAGGTCGTAGGTGATCGAGCCGTCCGGCGTGTCGACGATGACGCCGATCGGCGCGTCCCATTGGGCGCCCTCGGGACCGACCGCGTTGTCGGTCACCAGCCGGACGTTGCCATGCAGGCCCTGCTGGGCGTGCGGCAACCGCCCGGCCAGCAGGTTGTCGGTGGTGCACTCGGCGGAGGAGGAGTACGCCCCGGCCAGCGCGACGGCCGGCGCGCTCGCGACGCCCGCCGCGCACAAAGCTAAACCAAACAAAAAAAGTCGAGATTTCACGGCCGGGCGACATTACCACCAAAGCCGCAACCGCGATCCGGCGCGGAATTGGCCCCGCCGGGCCGGGGAATCCCGGCGGATGGGGCGCCCCGCGCGTCTTTGCGGGGCGCTCCGGCCTACCTCCCGCGTTGGGCCTGTGCGATTCTCCGCACCTCAGAGATGCACCCGACGATCGCCCTTCTGCTGACGGCTGTCATCGTCCTGACGAACGCCTTTTTCGTCGCGGCCGAGTTCGCTTTCGTGAAGATCCGGCCCACCCGGCTGCAACAGCTGGCGCGCGACGGCAGCCGCCGGGCGCGCCTGCTGCTGGGCATCACGCGGCAGCTCCCCGCGTACCTGTCGGCCAGCCAGCTCGGCATCACGGTCGCCTCGCTGACGCTGGGCTGGCTGGGCGAGCCGGCCTTCGCGTCGTTGCTGCGCCCGTTCCTGCGGCGGGCCGGTGTCACGTCCGAGGGCACCCTGCACACGCTGGCCGCCACCATCGGCCTCGTGGTCATCACCTTCCTGCACACGGTCCTCGGCGAGCTGGCGCCGAAAGCGGTCGCCATCCAGCTCACCGAGCCGGTCGCGCTGTGGGCGGTGGTCCCGTTCCGCGCGTTCTACGCCCTCACCTACCCCGTCATCTGGATGCTGAAGGGGGCGGCCGCGTTGGTGCTGAAGATTCTGCGGCTGCCGCCGGCCTCCGAGGCCGAGATGCTGCACTCGCCGGAAGAGCTCCGCCTGGTGTTGCAGCACGTGAAGCTGGACCCCGGCGCGCGGCGGCTCATCGACCGGGTGTTCGACTACACCCATCGGGTGGCCCGCCACGTGATGACCTTGCGCCGCGACGTCGTCACCCTGGAGGCCGGGCGGGCGTTCGAGGACAACCTGCGCATCGCGGTGGCCAACCAGTACACGCGCTATCCGTTGATCGAGCCGACCACCGACCGGGTGGTCGGCTACGTCCATTTGAAGGACATCGTGAGCGCGCTGGCCTCGGGCAACCGCCCCGACCGGATGCGCGAGCTGGTCCGCGAGCCGATCTACGCCTCCGAGGACACGCGGCTCGAGTGGCTGCGGCGCGAGTTCCAGCGCCGGCGCGTGCACATCGCCATCATCCTGGGCGCCGGACACGCGTTCACCGGCATCGTCACGTTGGAGGACCTGGTCGAGGAGGTGCTGGGCGAAATCCAGGACGAGCAGGACGCGGGCGAGATCCCGCCCATCGGCCGCAACCCGGACGGGAGCTTCGACGTCGACGGGCGGCTGACGCTGGACGTGGCCGCGCGCGAGCTCGGCATCGAGTTTCCGAAGGTCCCTCCCGAAGTGGAGACCTTGGGGGGGTTTGTCATCACCCAGCTGCCGGAGCTCCCGGTGCCCGGGGACGAAGTCTCGGTGGCCGGGTACCGGTTCACCGTCCTCGACGTGCGGGATCGGCGCGTTCGGCGGTTGAAGGCGACCCCGCTTCCGGCGGTGGAGCCCCCTGTCAGCGACGGCTAGCCAGTAAAGGTCACAAATCTAACCACGGGTTTTCGCGGAGTTAGGCCGCGGAAGAGAAAAACCGCACAAAGATCGACCCATCCGAAGGTTTTTCGGGCACGTATATACATGGTGCCCCCCTCGTCCCGCCGAGCTGGCGCGGGCGCCGCGGCTCTCACGCTGTTCGTGATTGGCCTCGGCTGCGCGCCAGAAGCAAGCGATGGCTCCGGGCCGACCGATCCGTCGGCCGTGACCGGTGAATTCGTGACGTACGTGGCCGACTTCAACGACGGCCACGCCGAGTGGTGGCACGCGGTGCGCACGCCGGACGGGCGCGAGGTCCGCCTCGAGTTCGACACGCCGCCCGGGATCGCCACCGGCACCCAGGTCCGCCTTCACGGCGAGCCGGTCGGCGAGCGGTTTCACGTGCACGCGATGGACGTGCTGCCGCGCGCGACGATCGGGGTCGCGGCGGGCGAGCCCGACACCTATGCGGCGCCGGCCACCGACACCTACGCGCTGGTGCTGGTGGACCTGGGCAACGGCGTCAACATCACCACCTCGCAGGGGCAAACGACGTTGTTCGCCGGCGGGCCGACGGACAAGTCGTTCGCCAACTACTACAAAGAGGTTTCCTACGGGAAGTATCAGATCACCGGCGACGTCATCGGCCCGTTCCCGTACTCGATGACCGACTGCAACTCGAACGGCACGAACGGGACGACCGGAATGTACAAGGCGATCGAGCCGATGATCACCGGCTCGTACAACCATCTCATCTACTACTTCAACCAGACCAGCCTCTGCCAGTGGAGCGGCCTCGGCGAGGAAGGCGCGACCAACCGGCCGGCCAAGCGCACCTGGATGAACGGTTCGCTGACCTGCGTCGTCTTGATGCAGGAGCCCGGTCACAACCTGGGGCTGATGCACGCGAACACCATGAAGTGCGGCAGCTCCAGCTTCTCGACCACGCCGGGGACGTCGTGCACGATCACCGAGTACGGCAGCGGGATGTCGACCATGGGCGGCGGCTGCAAGCAGTTCAACGCCTACGAGCGGTGGTACATGCAGTGGCTGAGCGGCTGCAACGGCGTGCGCGTTCCCTCCAGCGGCACGTTCAACCTGATGCCGCTCGAGAACAACTGCAGCGGCGGCAGCGGGATCCAGGTGTTGCAGGTTCCGTTTCCCGCCACGCTCACGGTCAGCGACCCGCAGTCGACGTCGACCGCGGTGAACTTGAACAACTACTACGTCGAGCTGCGCACGGCGGGCGGCATCTTCGACGCGTACAGCACCTCGACGCGCGGCACGGTGTTCAACGGGCCAACCGTGTTCATCTACACCAGCGACAACGTGCACGTTCCGTCGACGACCAGCACGCGCACCATCGGCAACAGCGTCTGGACCGAACTTTTGAACATGACGCCGTCGGGATCCAGCTTCACCGGTCTCACCACCGCCGGACAGAGCTTCGTCGATCCGGCCGGCGGCCCGACCATCACGCTCAAGTCGATCAGCGCCACCGGCGCCACCATCGACGTCAGCTACCCGAACGGCACCGGCTCGCCCACCTGCATCGACGGCTCGACGCTGACCGCGCCCGGGCCGACCAGTTGCAGCGGCGACGCTACGGCGACCGGCGGCAGCCCGGGAACCGGTGGTTCGACCGGCACCGGCGGAACGAACGGCGCCGGCGGCACGATGGGCATGATGGGCAGCGGCGGCACCGTCGGAAAGGGCGGCACCAGCGGCGGGGCGGGCCACAGCGGCACCGGCGGGACGCTCAGCACCACGGGCAGCGCCGGCCACGGCGGAACAGCCACCGGCGGCAGCATCGGGATCACGGGCAGCGGTGGAGCGAAGTCCGGCACCGGCGGCAGCACCGGCGGCAGCGGCACCGGCGGAGCTCCGTCGGCCGGTCTCACCGGCAGCGGCGGCGCGCCCGGCGCGGCCCCCGACGGCACGCTGACCGGCGGGTGCTCGTGCAGCACCGATCCGGCGCACCCGGCCGGCGGCGCGGTCTGGCTCTCGCTGGGCCTCGGTCTGGTCCTGATCGGCGCGCGCCGCCGCACAGGAACGCGCTGAGTGCACCGCCGTCGAAATAGCGTCAGCGCCGAGGCCGACGATACGGGGCAGACGCCAGGCGCGACGGCCAGGAATCCCCGAAGGTCTCGCGAGGATGACCAACACGTCCGCCGCGGCTCGCCGGCCGACCATGGCGCTATTTCGACGGCGGTGCGCTAGTGCACCGCCGTCGAAATAGCGTCAACGCCGAGGCCGACAAGCCGCGCTGGACGCCAGGCGCGACGACGAGGAATACCCGGAGCTATTGTGAGGAGAAGCAACGAAGCGTCCGGCGCGGATCATCGGCCGAACGTGACGCGATGTCGACGGCGGTGCGCTAGCTGCCCGTCGACACGGCGTCAGCGCCGCGGCCGACGAAGCGGGCCGGCCGCGCGGCGCGACGACCAGGAATCCCCGGAGTCATCGTGACAAAGAGCGACGAATCGCCGGGCGCGGATCGCCGGCCGCAGGCGACGCGAATTCGACGGCGGTGCGCTCACCCTCCCGTGGCCGCCGGCGCGCGGATCGCCGCCCTCGCCGCGCTCGGGTGCGTGAGCGCGGCGACCCTGCCGGCGCGGGCGGACGGGGCGTTCCCGAACTCGCAGAACGTGATGACGCCGGCGGCGCTGCCGCACGAGATCCTGCTGGGCACGAACTTCGGGCTGGTCATGTCCTTCGACGACGGCCACTCCTGGACCTGGAGCTGCGAGCAGCCGCTGAATTCCTTCGCGACGCTCTACCAGGTCGGACCGCCGCCCGCCGACCGGCTGTACGCGGTGTCGCCGCAAGGGGTGATCGGCTCCGACGACACGGGATGCACCTGGTCGGCCGCGGCCGGCGTGGCTGGACCGGTGCTGGACGCCTTCGCGGATCCCTCCGACGCCAACCGCGTGTTCGCGATCGTGACCGAGCCCAGCGACGGCGGCGTCGTTTACCAGGTCAAGGCGTCCAGCAACGGCGGGCGCTCGTTCGACGCCGTCATCTACACGGCCGCGGCCGACGACCACGTCACCGGCGTCGAGGCGGCCCGCGCGGCGCCCCAGACGATCTACCTGACCCTGACCAGCGGCAGCGCGTTCACGCCCAAGGTGGCGCAATCGACGGACGGCGGCGCGCACTGGACCGTGCACGACCTCAGCGCCACCCTGCCCGCCAACACGTACACCATCGGGCTCATCGCGGTCGACGCGGCCGACCCGCAGAAGCTGTTCCTGCGCACCGCCAGCACGGCCGCCGAGGTGCTGGCCGTCAGCACCGACGGCGGCGCGACCGCCGCCTTGCCTCTCACGCTGACCGGCGGCGCGCTGACCGCCTTCGCCCGGATGGACAGCGGCAGCCTGATCGTCGCGGGCCTGGTAGGGACCGACGACGTCGTCTACCGGTCCAGGGACGCCGGGGTCAGCTTTCAGAAACTGTCGTCGGCCGTCCCGGTGCGCGGCCTGGCGGCCCGGGGCACCACGCTCTACGCGGCCACCGACACGACCACCGCCAGCGCCGCCATCGAGACGTCGCCGGACGAAGGGGTGACCTGGCAGCCGCTCATGGCCTACACCGACATCCAGGCCATCCAATCTTGCGTGATGGCCGCCTGCCTCGGCGACTGCCTGAACCGCGCCGACATGGGACAATGGTCCGACCAGATGTGCAGCGCCACGGCGCCCGCCCCGGCTGCCGGCCAGGGCGGCTCGGGGGCCACCGGCGGCGCCGGAACGGGGGGCGGCCCGGCCACCGGCGGCGCCGGAACGGGCGGCGGCCCGGCCAGCGGCGGAACCGGTCCCGCACCCAGCGGCGGGTGTCACTGCGGCGTGGGCGGGGCGGCTCCGGGATGGCCGTGGCTGGTCCTGCTCGGCCTGGCCCTGGCACGCCGGCGCCGGAACCGCGGAAACTGAACGTTTTCGCGCGCAACGGACTGGCCGAGATGCCGCGACTGGATGTAGCGTCGTGTCGAAAATGATCCGCCCTCTCGCATTGGCGGCCGGTCTGGCCGCGGTTCTGGGTGCCGCGGGCGCGCGCGCCGAAACCGCGCCGACAGCCCGTCCCAAGGTCATCGTCGTCGACGCGGTCGACCTGCCCGACAGCCTGGCCGACATCCGCGCCAACTTGCGCGGAACGCTGGAGAACGCGGTCACGGTGCACAATTACGACCTCGGTCCGGACGGCGGCGCGTGCGCCGACCGCGAGTGCGTCAAGGTCGCCGCCGCCCAGAGCGGCGCCACCGACGTGCTGATCGCGACGGGCGGCCGCAACGAGATGCGCGGCTACCACGTCGAGCTGCGGGTCTGGAACGTCGCCAGCGATCGCGAGGACCACGCTGTCGCCGAGTGCAACGTCTGCGCGGCGCTGCAGATGGTCGAGACTGTCAAGGGCGTGGCCAGCGCGCTCCTGGATCGCGTCCCGACGCTGCACGCCAACCTGGCCACCGCCGCCCCGCCGCCGCCCGCCGTGCCGACGGGCCCGCCGCTGATCACCAAGGCTGCGCCGCCCGCCCCACGCGACACGCGCGCGCGGCGCCTCGTCGGCTGGAGCCTGATCGGCGCCGGCGTGGCCAGCGGCGCGGCCAGCGCGGTCCTGTTCGCGCTCCACGGTCACCAGAAGGACTGCTTGCCCGACGGCAGCAACTGCGTTCAAGAACAACACAACCTGTTGCCCGCCTCGATCACCGCCGGCGCCGCGGTCGCGGCCATCGTGGCCGGCATCATCGTGGTGCACGGCGCGAACCAGGACCTGCAGGCGGTGACCATCGCCGCCAGCCCGTTCGGGCTCACACTGGGAGGCCGCCTGTGAGACGCCTGGGTCTTCTCGCCCCGCTCTTGCTGCTGGCGGCCACCGGCTGCTGGCGGTACCGCGCCGGCTACTGCGAGCAGAGCCACAGGGATTGTGGTCCGGGCTTCACCTGCCACCCCGAAACGCACCTCTGCCTGCCGGCCGTGCAGGACGCGGCCAGCGATACGCCGGCCGACACCGCCACCGACGCCACGTCGTCGGACGCCCCGCGCGACGTCGGAGCCGACAAAGGGCCGCCCCCCTGCATGCTGGACGGGCACGACTGCGACGGCGCGACGCCGGTCTGCGACACCAACCTGCTGACCTGCCGGGGCTGCAAGACCGACGACGAATGCGCCGCCCTCGACGGCAACAAGCCGGCCTGCCTGATCGCGGCCGACGGCGGGACGACCGGGACCTGCGTGCCCTGCACCTCTAACAAGCACTGCCCCGACACGGCGCCGGTCTGCGATCCGCACACCAACCGCTGCGGGGGCTGCATCACCGACGACGACTGCAAGCTGTATGCGCCGGGGGTCTGCAAGACCACGCCGCCCTCGGCCGCGGACGCGGGCGTGGCGCCGAGCCGCTGCCTGCGCGACGACGAAGCCATCTACGTCAACAGCAAGACGGACTGCAGCGACACGCCGCCCGCCCCCGCCGCCGACGGGTCGGCGCCCGACGGGGGCGTCTTGTCGGGTACCAGCGCCCGCCCCTTCTGCACGATGGAGCCGGTGCGCGGCGCGCTGTCGGAGGCCCGCCCGGTGGTCGTGGTGTCGGGCAGCGTGTCGGGCGCGAGCTGGTCGTACGGCGACCAGGCCGGCGTCCCGATCACCATCGTCGGCAAGACCGGCACCATCATCGGCGCGGCCTCGCCGGCCTTCCAGATGTCGAGCGGCGACGTCACGATTCGAAGCCTGACGGTCAAGACCGGCGGGGCCATCGGGCTCGAGGCGGACGGCGGCACGCTGCGCCTCGACCAGGTCACGGTGACCGGTTGTCAGGGCGGCATCTGGTTGAACGGCGCGAACTTCGACCTCCACAACGTTTGGGTGACCGGGAACACCGCGGGCGACCACGACGGCTTCGATTGGGGCGGCATCCTGGAGACGGCCGTTCCCCCCACCGGACTGAAAACGATCAGCCAGGTCACGGTCGCCAACAACACGGGCCAGGGCATCACCTGCAAGGACGCGCTGGACGGAGGCGAAATCCTGGCCTACGGCAATCAAGCGGCGACCCAGGTCTCGGGGGGGTGCGGCCTGATGCTCTGCACGGACGCGGGCGCGATGTGCGGGGCGCGACCGTGAATGGCTGAACCCGTCGCCCACGTTTCGTTCGGGCCCTACCTGCTGGTCCGCGCCTCGGCGGCGCTGGGCCGGCTGGAGATGGCGGTGCGGACCGACCAGCGCGATCCCGACGTGTGCGTGCTGAAGCGGTTGCAGATCCGCGCCCGGACGGCGGACGCGGCGGCGCGCTTTCGCCGGCAGGCGCAGCTGGCCGCGCGTCTCGAGCACGAGAACGTCGCGCGCACGCTGCGGGTCGAGACCATCGACGGGCAGGTCTGCGTGGCCCGCGAGCTGGTCGAGGGGATGACGCTGTCGAAGATCATGCGGCAGCTCGGCGCGCGTCCGGCGCCGATGGTGGCGGCGCTGCACATCGTCCACGAAATGGCCCGCGGCCTGGCCTATGCCCACGAGCTGAACGGCCTCAACGTCGTCCACGGCGAAGTGGCCCCCGAGAACGTCATGATTTCCTTCTTCGGGCAGGTGAAGCTGATCGACTTCGGGATCGGCCGCCCGGCCGAGGACGCGGCGCCGGGCGTGGTGATCGGCCATCGCGGGTGTCTGCCGCCCGAAGCCGCCACCGGGCGCGAGCCGGACCGCGCCGGCGACATCTACGGACTGGGCGTCGTCTTGTGGGAGCTGCTGACCGGGCGCCGGGCCGACGACGCCCCGGAGCTGCCCCTGCCCGACGTGCGCGCCCTCAACGCCGACGTCCCCGAGGAACTGGCCCGCCTCGTGGCGCGGGCCACGGCGGTGGCCCCCGAGGCCCGGCTGCGCGCCGCCGACGAGCTGGGCGCGGCGCTGACCACGTTCCTGCCGGCCGGCGCCGATCCGCGCCAGGAGACGATGGCGCTCTTGCGCGCCTGCTTCGACGTGGACACGCTGCAGCCGCTGCTGGCGGCGGACATCCTGGCCGCCCGACGTCTGGTCATCGGCGAGCCGCCGCCGGAAGACCCGCCGCGCACGGCCACGCCCCCGATCCGCCGGCCGGCCGCGCGCCCGGCGCCCGCGCCCGTCGAACCGTCCGCCCCCCAGCGTCCGGCCCGAGATTTCCGGGGACTCTGGCTGATGGGCGGCCTGGCCGTGGCGGTGGCCTGCGCGGCGCTCGTGCTGCTGCGGAACCAGCGCGCCGCGCCGCCGGCGCCTGCAGCCGTGGCGGTTGCCGCCACCGCGCCGACGCCCGGACCGCTGCCTGCTCCGGCGCCTGGACCCGCCCGCGCAGCGGCGCCCGCGCCCGCCCCGGCGCCCGCC
>JAICYS010000242.1 GCA_025934105.1 Myxococcota bacterium | reverse complement strand
CGAACAGGCGCGCGGCCAGCCGCAGCACCCGGGGCAGCGCGCGCACCTCCGCCGGCAAGCTCTCCAGGCGCCGCACGGCCGCCAGGGGCAGCCCGGCGTCGCCGTCCATGTCGGCCGAGACGAGCGTCGCCGGCCAGCTGCGCGGCCGCGCGCGCCTCGCGCCGGTCGGCGCGGGCCAGCTCGGCCAGCCGCACCAGCACCAGCGCCCGCTGCGCCGGTGAGCCGGGTGGCTCCGCGGCCAGCGCCGACTCCAGCGCGCGGCGCCGCTCGTCGTCGGTGTCGGCGACGTCCGCCGTGAGCACCCAGCCGTCGAAGTCGGGTCGCGCGGCCAACGCCCGTCGAGCGGCGGCGCTCGCCGCCTGCTCGTCCCGATCGCGGGGCGCCAGCCAGCCGAGGAACCGGGCCAGATCCGACCAGGCCGCCGCCGCCGCCGGCCCGGCCTGGCCGGCCCGCCGAGCGCGCCGCGCCAGCAGATCGTCCAGTGAAGCCGCCGGCCCGGCCCGGCGCGGCTTGGCCCAGGCCGCCCCCCCCGGCGGAAGCCCGGCCGGATTGGCGAACGGCAGCGGACGGCCGGCGGGATCGGTCAGCCGCGCGTAGAGCCGCCAGGCCCCGTCGACCACCACGGTCTTGATCAAGATTCGGTTCCAGCCGCGCCCGAGGCGCACGCCCGCCGCGTCCTGATCGGGCGCCGCCGGCCGCACCACGTCGCGCGAAAACACCGGCTGCCCGTTGACCCACACGCGGATCGGCCCGGGCGATCCGAGCCGCAGGGCCGCCGCCCGATCGGCGTCGCTGCGCACGAAGGCCAGCACGTACGCCACCGCCTGGTCGTCGGGACGCAAGAGGCCGTCCAGCAGCAGCGCGCCGTCCCGCACGGCGTCGTCGCCCGGCCGCCAGCGCACCTCGTGCCCCTTGCCCGGATAGCGCCGGTCCAGCGCCGGTGGCGCCGCTTCCTTCTCGGGCGGAAACGCGGTCGCGAAGCTGGCCCGCCCCTCGCCGAACGGGCCGACCACGAAGGCGTGGGTGAGGAACCCCAGCGGCCGGCGCAGCGCCTCGGCCGCCTGCCCGTCCCCGCGTTCGTCGGCCAGGTGCGCCAGCAGCAGCGCCGCCTGGGCCGCGACCAGCGGATGCGCGGCGCGCGCGACCGCCGGCCGCAGCGCCGCCTCCAGCGACGCGGGGGGGACGTTCTCGTCCAGCCCGGCCAGGTCCGCCAGCGCCGCCGCCGCCTCGGGGCGCGCGGCGCTGGCCGCCAGCCGCGCCGCCGCCGCGTCCAGCCGCTCGCGGTATGCGTCGGTCGCGGCGCGGGCCGCGCCACCGGCAGCCAAGACGACGCCAACCGTGAGCGCCGCCGCTGCCCGGACCTTGACCATGGGCGGGCAGATTATAGCCGGAAAGCGCCCGAGTTTACTTCTGTTCGAAATACTTCGAGATCGCTTCCCGCAGCGCCAGGCGCGCCCGGTGAAGGCGGGTCTTCACGGTCGGGATGGAGATCCCCAGCACCTCGGCCGTCTCTTCGGTCGACAGCCCCTCGACGTCGCGGATCAAGAAGATGGTCCGGTAGATCTCCGGCAGCTCGTCGACGGCGGCCTGGATCCGCCGCCGCAGCTCGTCGCTCTGCAGCTCATCGTCGGGGCGCCGCGCCCAGTTGTCCCCCGGCGTGGGAATCTGGCCGTAGGTGTCCAGAAAATCGATGGGCAGCTCTTCGGTCGAGACCTCCGGATGCCGCCGCTGCGAGCGCAGGCGCATGAGGGCGGCGTTGGCGGCCACCCGGTAGACCCAGCTGCCGAACTGCGCGTCGCCCTTGAAGGTGTCGAGCTTCCGCCAGATCGACAGGAACGTGTCCTGCACGATCTCCTTGGCCTCGGTCTCGTTCCGCACGAACCGGAACGCCAGCCGGTAAACTTTGTCCTCGTATCGGTCGACCAGTTGTTCGAAAGCCCCGAAATCCTGCGCGCGCGCGCGGGTGACCAGCTCCTCGTCGGTGACGGGGGGAGGTGCACCTGTCTCGGGTGTCGTCGGAGTGGCCATCGTTGACGGGCTAGAATTCTCCCAGATAATCATCTCGGCCGATAGCGGCCAAACATGCTGAGCGCGATCGTCAAGTCCGCCCGCCCCCACCAGTGGGTGAAGAACGTCTTCGTGGTGGGCCCGCTGGTGTTCGCGCAGCTCCTGTCCGACCCGCGAGCGGACCTGCGAACGGCTGCCGCGGTCGTGATTTTTTGTTTCCTCTCGAGCGCGGTCTACTACGCCAACGACCTGGTCGATCGCGAAAAAGATCGGCAGCACCCGACCAAGTGCCGGCGGCCCATCGCCTCGGGCGCGCTGCGGGTGGGGGTGGCGCGCGGCCTGGCCCTGGTCTTCGCGGCGGGCGCGCTGGCGGGCGCCTTCGCGCTGAGCCCGCTCTTCGGCCTGGTCGCGCTCTCGTACCTGGCGCTCAACGCGGTCTATTCGCTGGTGCTGAAGCGGATCGCGTTCGTCGACGTGGCCTGCCTGAGCCTGTTTTACCTGCTGCGCGTGTTCGGCGGCGCCGTGGCCATCCCGGTGCCCCCGTCGGCCTGGCTGCTCGCCTGTACGCTGCTGCTGTCCGCCATGCTGGGGTTCGGCAAGCGCGCCCACGAGCTGCGTGTCGCCGGCCAGGACAGCCGCAAGCAGCGGGAGGTGCTGGGCAGCTACGACCCGGGCGTGCTCCGCGTCCTGCTGGTCGGCCTCGGGGTCGCGACCACGCTGACGTACCTGGCTTACACGCGCTCGCCGCACGCCCGCGAGATCTTCAAGACCGGCCGCCTGGTGTACACAGTCCCCTTCGTCGCGTTCGGCGTCTGGCGCTTCATCTGGATCGCCCAGAGCCGGACCGACGCCGACAGCCCGACCGATTCGATGCTGCGCGACGTGCCGTTCCTGGCGACGCTGGTGCTGTACGCCGCGGTGGCGGTCGGCATCCTCTACTTCGCGAACTAACCGGCCCGCGGCCACGCCTGGCGCGTGTCATCGCCGCCCTGCGTGGTAGAAATGCGACATGCACGTACGGGCCGCGACGGTTTCGGCCGTCCTTTTGTCCGTGTTCGCGAACGCGTCGGCGGCGCCGCCCCCTGCGGCCGCCGACCTGCCGCAAATCCCCTTCGAGAAGTACACCCTGCCGAACGGGCTGGAGGTGATCCTGCACGAGGACCACCGCACGCCGGAGGTGGCGGTGGACGTCTGGTACAAGGTCGGCTCGCGCGACGAGGCGCCGGGCCACACCGGCTTCGCCCACCTGTTCGAACACATCATGTTCCAGGGGACCAAGCACATCCCGGAGGACAAGTACTTCGCCTACCTGCAGAAGGCCGGCGCCTCCAACGTCAACGGCTCGACGGCCAGCGACCGGACCAATTACTTCGAGGTCGTCCCCTCGAACCAGCTCGAGTTGGCGCTGTGGCTGGAGAGCGATCGGATGGGGTTCCTCCTGGACCGGCCATCCTTCAAGGAGACGCTGGACAACCAGCGCGACGTCGTCAAGAACGAGCGCCGGCAGCGCTACGAGAACCGGCCGGTGGGCATCATCCCCGAGGTCCTCGACGCCGCCATCTATCCGGCCGAGCACCCATACCATCACCCCGTGATCGGCTCGATGACGGACCTGTCGGCCGCCTCGGTCGAGGACGTCAAAGCCTTCTTCCGGACCTATTACGCGCCCGGCAACGCCACGCTGACGGTCAGCGGCGACATCGACCGCGCCAAGGCCAAGGAGCTGATCGAGCGTTACTTCGGCCCGATCCCGCCCGGCGCGCCGGTCGTCCGCCGGGCCGGCGGCGAGGTCCGGCTGACCGCTCCCAAGCGCATCGCGATGGAGGCGAAGATCCAGCAGCCGCAGCTTTACGTCGACTACCCCTCGCCCGCCAACTTCGCCCCCGGCGACCGCGAGCTGGACGTGCTGGCGAACCTGCTGGGCAACGGCAAGGCCTCGCGGCTCTACAAGCGGCTGGTCTACGACATGAAGATCGCGCAGGCGGTCGGCGCCTCGCAACAGAGCCAGCTCCTGGCCAGCACGTTCGAGATCACGGCCTCGCCGATGCCGGGCCACACCGTCGACGAAATCCTGACCGTCATCGACGACGAGATCGCCAAGCTGCAGGCGGCTCCCCCGGACGCCGCCGAATTGGACCGGGCCAAGAATCAGATCGAATCGGAGACGGTGCGCAGCCTGGAATCGCTGCTGGCGCGCGCCGAGCGCCTGCAGGCGTACAACTATTCGCTGGGCGATCCCGGCTTTTTGCCGGAAGATCTGCGCCGGTATCGGGCGGTCGACGGGTCCGCGATCCAGCGCTACGCGCGCGAGGTCCTGAACCCGAACAACCGGGTCGTCGTCACGGTCGATCCCAACCCGGACGCGCCCATCATGGGGCGGGTGAAGAAATGAGCGCTTCGACCTTGAAACAGCGTGGGATTTTCGCGGCGGCCCTGGCCTGGGTGGCGTCCTGCGCGGCCCCCGCGCCCAAGCCCGCGCTGACGGCCTCCGGCACCCCGGCGGCCGTCGCGGCGACGCCCGCGTCCGCGGCTGCGCCCGGCGCCGCGGCCCGCCCCGCCGCCCGCATCACCCCGGACGCTCCGTTCCGCCAGCAGCCGCCCGCCGCCGGGCCGGAGCAGCCGTACCATCCGCCGCACTGGAACCGGTTCAAGCTGAAGAACGGCCTCGAGGTCATGCTGGTCGAATTCCACGACCTGCCGCTCGTCGACCTGGACCTGGTCGTGAAGACCGGTTCGGCCGCCAACCCGCCCGACAAGGCCGGCCTGGCCGACCTGACGGCCCGCATGCTGGTCGAAGGGACCAAGACCCGCGGCGCCCTGCAGATCGCCGATCAGGTCGCCGCGCTGGGGGCCACCCTGGCCAGCGGCAGCACCTGGGAGACCTCCAGCGTGGTGCTGTCGACGTTGACCCGAAACCTGGACCCGGCGCTGGCGATCTTTGCCGACGTCGTCCAGCACCCGGCGTTCGACGGCAAGGAGTTCGCCCGCGTGCGGGACAACCTCTTGACCGCCATCGCCCGGCGCAAGGACAACCCGCCCACCGTGGCGGGCCTGGCGCTGGCCCACCTGCTTTACGGGGCGAAGCACCCATACGCCTGGCCGACGACCGGCACGGAGGCGTCCGTCAAGAAGATCGCGCCCGCGGACCTGCGCGCGTTCTACGAAACCAACGTCCACCCCAACAACGCGACCCTGGTGGTGGCGGGCGACGTGACCGAGGCGGACCTGCGCGCCAAGCTGGAGGCGGCGTTCAAGGGCTGGCGGGCCAGGCACGTGGCCGCGCGCCGGCTGCCGCCCGCCCCTTCGCCGGGCGCGACGAAGGTGTTCCTCATCGACAAGGACGGCGCGCCCCAGTCGTCGATCCGGGTCGGACAGATCGGCATCGATCGGCTGAACCCGGATTACTTCGCGGTCAGCGTGATGAACCTGATCCTGGGCGGCGGGTTCTACCGGCTGGACCTCAACCTGCGCGAGGGGAAGGGCTGGACCTACGGCGCGCGATCCAGCTTCGAGACCCGGCGCGCGCCCGGCCCGTTCTCCGCCGGGGGCGAGTTCGTGGCCCCGCACAGCGCCGACTCGGTCGCCGAAATCCTGAAGGAAGTGAACGGCATTCGGGACAGCGACGTCACCGACGCCGAGCTGGCCCGCGCCAAGGACCAGATCGTCAAGTCCTTCCCGGCGCGGTTCGCCACCCGGGCCAGCACGGTCGCCCAGCTGGTCGACCTGGCGGTGTTCGGGCTTCCGGACGGCTACTGGGCGGAGTATCCCAAGAACATCGCGGCGGTCACCAAGGACGACGTGCGGCGCGTGGCGCGCAAGTACCTGGACCCGGCGCACCTGGCCATCGTGGTGGTGGGCGACCGAAAATCGATCGAGGGGCCGCTCGCCAAGATCGCGCCCGTCGAGCTGCTGGACCTGGACGGCGAGCCGCTGGGTGGCGCCGGCGAGGGCAAGCCTGGAAACAAGACGGCCAGTTCGGAGAGTCACGCCAGTCATGACGAGCGGCGGGGGCGCTGAAGGCACGCAACCTCCAGGGTTTGCGAACGCCTGCTGCCAAGCGGGCGTCGCCGACGGCGTGGCCAAGGCGGCGCGAGAGCGCCGGCGGCGCGTGCGGCGGGTCTTCTGGGTCACGCTGGCGCTGAACACGATCGTCGCCATCAGCAAAGCCGGCTACGGGTACGTCTCGGGGTCGTTGACCTTGGGGGCGGACTCGCTGCACGCGGTGCTGGACGCCTCGTCCAACGTCCTGGCGCTGTTCAGCCTGGGTTGGGCGGCGGCGCCGGCCGACGCGCGCCACCCGTACGGCCGGCAGAAGATCGAGATCCTGGCCGCGCTGGGCATCGGCGTGCTGATCGTGGCGGGGTTGGTCGAGTTCGCGCAGGCGGCGGTCGGCGCGCTGCTGGACGGACGCCACGCCCCGCGCGTCGGCTGGCCGGGCTTCGTGATCGTCGGGGCGACCATGGGCATCAGCCTGTTCGTGAGCCGCTACGAACATCATCAGGGGCACGAGCTCGGGAGCGAGCTGCTCCACGCCGACGCTCACCACGCGGCCTCGGATTTTTATGCGTCGGGGGCGGTGCTGGCGTCGTTCGTGGCCGTGCGGGCCGGGATCGCCTGGGCGGACGCGGCGGCCACCCTGGTGCTGGTGGTCCTGATCGGCCAGGCGGCCTGGGCCGTCTTTCGCGACAACATCCCGGTGTTGATCGACGCCGCTCGACTGGATCCCGCTGGCGTCGTCGAGCTCGCGCGGTCGGTCGAAGGCGTGAGCGACGTGCACCGCGTGCGCTCGCGCGGGATGAGGCGCGCGGTCGAGCTGGATCTGCACCTGGAAGTCGCGCCCGAAATGAACGTCGTCGACGCTCACGAGCTCGCTCAGCAAATCGAGCGTGAGGTCAAAGTAAAGTTTCCCGAGGTTTCAGACGTAATCATCCACGTCGAGCCAAAGTCCCGGCAGCCGGGATAGACCTGGCAAACAGCAGGCAAACGAACGGATGAGAACGACCAGCACAAACCGGAAAAACACCGGTGAATCCTGCTCCCGGACGCCCGGTCAACAGCTTGACACCCTTTGCCATAACGATAAGATATCGGCCGCACCCCTTTAAGTTCGATCGTCAGAGCCGTTCCAGGGCCCCGAAAGGGCGCCCATCCTTCACCCAACCGCTTCCAACCCACATCCGAGATTCGTTTGCCGCGCACTGCGCGCGCGCGCGAGGAGAGACGAGATGCAAGCACTCGCCCAGTTCCTAGAGCAAGGTGGCACGCTGATGTACGTCAACTTGGTGGTGTCAATCATCACCTTGGCGATCATCGCAGACCGGGCGATCTTCTTCCTCGGCAAGGGGTCCGTGAACGCCAAGGCGTTCCTGGAGCAAATCCGGAAGCTGGTCCTCGCCAACAACATCGACCGCGCCGTGAAGCTGTGCTCCGCCACCGAGGCGCCGGTCGCCCAGGTCGCCCGCGCCGGTCTCCAGCGCGTCCACCGCGGCGAGATCGCCATCGCCCAATCTATTGAGGAGACGCTGGTCGACGTCACGCCGCTTCTCAAGAAGCGGGTACAGGTCCTCTGGTCGATCGCGAACATCGCCACCCTCGTCGGTCTGCTCGGGACCGTCATCGGCCTCATCCGGGCGTTCGGCGCCGTCGCGGCCGCCAAGCCGGAAGAGCGGTCGGCCCTGCTCGCCAAAGGTATCTCCGAGGCGCTCAACAACACCGCCATGGGCCTCAGCATCGCCGTCACGTGCATCATCGCGCACGCCTTCCTCTCGTCGGCCTCGAAGAAGCAGGTCGGTGACCTGGAAGGGTTCGCGCTCAAGCTCGAGAACCTGCTGGCCGAGTCGGCTCAGGGTGGCGCGAAGGCCTAACCGCAGCGACGCACGCTGCAGCCACCCCATCGTTGACCACCGGTTGAAAGGACCAAGCCTTCCATGACGAGAAGCCAGGTCCGCGCGGCGATGCGCCGCAT
>JAICYS010000160.1 GCA_025934105.1 Myxococcota bacterium | reverse complement strand
TCGACGGCCGCGCCCGGAAGGAAGCGGGCGGCGCGCCGCGCGGCCCGAAGCCGTAGACGACCCGTCCGCGGGGCCCCCGCCAGTACGGGCGGTAATAGACCGGCCGGCCGTCGATGAACACGAACCGCGGGCCGATGTAGGCGTAAGCCGCGTCCTGCGGCGCCCAGTAGCCCGCCTCCCACGTCCAGTCGGAGCCGGTCCAGTCCCAGTAGCCGCCGATCCAGGTGTAGCCCCAGCCGGGCGAGGGCGGCGGGTACTCCGGAATGGGGTCGGGCGGCGGGGTGGTCGGGTAGGCCGTGCCCTGGTCATCGGCCGCCACGGTGGCGGGCGGAGGCCCACCCGGCGCGACGTAGCATCCCGCCGCCGTGGCCGTCAGACCCAACCAGAATCCGCCTGCGATCCACCTCGAAGAGCTCTTCATGGTCTTCTCCTGTGGGCTTGCGCCCGACGACGAACACATCCTCCGCTGCTGCAGCATGGCTGTCGGCTGGGTTTGTAGCAAGCCCAGGGCCACGGCTCTTCCGAGCGAAGTCCGCGCCGCGCCGGACGGACAAGTTCTTGACCCCGCCCGCTGTGGCGTCTAAACAACGCGAGAAGATGGAGATCGTTTTCTCCGGGATTCAGCCCTCGGGCGAGCTGCACCTTGGCAATTATCTGGGCGCCGTCCGCAACTGGGTGGCGCTGCAGGATCAGTACCGCTGCTTTTACTGCGTGGTCGACTATCACGCCATCACCCAGCCGTACGAGCCGGCCGAGATGGCGTCGCGCGCGCGCAACATGGCGGTCGACATCCTGGCCTGCGGCGTGGATCCGGATCGCGCCACGCTGTTCGTCCAGTCCGAAGTCCCCGAGCACACCGAGCTGGCCTGGGTGCTCTCGTCGGTGGCGCCCCAGGGCGAGCTGGAGCGCATGACGCAGTTCAAGGACAAGGCCGCGCACAACCCGCACAACATCAATCTGGGTCTGTTTGCCTACCCGGTGCTGCAGGCGGCCGACATTCTGCTCTACGGCGCGACGCGCGTCCCGGTGGGCGAGGACCAGCGCCAGCACCTGGAGCTGGCGCGCGAGATCGTCCGCCGCTTCAACGCCCGCTTCGGGGAGACGTTCGCCGAGCCGATGCCGCTGTTTTCGACGACGCCCAAGATTTTGGGCCTGGACGGCCAGGCGAAGATGTCGAAGAGCCTGGGCAACACCATCGCGCTCCGGGAGCCGGAGAACGTCGTCTGGGACAAGCTCCGCACGGCGGCCACCGACCCGGCCCGGGTCAAGCGGACCGACCCGGGCACACCCGAGAAGTGCAACGTCTACACGCTGCACAAGTTCTTCTCCGACGCCGAAAAGCAGGCCTACGTGCACACCGGCTGCACGACCGCCGGCATCGGCTGCATCGAGTGCAAGAAGATGCTGTTCGAAGGGGTCAAGGTCGACCTGAGCCGCATCCGGGCGCGCGGCGACGCGCTGCGCGCCGATCCCGCGCGGGTCGACGCCATCCTGGCCCGCGGCGCCGCCGAGGCGCGCCAGGTGGCCGGACAAACCATGGCCCGCGTCCGGTCGCGCCTCGGGCTGCACGCGGCGAAAGCATGAAGCGCCTGCTGCTGGTCCTGGCGCTGGCCGCTTCCTGCAGCAGCCGCGACGAGGCCTCCAGCCCGGAGGCGGCGGTGCGGGCGCTCATCGCCACGGCGCGGGCCGGCGATCGCGCCGCCGTCTACGCCAACCTGGGACCGCGCACGCGCGCGCGCATCCAGGCGATGCTGGTCTCCGGGCATCGATCGGGCGGCGCGCGGCTGCTCAAGCCGCAGGACCTGCTGGCGGTCGGCTGGCTGCCGCCGGCCTGGGAGGCGGCCGGCACGCGCCTCATCGGGCGCGAGGGGAACGAGGCCGACGTCGAGGTGTTCTCGGCCACCGGCGATCGGCAGGCGGTCCACACCGTGCGCGAGGGACGCGCCTGGAAGGTAGAGTTACCCCTCCGCTGACGGGGCCGTTTCCGGGGCCGGCCCGTCGGCGGGAGGGGCCACGGGCGGCGGCGTCTCGGGCGGCGCCGCGCCGGCGGGCGCCGCGTCCATGGGCGTCGCGGGCGGTTGGGTGGCGTTCTGCGCGTTCAGGCGGACCTGCGTCTGGTCGCCCGGCTCGAGATCGTTTTCGCCCAGCTCGAGGACGACCTCCTCGAGCTGCAGATCCGCCAGCTTGATGCGCGGATCGGTGTCGGCGAAGGCGTCGCGCGAGGGGCCGCGGCGCTCGCCCACCCGGCGTTCGCGCGGGAAAATGCGCTGGTCGGCCTTGCCGCCGCGGCGATCGGCGTCGCGCCGCTCGCGCCGGAGCGCGCCGCGCAGCCCGTCGATGGTGTCGGGCAAATCGGGGAGCCGCATCGTCTGGGCGGCGCAGCCGTGGCAGAACGGCAGGCTGCGACGCCAGATCTCGACCAGCTTCAATTGGGCGCGGCGCTTCTCGCCGCACAAGACGCACGCCGCGCCCCGACCGACGGGCCGGCTCTCGGCCCACCGGGTGTAACAGCCCCAGCAGCGGCCGCGGCGCAGCTCGGTCACGGACGCGCCGCAGACGCTGCACGGCAACGTGGCGCGCTCGACCTCGACGCTCATGACCCGAGTAGAACGCCGGACTGCCCCGGGCGCAAAAAATCTCCTAGATCGGTTAGCATCCCGACGGTGAGCCCGCCTGTCTCCGCCGACGCGCCCATCTTCCTGGTCGGGTTCATGGGCTCGGGCAAGAGCACGGTCGGCCGGCTGCTGGCGGGCCGGCTGGGGTGGTCGTTCGCCGACCTGGACGAGCGGATCGCCCGCGCGGCCGGAATGCCCATCCCCGAGATCTTCGCGCGCGAGGGGGAGCCGGCGTTTCGAAGGCGGGAGACCGAGGCGCTGCGCGCGGCCGCCGCGGAGCGTCGGACGGTCCTGGCCACCGGGGGCGGCGCCGCCTGCCGCGACGAGAACCTGACGCTCATGCTGGGGGCGGGGCACGTGGCGGCGCTGGCGGTCTCGCCGGCGGAGGCCGTGCGCCGCGCCGGCGCGGTCTCCGGACGCCCGCTCCTCGACGGGGCCGCCGATCCGGTGGAGGCCGCCGCCGGGTTGCTGGCCGCGCGCCAGCCGTTCTACGCGCGCGCCCACTGGCGCATCGAGACGGAAGGGCGGGCGCCGGCCGACGTCGCCGCCGAGATCGCGGCCCTGGTGGCCGCCCGCGCCGCCGCCCGCCGGGAGAGCGCATGACCACCACCATCCCCGTCGAACTGGGTGCCCGCCGCTACGACGTCCGCGTCGGAACGTTCACGGCCCCGGCGGTGGCCGAAACGCTGGCCGAGGCCTTCGGCCCCTCGACCACGGGCGTGGCGCTGGTGGTCGACGGCGGCGTGGCCGCCTTGCCGCGCGCGCGGGCGCTGACCGAGGCGCTGTCGGCGCGCCTGCCGGGCGTGGCCGCGTTCGAGCTGCCGGCCGGCGAGGCCTGCAAGTCGCTGGCGCAGATCGAGCGCACCGTCGAGTGGCTGGCCGCCCGCGGCTATGACCGCCAGGCGGCCGTCGTCGGGTTGGGGGGCGGGGCGGCCACCGACCATGCCGGCTTCGCGGCGGCCGTCTATTTGCGCGGGATCCGGTTCGCGACGGTCCCGACCACGCTGCTGGCGATGGTCGACGCCTCGGTCGGAGGCAAGACGGGCGTCGATCTGAAGGCGGGCAAGAACCTGGTCGGCGCTTTCCACCAGCCGCGGGCCGTGGTGGCGGATCTGGGGTTCTTGGACACGCTGCCGGCGCGCGAGAAGGCCGCGGGGCTGGCCGAGATCGTGAAGTGCGGGTTCATCGCCGATCCCATCATCCTGGACCTGGCCGAACGTCACGGCGCCGAGCTGCCGCCCGACGTGCTGCGCGAGCTCATCGCCCGGGCCGTCGGCGTCAAGGCGGTGGTGGTCGCCGAGGACGAGACCGAGGGGGGGCGGCGCGCCATCCTCAACTTCGGGCACACCGTGGGCCACGCGCTGGAGGCCGCCTCTCACTACGAGCTGCTGCACGGCGAGGCGGTGTCGCTGGGGATGGTGGCCGCGCTGGAGCTGGGCGCGGCGCTGGGCGTGGGGCCCCGCGCGCTGGTCGACCGGGCGCGGAGCTTGCTGGGGCGGTTGTCGCTGCCGACCGACTTCGCGCCGCGCCTCTCCGCGGAGGTCTGGGAGCGGCTGGCCGTCGACAAGAAGCGCCGGGGCGCCGCCATCCGGTTCGTGTTCGTGCCGGCGCCCGGCCAGACCGTCCTGCGCGACGTGGCCCCGGCCGACATCGCGGCGGCCTTGACGGCGCCCGGGCAGGCCCCACGGGCTTGACCCCCGAATCCCGAGCGAGTACAAGCGCACAGCGACCCATGGCGAGCCCCTTCCGCGCCCAAATCGAACAGCTGATGGAGCGCATCGACGGCGCCGTCTCGTGCGTGCTGATGGGGTTCGACGGCATCATGGTCGACACCGCGAACCGGCACGACGTTCCGCCGGGCGCCACGCCCGACGTGCAGACGCTGTCCATGGAGTTCGCGCACCTCATCGCGCAGGCGCGCCGGACCCTGGAGTCCGTCGAAGGCGGCGCCTTGGAGGAGTTCACGCTTCGCACCGACAAGCTGACGCTGGTGGTCCGCGTACTCACCAGCGAGTATTTCCTGGCGTGTGCGATCTTGCCGCGCGCCAACCTGGGCCGCGCGCGGTATTTGATGCGCCTGACCGCGCCCGGGCTGCGCGCCGATCTGTGAAAAGGACGCCCTAACTCGATGGCGAAAAAAGACAGCAAGGAAAAGTCGGCCGGCAAGGGTTCGCGGCCGCTGCAGGTGGTGAAGTCCCCGGCCGTCGAAGACGACGGCTTCGAATCGGTGCGCGCGCTGGCCCGCATCGCGACCGAGTTCGATCTGAGCGAGATCGAGGTCGGTCCGGACGGCCAGATTCGCGTGCAGCGGGGCGGGGGGCCGGCCAGCGTCTCGGTCGCCGCGCCGGCCGCGTCGGCGCCGCGCTCGATCAGCTTGACGCCGCCGTCCGCCGAGCCGGAAGGCAAGGGGACGTTCATCAGCTCGCCCTTCGTGGGGACGTTCTACCGGGCGCCGTCGCCCGAGGCGCCCTCTTTCGTCGAGGTCGGCCAGTCGGTCCGCAAAGGGCAGGTGGTCTGCATCGTCGAAGCGATGAAGCTGATGAACGAGATCGAGGCCGAGGCCGACGGGAAGATCGAAGAGCTCCTGGTCAAGAACGGCGAGCACGTGGAGTACGGCCAGCATCTGATTCGCCTCTCGCCCTCGTAAGTCGCGCCGGCCCACCGGATGTTCAAGAAAGTCCTGATAGCCAACCGAGGCGAGATCGCGCTGCGCGTGATCCGCGCCTGCCGCGAGATGGGGCTGCGCTCGGTGGCCGTGCACTCGACCGCCGACGCGGATGCGCTGCACGTCCGCTTCGCCGACGAGAAGGTCTGCATCGGGCCGCCGCCGGCGCGCGCCAGCTACCTGTCGATCCCCGCCATCATCAGCGCCGCCGAGGTGACGCGCGCCGACGCCGTCCACCCGGGTTACGGGTTCCTGGCGGAAAATGCGCACTTCGCCGAGGTGGTGAAGAAGTGCGGGCTGCACTGGATCGGCCCGCAGCCCGAGGTGATGCGCAAGATGGGCGACAAGGTCGAGGCCCGCGCCGCCATGGAACAGGCCGGCGTCCCGATCCTCCCCGGCACCGGCGTCATCGAGAGCGATCGGCAGGCGGAGGAGGCGGTCGAGCGCATCGGGCTGCCGGTCATCATCAAGGCGTCGGCCGGCGGCGGCGGGCGCGGCATGAAGGTGGTCGACAGCAAGTCGCGCCTGTCGGCGCAGCTGGCGGCTGCCCGCTCCGAGGCGCAGGCCGGCTTCGGCAATCCCAACGTTTACCTCGAACGGTTCGTGGGCCGGCCGCGCCACATCGAGGTGCAGGTGCTGGGCGACGGCACCCGCGCGGTGGCCCTGGGCGAGCGGGAGTGCTCGATCCAGCGCCGCCACCAGAAGCTGGTCGAGGAGGCGCCCAGCGTGGCGCTGGACGACGAGCGCCGCGGCAAGCTGCTGGCCATCGCCCGGAAGGCGACCGAGAGGCTGGGATACCTCACCGTCGGCACGCTGGAATTCCTGCTGGACGAAGACAAGCGCTTCTACTTCATGGAAATGAACACCCGCATCCAGGTCGAGCACACCGTCACCGAGGAGGTGTTCGGCGTCGATCTGGTCCGCGAGCAGATGAAGCTGGCGGCGGGCGAGCCCCTGAAGTTGTCGGGGGACATCCGGCCGCGCGGGCACTCGATCGAGCTGCGCATCAACGCCGAGGACCCGGTCACCTTCGCGCCCTCGCCGGGGCGGATCACGGCCCTGAACCTGCCCGGCGGCCTGGGCGTCCGGGTCGACACCCACATTTACAACCAGTATCTGGTCCCCCCGTTTTATGACTCGCTGCTCGCCAAGCTCATCGTGCGGGCCGAAAACCGGCCGGCTGCGCTGGCCCGGTTGAGGCGGGCCCTGGCCGAGTTCGTGGTCGAGGGGTGCAAGACCAATCTGGACTTCTTCAGGCGTCTGCTGGCCAATCCGGAATACGTGGCCGGTAAGATGGATACCCACCTGGTCGAGCGGATGTAGACTTACGCCGCCGGTGCTGACGAAGAAAGACAAGCATCTCGCCGCGGCACAGAAGTATCTGGAACGTGGGCACGACCAGCGCGCCCTCGAGGAGTTCGCGCGCGTGGTCCAGGAGGATCCGGCGGACACCCGCACCTGGTTGAAGATGGCGGAGATCCGCGTCCGCCAGGGCGCGCAGGCCGAGGCCCGCGACATCTACCTGCGCACGGCCGAGATCTACATCGCGCAGGGATTCCTTCCGAAGGCGCTGACCGTCTACAAGAGCGTGCTCAAGCTGGCGCCGAATCTCTCGCACGTGCGCATTCAGCTGGGCGAGGTCTATCGCCGGATGGGGATGGTGTCGGACGCGCTCGGCGAGCTCGAGACGGCGGCGCGCGAGCTGCTGCACGCCGGGCGCGCGGCCGACGCGCTGCCGGCCTTGCGCCGGGTGGTCGAGATGCACCCGGACAACGTGGTGTCGCGCATCCGGCTGGCGGAGGCGGCCACGCAAGCCGGCCGCACCGACGAGGCGATCGGCGAGCTGACCCAGGCAGCCGACCAGCTTCGCCGCGAGGGGCGGGCCGAGGAGTTCCTGCGGGTGGCCGAGCGGCTGCTGTTCCATCAGCCCGAGAACCACGCCCTGGCGCGCGAGCTGGCCGCCATCTACATCGGGCGCAAGAATCCCCGGCTGGCGTTGTCCAAGCTGCAACGCCCGCTGCGCGCGTCTCCGCGCGATCCCGACAACATCGCGTTGCTGGCGCAGGCGCTGGAGACGCTGGACCCGCGCAACGCGGTCTCGGTCTGGCGCGAGCTGGCCGAGATTCACGCCGAGGCCAGGCGGGAGGCGGCGCGCGACGCCGCGGTGCGGGCGGCGCTGGCGCTGGACGCCACCGACGGCGAGTCGCGCGAGATGGCGGCCCGCTGGGGGATCTCGCGGGCGGCGGCCGCCGCGCGGGTGCGCGTGCCGCCGCCCCGGCCGCGGGCCGGAGCGGCGTCGTCGATGGTGACCGGGGTCGAGGCGGGGGCGCGGAAGGCGACGCCCGAGGCGGTGCCGACGCCTCGGGCCGGCGGGGCGTCGGGGGCGCTGTCCGGGCCGCACCCGGACGACGTGACGCGGATCTTGTCCGAGGCGGAGGTGTTCGTGAAGTACGGCCTCGGTGAGCGGGCGGTCGACCACCTGCGCCGGGTCTTCACCATCGAGCCGCAGCATCGGGGGGCGCGCGAGCGGCTGGCGTCGGTGCTGGCGCAGATCGGGCGCAAGAACGAAGCGGCCGCCGAGCTGGTGGCGGTGGCCCGGCAGCTCCGGGCGGCAGCCGACGAGACGGCCGCGCGGGCCGCCGCCGAACAGGCGCTGGCGCTGGACCCCGGCAACACGGAGGCGGCGCGGATCCTGGGGCGGCGGACCACCGGCGGGGCCACGCCGACGCCGGCGGCGGAGGACGAGCTGGTGCTGGAGCTGGAGCAGCTGGACTTCTTCGCCCAGCAGGCGCTGCACGACGAGGCGCGCGCCGCCCTGGTCGACCTCGAGCGGCGCTTCCCCGGGCACCCGCTGGTGCTGGAGCGCCGGCGGCGGGTCGACGCCGGCGTGGCGGGCGCCATCCCGACCGAGGCGGCGCCGGCCCCGTTGACGGCCGCCGTGTCGGCGCCGGTGGCCCGCTTGACGCCGTCCGAGCGGGCCGACCCGGCCACCCACGGCGACAAGGGGATCGCCTACAAGCAGATGGGCCTTCACGAGGCGGCCATCGAAGAGTTCAAGCAGCTGGCGGCGGACCCGGCGCGCGCCGTGTTCGCCCTGACGATGATCGGCGAGTGCGTCGAGTCCAAGGGCGATCTGGGCGGCGCGGTGGCCCGCTACAAAGAGGCGCTGAACCTGCCGCAGGCCACGGCGCAGGAGTCGATCGGGCTTTATTACCAGCTGGGGGCGGTGTTCGAGCAACTGGGCGACGTGCGCGAGGCGCTGTACTTTTTCGAGAGCGTCGGCAAGCGCGATCCGAATTTTCGCGACGTCGGACAGCGGATCGCGGGGCTGAAGGCGTCGGGCGGGGGCGGGGTCCCCTCGCCGAGGAGATGACCAGATGAGTGAGGCTGCCCCGCTGGGCGACCGGGCGCGCGACTACTTCCTGGGGTTGCAAGACCGCATCTGCGCCGCGGTCGAAGCGCTCGACGGCGCCGGAAAATTTCACGAGGACGCCTGGAAGCGCCCGGGCGGCGGCGGTGGCCGCACGCGCGTGATGGCCGGCGGCGCGCTGTTCGAGAAGGCCGGCATCGGCTTTTCCGACGTGCACGGCGAGCTGCGGCCGGAGATGGCGCGGGCGCTGCCGGGGGAGGGCGTGGCCTTCCGGGCGGCCGGCGTGTCGCTGATCTTCCACCCGCGCAGCCCGCGCGTCCCGACGGTGCACGCCAACGTCCGGCACATCCAGCGGGGCGGCCACTCCTGGTTCGGCGGGGGGACGGACCTCACGCCCCACTACGTGGTCCCGGCGGACGCCACTCACTTTCACCGGACCTTGCGGGCGGCCTGCGACCGGCACGACCGCGGCTTTTACCCGCGCTTCAAGCGCTGGTGCGACGAGTATTTTTTTCTGCCGCACCGGAACGAGCCGCGCGGCGTGGGCGGCATCTTCTTCGATTACCTGGGGGCGGGCGCCGAGGCCACCGCCGGGCAGCCGCCGCCAGAAGCTTCTTCGCCGCGCGAGGGCGACCCCGAGGCGCTGTTCGCGTTCCTGCGGGCGGTGGGGGACGCGGTGCTCGAGGCGTATCTGCCGATCGTCGAGCGCCGCCGCCACGACGCCTGGGGCGAGCGCGAGCGCAACTGGCAGCTCCTGCGGCGGGGCCGCTACGTCGAGTTCAACCTTCTTTACGATCGCGGCACCGTCTTTGGCCTGCGCACCGACGGGCGGGTCGAGTCGATCCTGATGTCGATGCCGCCGGAGGTCCGCTGGGCGTACGCACACGCGCCCGAGCCGGGGAGCGCGGAGGCCGAGTCGCTGGCCGCCATCTGCGCCCGCCGGGACTGGGCTTCCGATTAGTCTTTCGGTTCGCGAGCGGAAAAGCGGGTCGGATCGAGCCTGCCGCTTCGCTCCGCGCTTTCGACAGCCTCGGCAATCCGCCCAAAGCCTGCCAGCCTCGATCTGTCCGACATTCGCGGTTCACCGAGTCCCCTGGCGTGGCCGTAACCCAAGGGCCGACGGGCGGGGGAGCTGTCCGGCCGTCACGCCGTCCCGCTGTCGGGGGGCTCAGCGACGGCGGCGGTGCGGCTGGGCGGCGTCGGGCGGCTGGGCGGCCGTGTCCTCGGGCGGGGCGGGCACCTTCAGCACGTGCCGGAAGCGGCCCACGTCCAGGGTGAGCTGCCCCAGCAGCATGTCCAGCATGGTCTCGCCCAGCCGGCAGATGTCGCCCAGGCGGGCCACCCGCTCGACGACGAAATCGGCGTCGGCCTTGGCGCGGCGGGGGGCGCCGGGCTTGTCCAGCTCGGCTTGGGCGGCGCGGGCGGTGGTCTCGGCCCGCCCGACCACCTCGACGGCGGCGCCGATCTCGCGCCGCTCGCGTTCGTTCAGAACGCCGGAGATCATCTTCCAGAAGTCGGTCTCGGCCTGGTAGTGCTCGCGGCGCTGCCCGCGCACCCAGACCTTGTGAACGACGCCCCAGCGCCCCAGCGCCGACAGCGTCATCGACGCGCTGCCGGCCGAGATGCCGAGCCGCTTCTGGATCTCGCTTTGGGGCAGCGGATCGCGCGACAGGTACAGCAGGCCGAAGGCCCGGCCCATGGTGCGGGTGAACCCCCAGAACTCGGCGATGCGGCCACAGGCGTCGATGGCCAGGTCGCGCGCGCCGGTCAGCTCGGCGTCGGTGTCCATGGCCGGATGGTCGCCAGGTCCGAGTCGGGCCGGGCGGCGAGTTGCCCGCAGGCGGCGTCGATGTCGTCGCCCCGGGGCGAGCGGATGTAGATGGCCATGCCCGAAGCGCGGACCCGCTCCTGGAACGTCCGGATGCGTTCGGCCGGTGGGCGCTGGAATCGATAGACGGGGCCGCCGTCGGTCTGGATCGGGAAGCCGTTCCACGGGATGAGGTTCACCTTCGACGGGATGTCACGCAGCAGGCGGACCAGCCGGTCGGCGTCGGCGTCGGTGTCGTTCACGCCCGCCAGCAGGACGTATTCGAAGGTCACCCGGCGGCCGTGCGACAGCGGGAACCGGCGGGCGGCGTCCAGCAGCGCGGCGATGGGCCAGCGCCGGTTGATGGGCATGATCCGGTCGCGCACCTCGTCGGTGGTGGCGTTCAGCGAGATGGCGAGGTTGGGGGCGGGCGACAGGGCCGCCAGCTTGTCGATGCCGCTCACCAGCCCCGCCGTCGAGACGGTGATCCGCCGCGGCGAGAACGCGGCGCCCCACGGGTGTTCGAGCAGCGCCAGCGCCCGCGTCAGCTGATCGAAGTTGTGCAGCGGCTCGCCCATCCCCATGAACACCAGGTTGGTGGGCCGCCGGCCGGCGATGGCGGTGGCGCGCGTGATCTGCTCGACGATCTCGTCCGCGCCCAGGTGGCGGCCGAAGCCCAGCGTGGCCGTGGCGCAGAACTGGCAATCGATCGCGCACCCCACCTGCGACGAGACGCAGAGGGTGAGCTTGTCCCGCTCGGCGTCGGTGTCCGGGATCAGCACGGACTCGATGGCGCGCCCGTCGTGCGTCTTCCAGCGCAGCTTGCGGGTGCCGTCGCGGGCGGTCTGAACCACGTCCAGGGCCAGCGGGCGCAGCGGATGAGCCGCCTCCAGGGCCTCGCGCAGCGCCGGCGGCACGTTGGCCATTTCGGCGGTGCTCTCGACGCCGTGGGCGTGCAGCCACCGGAAGATCTGCTCGGCCCGATAGGCGGGAGCGCCCGCCGCCGCGACCCAGCCGCGCAGCTCGTCGGGCAGCAGCCCGCGGGCCGACGGCCCGGACGAGGCGGGGGACATTGCAGCGGCAGCCGTCACGGCGGGGCAGAATAGCAAATGAAGCGGCGGCCATGGGGCCGCCGGCAGGGAGCGCGCGTCAAAAGCCGCCGATCTGGCCGGCGGCCGGGCCCCGGCGGCGCCCGAACCACCTCTCCCGCCGCGCGCTGCGGCGCCGCCGCGAAGCTCAGCGCCGCGGCGCGAGGCCGCGCCGCCGCCGTCCGGCGACCAGCACCAGCCCGACCGCCAGCGCCAGCCAGCCCGCGCGACCGGGGCCGCCGCCGACCTCGCAGCTGCACCCCGACTCGCCGCCGCCGTGCTGGCCCACCTTGGTGGCGACCGACTGGCACTTGTTCTGATCCAGCTGGCAACTCCCGGCGCCGCTGTTCTGGTCGATGACGCAGGTCCAGCAGTCGCTGGGACAGTTGATCGTCAGGCACGGGTCGGTCTCGCAGGGATCGGTGCCGGTCGTGAGCGCCTGGGTCGCCTTGGACGGGACACACTGCTGGCCGGCGCTGCACTGGATGGCCAGGCACTTGTTCGGCATGCAGGTGCCGGTGGCGCTGTCGCAGTAGGCGCCGTTCCCGCAGAACAGGGTGGCGCAGGGGTCATCCTGGCAGCGGTTGGCAATGCAGCTCTGCCCCTTGCCGCAGGTGTTCGAGTTGCAGAGGTCCTTGCAAGCGCCGTCCTGGCAGTACTGGTTCTGCTCGCAGGTCACGCCCTTGCATTTGTCCTCGACGCACACCCCCGCCACGCAGAGCTTGCCCGCTTCGCAGCCGAGCTGGTTGCAGTCGACGCACGACCCGTTCACGCAGACCGCGGGCGCCTTGCAGTTCGCGTTGGCGCAGTTGTCGACGCAGGCCCCGGTGCTCTCGTCGCAGTGGGAGCCGGACGGGCAGCTGACGTTGGCGCACCGCTGCGGGATGCAGTAGTTGTTCACGCACTTGTAGCTGGGGGGGCAGGGGAACTCGCCGCCCGAGCACTGCAGCGTGCAGGCGCCGTCCTTGCAACCGTAGCCGTTCGGGCAGTTGCCGGTCGTGTCGACGCGGCCGTCGCAGTTGTTGTCCTTGCCGTTGCAGACCTCCCCCTGGGTCGGCAGCACGCACCCGGCGCAGACGAACCCCATCACGCCCATGCACTTGAGCGTGCCGGCCTTGCAGATCCCGACCCCGACCTGGTCCTGACTCAGCCCGGGGCAGAGGCAGGGCGTGCCGGTCTCGGGGAAGTTGCCGTCGTCGACGACGCCGTCGCAGTCGTCGTCGATGCCGTTGCAGACCTCGGGCTGGGGCATGCTGGTGACGTTGCAGACCAGCTTGCCGTTCTTGCAGACGATGGTGCCGGCCTGGCAGGCGCCCAGGCCGTTGCCGCACTTTTCCCCGACGCCGGGCAGCGTCCCCTCGTCGACCTGCCCGTCGCAGTTGTCGTCGACGCCGTTGCAGACCTCCTGCTGAGGGCCGACCGCCGGGGCGCTGCAGACCGTGTCGGTGCCGTTGCCGTTGCACACCAGCACGCCGTCCCGGTTGCAGGCGCCCTTGAGGCCGTTGTTGCACTTGGTCCCGACCGCGCCGCTGGACCAGTTGCCGTTGTCGATGAGGCCGTCGCAGTTGTTGTCCAGGCCGTCGCAGATCTCGGCCGGCACGGCGCAGCCGCAAGGGCCGCCGCAGGCGTTGGTGGGCAGCCCTTCGTCGACCTTGCCGTTGCAGTTGTCGTCCTGGCAGTTGCAGGTCTCGACCGCGCAGTGGTGCGAGGCGGCGCCCAGCTTGTTGTCCGGGTCGTTCGGGTCGTTCGGGCTGAACGAGAACCCACCGCAGTTCGCGATGGTGTTCCCGGGCGTGCACTGGCTGCAGGCGTTGGAGACGCCTTCGTCGATCTGGCCGTTGCAGTTGTCGTCCTTGCCGTTGCAGATCTCCACCGGG
>JAICYS010000214.1 GCA_025934105.1 Myxococcota bacterium | reverse complement strand
GGGCGTCGGCGGCCTGCCGGGCATTGGCGGCCTGCCGGGCATTGGCGGTCTGCCGGGCATTGGCGGTCTGCCGGGGATCGGCGGCCTGCCGGGGGTGGGCGGTCTCCTCGACCTGACCGGAACGGCCGGCGCGGCCGGTTCCTGATCGTCGTCGCCGGCGATTGAGGCTCCCGGCGCGCGGCGCTCGCGGTAGGTTCGCGTGATGCCGCAGCTCCCTTCCGGGCCCCTGGTGGTCGGCGTCGCCGACAGCGCGGCGACCCTGACCGCCTGCGCCGCCCTGCCGCCCTCGCAGCGCCCCTACGACCTGGTCGAAGCGCGGGTCGACCTGTTCGACAGGCAAGCGCTGCCGCCCGAAGCGGCGGCGGCCTGCGCGCGCTTGGAGGAGACCGGCACGCCCGTCCTGGTCACCGTCCGATCGTCGGCGCAGGGCGGCCGCTACGCGGGCACCGAACCGGCGCGCCTGGCACTGTTCCGCGACGCGCTCCGCGTGGCGTCCTGGATCGACGTCGAGGACGACGCGCCGATCGCCGGCGACGTCGCGCGGCTGGTGGCGGCCCAGCCCGGCGGGCAGCTGGTCGTGTCTCACCACGACTTCGCGCGAACGCCACCGCTGGACGATCTGCTGGCGGTGGTCGACCGCGCGCACGAGGGGGCGCCGACCGCGATCGCCAAGGTCGCGACGGCGGTGAACAGCGAGGCCGACCGGGCGGTCCTGCGCGCGCTGCTGGCACGGCGGCCGGAGCGCACCGCCGTCATCGGGATGGGCGACGACGCGTTCCGGATCGAGCTCGCCGCCGCGGGCTCTCGGCTGGCGTACGGGTTCGTGGGCGCGTCGACCGCGCCGGGGCAGACCTCCGCGCAGGTGCTGCACGCCCGGCTGCTGGCTGCCGCGCCGGCCTACGCCGCCGCCCGCCGCGCGCCGCGCGCCGCTACCTGACGAAGCAGCTGGCCAGCACCGGCGCGCCCATCAGCGCGCCGTGCCCGACGCACAGGAGCGACACCGACCGACCCTTGGTGAGGCCGGTGAGCGCCGGATCGGTCCGCGTGGCCAGCTTCGCGTTCACGGTCTCCAACGGGTCGGGCGTGGACAGCCGCACCACCATGTCCCCCTCGAAGTTTCGGTCGACCGCGCGAATCGTCCCCGTCACCACCACCGAGCGGTCCCGATAAGCGCGCTCGGCCGCCACGCGGTCGCGCGAGTACGCGGACCACAGGTCTTCCGCCGTGACCTCCGGCGTCTGGGCCTTCATGAATCCCGCCGCCGCGGCGACCGGCGACGCAATCACCGCCGGCGTTTCGGCCGACCGCGCCGGGGCCGCGGTGCCGGACAGGATCGCCACCGCGAACATCCCCACGATGAGCACTCCCGCCGCGAACAGCAGCATCATGCGGGGCCGCAGGCGCTGCGCCTTGCCGCAGCGGCGGCAGGCGTAGGCGCTTCGGGACACCAGCTTGCCGCACTTGCCACACCGGCGCTGCTGCACCCGGACGGGATAGGGAGGCTGACGGACGGCCGCCACGCTCATGGCGCTTGCATCGACCGATTTCGTGCGAATCTTGACCGGATTCGGGGCTTCGCCCCTTGACGCACCGGCGGCGCCTGCGAATCTTGATTCGACGTGGCCGGCCCCAAGCATACGGTCCTGGTGATCGAAGACGACCCGGACGTCCGGAATGCGCTCACCGAACTGCTGACCGGCGAAGGGTACGAGGTCGCCCCCGCGTCCGACGGGGGCGAAGCCCTGGACGCGCTGCGCGCCGGCCTTCGCCCCACCGTGATCTTGCTGGACTTGATGATGCCTAAAGTCGACGGCTGGGACTTTCGGCGCGCGCAGCTCGAAGACCCGGCGCTGGCCCCCCTGCCCGTCGTGCTTCTGACGGCCAGCGGCTTCCGCCCGGATTCGATGCGCAGCGACCGCGGCCAGCTGGAGATGCTGCCCAAGCCGGTTCAGGCGCACGTGCTGCTGGAGACGCTGGCCCGGGTGGCGGCCGGGGCGTCCGGCGCGACGCCGCCCCGGGAGCGCCCCCCCCGGATATAGTCGGCCGCATGGCCGAGCCGGTCACGCCCACCGCGCGCATCAACTTCGGGTGGCTGATTCGGCTGCGGTTCGCGACCATCGCCGGCCAGGCGATCACCGTCGCGGTGGTCCGGCTGGGCATGGGCCTGCCGATCCCGCTGGCGCCGCTGGCCGCGATCATCGCGCTCGAAGCGGCGTCGAATCTGGCCGCGCTGGCCCTGGGCCGCGTGCGCGCGCCGCAAGAGGCATGGCTGCTGGCCGTGATGGCGTTCGACGTGCTGGCCTTCTCGGGGCTCCTCTACTTCACGGGTGGCCCCGAAAATCCCTTCAGCTTCCTTTACCTCGTCCCCATCGCCATCGCGGCCATGACGCTGCGCTCGGCCTGGACGTGGGCGCTGGTCTTTCTGTCGCTGGCCTGTTCGGCGGTGCTGTTTGCCCAGCACCGGCCGCTGCCGGCGAGCGGCGGTCATGCGGCGCACATGGCGCTGCACCTGCGCGGCATGTGGGTGGCTTTCGGGGTGGCGGCCGCGTTCATCGTCTACTTCCTGCTGCGGGTGCGGCGGGCGCTGGCGGCGCGCGACCTCGAGCTGGAAGCCTCCCGCAGCCTGACGGCGCGCCAGCAGCGGCTGGCGTCGCTGGCCACCCTGGCGGCCGGGGCGGCTCACGAACTGGCGACGCCGCTGTCCACCATCGCCGTCGTCGCCAAGGAACTGGAACGGCAGGTGGCCGGGGCCGGGGTGGATCCGGCCGACGTGCGCTTGATGCGCGACGAGGTCGAGCGCTGCCGGCGCATCCTGGCCCGCATGCGCATCGACGCCGGCGAGCCGGCGGGCGAGCGCTTCGCCAAGATTTCGATTCGCGAGCTCCTGTCCGACTGCTTCGGCGACGCGGCGGGTGACCGGGCACTGGCGCTGTCGGTCGACGAACGGACCGCCGCGGCGGCTGCCGCCCTGCCCCGCCACGCGTTCGCGCAGGCCTTGCGGGGGCTGGTCGACAACGCGCGGCAGGCCTCGCCGGCCGGCACGCCGGTGTCGCTGCGGGTGGCCTCCGACGAAGGCCGCCGTGGGGTCGTGTTCGAGATCGCGGACCGCGGGGCCGGCATTCCGGCCTCGGTCCTCGATCGGGTGGGCGAACCGTTCTTCACGACCAAGCCGGCCGGCCAGGGGATGGGCCTGGGCGTGTTCCTGGCGCGCGCCATCGTCGAACGCGCGGGCGGCGAGCTGTCGATCGCCTCGTCGCCGGGCCGGGGCACGACCGCCCGGCTGTGGGTCCCGCGCTGCGAGGACCCCGCATGACCGGCGCCGGGACCATCCTGCTGGTCGACGACGACGACGTGTTCCGCGAGCGCATGGCGCGCGCGTTGCGCGACCGCGGGCACCCGGTCGTGACCGCGGCCGACGTCCCGGCGGCGCTGGCGGTGGCCGGCACGCACAAACCGCCGTACGCCGTCGTCGACCTGCGGATGGCGGGGCCGTCGGGGATCGCCCTCATCGCGCCGCTCCTCGAGCTGTCACCCGGCGCGCGGATCGTCATGCTGACCGGCTACGGCAGCATCACGTCGGCGGTGGAGGCGCTGCGGGCCGGCGCCCACGATTACCTCAGCAAGCCGGTCGACGCCGACCAGGTCCTGGCCGCGCTGACCGGCGAGCCGGTGCGCCCCGCCGCGGCCGCGGCCCCGTCGCTGGCGCGCGCCGAATGGGAGCATATCCAGCGCGTGCTGGCCGACTGCAACCACAACATCTCGGAAGCGGCCCGCCGCCTGGGCATCACGCGCCGCACGCTGCAGTTGAAACTCAAGAAGTACCCGCCGCGCGTCTGACCGGCTGCGAAAATATTATCCATTCGCGGGCGGGCGCCGCCAGCTTAGCCTTCCGGGATGCGGACCCCTTCTCGGCTGTTGGCGGCGCTCGGCTTGGCGGCTCTTTTCGGCGGCGGTTGCGACGGCAGCGGCAAGGCCACCGCCGGCAACACCGACGCAGCGCCCGTCGAATCGCCGAGCGGCGTCGTCCTGGGCCCGCTGGATCATCACTGCAGCCACGCCGACGGGGGCCAGCGGATGCAGATCATCGGCCTGTGTCAGGTGGACGACCTGTCCTCGGTTCCGGCCAGCGCGCTCGGCTGCGGCGTGACCTTCACCGCGGACGCCGGTACGTCTCACGAGCCCGCCGACGCCGGCGCCCCCGACGCCGGAGCGGACACCAGCGAGTACGGCGACACCATGTACGGGTCGGCCGGCGACGACGACGACTGCAAGTACTACCTGAGCTGGGTCGCCACGCCGATCCAGCAGAACACCGACACCTACTTCACCGTCACCGCCCTCCGGCTGGCCGACGGCAAACCGGCCAACTGCGCCGGCATCCGCGCGGACGTCTCGCTGACGCTCACGCACGGCGCGACGCCGCCCCGGGACGAAGCGCCCGAGATCGCGCCCGGCGTCTACAAGGTGGGGCCGATCCGCTTCGACGCGGCAGGCCAGTGGACCGTCCGGTTCCACCTTTACGAGGAGTGCAACGACACCGCCGAGGACTCGCCCCACGGACACGCCGCGTTCTACGTCCAGGTGCGCTGATCAGTCGTCGGGCGCTCCGCAGGCGAACCAGTCCAGCAGTTTTTGGCGCTGAACGTCGCTCAGCAGCTCGGGGCCGCTGGGCGGCGGCATCAGACAGGCCTGGAACACCTGGAAATAGATCTCCTTCGCGGTGACGCCGCCGGCGCCGTAGATCTGCTGATAGCTGGTGAGCGGCGTCTTCGACTCTTCGCCGGTCGGGCTGTGGCAGCGCACGCACGCCGGCTGAAAGACCTGCGGGTAGACGTCCTCGGCGAAGCTCGGCGCGGCGTCGGGACAGGGTGGGTCGACCGGGGCGACCGGGCAGCTCTGCGCGCCGCCGGACGACGTGCAGCCCGCGCCGGGCGCCAAGGCTCCCAGAAAGCCGGCCCACAGCACCACCGCCGAGACACCTCCGATGCGCACGGCCGGATTGTGACATGCGGCCGACGCCGGGACATACTGGTGTGTTCATGGCGTGGCGCCCCCTCGTGTTGCTGCTGGCCGCCGGCGCGGCGGCCGGCTGCGGCGGCTCGCCCGACACGGCGACGCTGTCGCCGCAGGCGCTGATGGACCCGGCGGTCTGTCAGACCTGCCACCCGGCCCAGTACCAGCAGTGGGCGCAGAGCATGCACGCCTACGCGACCGACGATCCGGTCTTCCGCGCCATGAACGCGCGCGCCCAGCGCGAAACCAACGGAGCGCTGGGGACGTTCTGCCTCAACTGCCACGCGCCGGTGGCCGTTCGAACCCAGATGACCGACGGGACCAACCTCGACGCCCTGCCCGCCTCGACCAAGGGGGTCACCTGCTACTTCTGCCATTCGGTGACCGACGTCACCGACACGCACAACAACCCGCTGACCCTGGCCGCCGACGGTCACCTGTTCGGGCCGTTCAGCGATCCGGCGCCCGGCTCGCCGCACGAGGTCTCGTACTCGCGGTTCCTGGACGGCGCCACGCCCGAATCGGCCAGCGCCTGCGGGAGCTGCCACGACATCGTCAACCTGCAAGGCGCGCACGTCGAGCGGACGTTCGCCGAGTGGCGCGCGACCACGCTGTCGCAGCTGCCCAACGGCGAGAGCTGCGCCCAGTGCCACATGTCGGCCAGCAACGGCGCCGCCGCGTCGACCACGCCCGGCAAGATCCGCCGCTTGCACGATCACGGCTTTCCGGCCGTCGATCTGCCGACCGGCGACGCGCCCCCCCAGCGGCCCGCGGCGCAGGCGCTGCTGGACACCGCGCTGCAAGAGACGCTGTGCCTCAACCCGGCCACCCGCCGGCTGCAGCTCACCATCGACAACACCGGCGCGTCCGGCCACGGCTGGCCGAGCGGCGCCACCCCCGACCGTCGCGCCTGGATCGAGCTGACCGCCTATCAGGGCGGCCAGGTGATCTACGCCAGCGGCAACGCGCAGGCCGCCGGCCCGTTTCCCAGCGCGCTGCCGCTGGAAGAGAGCTCGCCCGATCCCGACCTGTGGTTGATCCGCGACTGCCTCTACGATGGCAGCGGAAATCCCGTGACGATGTTCTGGCAGGCCCAGACGCTGGCGCGCAGCAACCAGCTTCCCGGCTTATTGATCCAGAACGTCAACGACCCGACCTCCTACCAGACGCACTTCATGCATGAATTTCCCAGCACCGGAACGCTGAGCGCGCTGCCGGACCACGTGACCGTGCAGGTCCACCTGCAGGCGATCGGCGACGACGTGCTGAACGGCCTGGTGGCCAGCGGCGACCTGGATCCGTCGGTGCCGGCGCAGATCGCGCGCTACACGCTGGGCGGCGGCGCGGCGCTGGATTGGACGTCCAGCGCGGCCAACGCCTTCCAGACCACCGACGCCACGACCGGCGCGCTCATGACGTGCGTCGCCACGGGAGCGTACAAGAGCAACACCACCCCGGCGGTCAGCCACGCCCGCTGTGCCGGGCTGGCCGCGCAGTAGGCCCCAGCGCCGTTCGGTCGACCGGACGGCGGTCGCACCAGCCGCCCGGAGCGCCCAGCCGGGCCGAGCGCCGGATCGGAGTCGGCGCGGGGACAATCAGGACGGCAACCGCGGGCCCCGCGCAGCCAACCCCGCAGCGCCGGCCGGCGGTCGAGCGGACCGCAACGTTCGTCGGCCCTGCGCAGACGACTCTCATGGACCTCGCTCCCGCAGCGCCGGCCGGCGGTCGAGCGGACCGCAACGTTCGTCGGGCCTGCGCAAACGACTCTCATGGACCTCGTTCCCCCAGCGCCGGCCGGCGGTCGAGCGGACCGCAACGCGAAGGGCAGGGGCCGCGGTCAGGCCAGCGACCAGCCCTGGGCATCGGCGCCGAACGCGCGCAGCGTCTTGCGCCCGAAGGCCAGGGCGCCCGCCCGCAGCAGCCGCCTGTCGCGGGTCAGCCGGCCGACGCGCTCGTCGTCGTCGGTGCAGATGGTCGCCAGGTTCACGCCGGGCGGCAGCGGCGCCCGCCCGAACGCCAGGTCGCGCTGCCGCGCGTCCGCTTCGTGCCGGACGGCCACCGTCCGGGCCAGCTTGGGGTTGCCCGCCGCGTGCAAGCGGTTGAACAGCCAGCGCATGAGACGTCCGGCCGGCCGCCGGCGGTAGCCGACCGGGCGGGTGAGCAGGACCAGGAGGTCGGTGCAGCCGGCGGCGATGGCGTCCTCGACCGGGAAGGCGTTGACCATGCCGGCGTCCATGCAGCGCAGCCCGTCGACGTCCACCCGCCCGCGATAGAGCAGCGGCGCGGCGGTGGCTGCCTGCAACGCCCGCAGCAGCTTCTCCGGGCTCGCGAGCGCCTGGGCGTCGAACAGCCGTCCGGCGCCGGTGGCCATCTCGAGGGTGGCGATGAACAGCTTCGAGCGCGACGCCAGCACGGCCTCGACGTCCAGCCGCTTGTTCCCCATCACGGCCCTCTCGAACAGCCGGTCCAGATCCAGAATCCGCCAGAGGCGCCAGGGATTGACGATGCTGCGGCGGTTCATGTCCTCGTAATAGATGCGGATGCCGAGCCGGGCCTGGCCGGCCACGAAGTAGCTGGCGTTCATCACGCCGGCCGACGTTCCGTAAACGTGATCGAAGACGTCGGTCAGGCGCAGATCCTCCAGCGCCACCACGCCGCCCGCCGAACAGACGCCACGCAGCGCGCCGCCCTCGACGACCAGCGCCAGCTTGCGCCCGTCCGGCGATCGATCGCCGGCGCGAAACCGCGCCGCCCGGGCCTGGATGGCGGCGATGGCCGCCCCCGCGTTCACGCCGTGAAGACCCAACGTCAATCGTTCGGGATGCAGATCGGGAACGTCACCCGATCGACGGTGGCGGCGCCGGCCGGCTGCAGGTCCAGGTAAAGCTCCCAGTAGCCACCCATGAAAAAGTCGATGCCGGCCACCGTGAACGTGCCGCTTCCCTGCGCCGTGATGGTGGGGATCGTCGACGCCCCGTGCTTGTGCACCGGCATGTAGGGGTCGGCCGGCACCTGGGCGGGCGACGGCGGGATGCTCATCGTCAGGCCGTCGGTCGACGCTGCCGCCCCGCCGTCGGCGGCTGCCGCGACCAGCACGGTGAAGCTGGCCTTGCCGATCGCCGCCGTGGGCGTCGAGTTGCCCAGGTTGTCGACCGTGGTGGCGCTCTCGACGCTGGCCCGATAGCCGCCCGACGCGGAGAGCACCGACACGCCCGGCGTGTAGGGCACCGCCGGCGTTCCCGAACAGACCGAGAAGTCCGCGTCGTGGCCGCTGGCCGCGCCGGCGTCGGGTTTGGCGCCGCCTCCGGAACCACAGGCCGCCAGCGCCGCCAGCGGCAGCCAGGCCAGCCAGCTCGCGCCCCGAAGTGCCATGCGCTTCATTTTAGCGCACGACCCTCAGGCCCGGTTCCGCAATTGCACCTCGTCCGGGTGGGGATGAAGGCAAGTCTACTCCGGCAGGTAACGGCTCTCCAGGCGCCGGGCGTGGTGCGCAATCAGCGTGAGGGGCACCACCAGGGGCAACCGGCCGGTGCGGTGCGCCTCGATGGCGTCCAGCAGCTCGTGGCGGCCAGACGGGCGCGGCGCTGGTGGACGCGCGTCCCGGACCGGCGCCGGCCCGACGGGGTTTGGCGGCCGGGCCGCGCCGGATCCTCAGCGCGCGGCGACGCCGGCGCTCCGCACGTCGATGGACGCCAGGCTGCCGTGGGGGTCGTCGCGCGACAGCAGCAGTCCCGCGGCCACGCCGCCCGCGACCACGCCGGCCACGGCGCCCCAGAACCAGACGCGGCGGTACACCGGCGGGCGGGCGGACTGCGGCGCTTGCCCGTCGACACGCGCCGCCGTGGGCGCGAACGAGGGCGTCGCCACCGGACCGGCGCCCGGATCGCGCGCCGCCAGGTCCGGCTTGGCCCCCTGCTCGTCCAGGCGTTTCGACATGAGGTCGATCAGCTTCTCGGTGTCGCGGCGAGCAGGGGTCCGCGGGTCGAGCGTCAGAAACCGCCGATAATAGAACCGCGCGCGTTCGTAGTTGCCCAGGTTCCGGTAGCACTGCCCGACGTCGAACAGCAGCGCCGGTCGATGATCCAGCTCGTACGCGGCCTGGTAGTCGGCGGCCGCCGCCTCGAAGTTGCCCAGGTTGAACTTCACCTCGGCGCGATCGAACAGCGCCCGGGCCGACGCGGCGCCCGGGTCGGCGGCGGCGAGCAACACGAGGAGAGGCGCGGCCGCGATCATTGAAACGGATCCAATGTCGTGGCCTCGTCCAGCGCGCGCGCGGCGCGGCCCGAGCGCCGCAGCCGATTGGCGCGCCGGGGCGGCTCGCGCTGCTCCTCGGCCACGGGACCTGGCGCGCGGGGTGCCGGTGCCGCGCCCTC
>JAICYS010000063.1 GCA_025934105.1 Myxococcota bacterium | reverse complement strand
TCGTCGATGAGGATCGAGTCGACCTCGTCGACGATGGCGTAGCTGTGACCCCGCTGGACCTGCTCGTCGCGGGTCATCGCCATGTTGTCGCGCAGGTAGTCGAAGCCGAACTCGTTGTTCGTGCCGTACGTGATGTCGGCGTTGTACTGCTTGCGGCGCTCGTCCGACGGCATGTTGGCCAGGATCACGCCGACCTCGAGACCGAGGAAGCGGTGGATCCGGCCCATCTCGTCGCCGTCACGCTTGGCCAGGTAGTCGTTGACCGTGATGACGTGGACGCCCTTGCTCGAGAGCGCGTTCAGGTAAACGGGCAGCGTGGCGACCAGCGTCTTGCCTTCGCCGGTCTTCATCTCGGCGATGCAGCCGCGGTGCAGGACCATGCCGCCGATGAGCTGCACGTCGAAGTGCCGCATCCCCAGCACGCGCTTGCCGGCCTCGCGGCAGGCGGCGAACGCCTCGGGGAGCAGGTCGTCCAGCGTCGCGCCGTTGGCCAGCCGGTTCCGGAAGTCGAGCGTCAGGGCGCGCAGCTCGACGTCCGACTTGGCCTGCATGGACGGCTCGAGCTGGTTGATGCGCTCGACGATTGGCCGCATCCCTTTCAGGACGCGGGCGTTCTTGGTACCGAAAATCCTCTTGGCGACGAAGCTGATCATGATGGGGCACCGCCCCAAAAGGCGGCTTTACACCATATGGTGCGGGCCCCGCCCGTGCAAGCGGCTCAGGCGGGAGGACGCGGCGCGGGCGCCGGGCGGACCACCAGCTGCACCAGGCTGGCCACGAACCAGGAAAGGGCGATGACGACCGCCATCACCAGGACCAGGACCAGCCGGTCGGAAAGGCCGAACAGCAGCCACACGAAGATGGCCGCGTCGCGCCGGCCCAGTTGAAACAGGAAGGTTCCGACTCCCGGTTTGCCCTGGGTGGCCGACGAAGCGCCCAGCTTGCGGCCGCCCGAGAACCACCAGACCATGTCCATGAGGTCGCCGGAGGCCTGCTGGCGCCGCATGTCGCGCATGATGATGAGGTTGGAGAGCACCAGCATCGCGCCGCCGGCCAGGCCGCAGGCCAGCGCGGCCCGACTGCCGCCGGCCCGCCAGACCCCCACGCCCGCCGCCACGGTCATCGACACGTTGAGGACGTCGTCGACGAACGTGTCCAGCCAGGCGCCCAGCCGGGACTGCTGGAACCGGACGCGCGCCAGCTCGCCGTCGCACCCGTCCAGCACCGACTGCAGATGCTCGAAGGCCAGGCCCAGCACCACCCACCCGTACGCGCCCGTGGCCATGAGGACGCAGCCGATCAGGCCCAGCGCGGCGGCGAACAGCGTGATCTGGTTGGGCGTGACGGGCGAACGGCAAAGGACGTGGCGGGTGAACCAGATCGACAGCGGCTTGTTGAAGCGGCGCGCGACGAAGCCCAGGTCGGCCCGATAGAGCGCGGCGAACACCGCGTCCTCGGCCGCGCGGCGGGTCGCCTCGTCGACCACGCGCAGCCCGTCCCAGCGCTGGCGGTCCAGGCGCACCAGGTCGGCGCCGATGATGGGCGCGTCCAGCTCGCGCGCCAGCGCGTCGGCGGCCGCTCGGTCGGCCACCGGGCGCAGCTCGACATGGGGCGGCAGCGCGGCCGGGACGGCGATGCTGCCGTCGCTGGCCAGCACCACGCGCGTGCCGGCGGCCTGGCCCAGCTGCTTGAGGGCGCGGTCGAGCACCGTCAGCCCGGCGACGGTTCGGGTCGCGCCCGGCTCCGCGTCGCGGGTCGCGGCCAGCACCACCAGGCTCACCCCGCCCCCAGGGCGGCGTCGACCGCCTCGCTGACGGGCGGTGGTAGCCGGCCGGCCCGGCGGACGACGCGTGGCCGCCGCCAGTCGTCGTTGTCGACCACCAGGTCGGCGCGCCCCAGCGGATCGTGCTCGCGGCGATAGCGAGCCTGGGCCGGAAAATAGCGCTGCTCGATGCGCCGGCTGACCTCCTCGGCCGAGCGCCCCTTGGCCTGATCGCGCTCCTGGATGCGCCGGCGCGCCTCCGCCGGGCTGACCTCCAGCACGGCCAAGCAGGCCTCCGCCGGCAGGCGGGCGCGCAGCAGCATCACCCCCTCGACGAGGGTGACGGCCGCGCCGCGAGCCCGTTCGGCCAGCGCCGCCTCGAGGGCGGCGAAGTCGTAGTACCGATCGTAGTAGAGCGCCGCCTCGGCCGCGGGCTCGAGGCGCGAAAAGTCCAGCGGCCGCCGAAAATCGTCCACGTGGAGGATGGTCGCCGTCTGTCCGCGGGCCGTCAAAACCTCGGCCAATCGGCCGGCGAACCGGGATTTGCCGCTCCCGTCCAGCCCGTCGATGGCGAGAATCACCGCGCCCGGCTCAAGCCGGCGGGCGGAGCCGCCAATCGGCCGACAGCAGCTGGCCGAGCGCCCCGGCCGCCCGCACCAGCGCGAGGATCAGCATGTAGAGCGCCACCACCGGCAGCTGGTCGAAGTAGGCCAGGACCAGCCCCAGCAGCACGACCACGTCACGCCGCCCCAGCAGCATGACCGCCTTGATCTGCGAGGCGCCGGCGCCGCTGACCGTCCGCAGCTGCTGGCCATAGGCGAACCACCAGCGCAGCTTCATCACGTCCCCTTCGCGCTGCCGGATCAGCTCGCGGTAGGTGACGACCGCGTAGAACAGGGTCAGCGCCGCCGAGACCAGCGCGATCTTCATGTCCAGCACCGTCCCGCCGCGGCGCCACAGGGCGGCCCCGACGGCCAGGATCAGCACGATGTTGACGAAGTCGCCGACCATGGTGTCCAGCCAGGCGCCCAGCGCCGTCTGCTGCAGGCGGATGCGCGACAGCTCGCCGGCACACCCATCCAGCAAGCTCCCGGCCTCGAGGACCGCGAAGCCGGCCACCGCGTTGGTCCAGCTGCCGGCGGCCACCATGAGCGCGCCGTAGAGGCCCACGAAGCCGGCCAGCAGCGTCACCAGCGCGGGCGCGATCGGCAGGTGCGAGAAGAACGCCCGCGTGAGCACGGTCGAGAGCCGCCGGTTGATGGCCCGGTCCACCAGGCCGACGACGCCGCGCCCGGCATCGGTGTAGATCAGCATCTCCGCGGCACGGCGGGATCCGGCGTCGACGACGCGGATCGCGCGATCGGGGCGGGCGGCGTGCAACCAGACGCTGTCGGCCGAGACCACCATGGCGTCCGGCCCCAGCTCGGCACGCAAGCGGTCGACCGCGGCGTCCGCGTCGCCCTCCAGGTGCCGGACCTCCATGTTGATGGGCACCCGCCGCGGCATCGCCACGCTGCCGTCGGTGGCGATGACGACGTGCGCGTCGCGCACCCGGGTCAGCTGGCGAATGGCGCGATCGAACACCCGCAGCCCGGCGACCCGGGCCCGCGCGCCGTCACGCTCGGTCTCGGTGGCGCGAAGCACGATCGGGACGCGCTCCCGCGGCGCTGCCGTCGACAGGCGCGGGACAACCGTGGGTGTCGCTCGCGCGATCGGATTCAGCTCGCCCGCACCTTCGATGCTCATCATGCGACATAGCCCCCTGCGTAAGCCAAAGCCACGGGGTTCCCTACAATGCCACCCGCTTTCCAGTCCCTCAAGGCAATAGGTCGCACCATGGCTGTTTTCGAGCGGGGCTCGTCAGACGGCTGACGGCCCGACGGATTCACACGATCGGATCTTCTTCGGGCAGGCACGGGGCGATGACCCGCAACATCAGCGGGTGACAAAGACCGTTGCTCCAGACCGAGCCGCGGTGGCGATAAAGGTCTTTCTGGTTGTACTTCATGGGCTTGCCGTCACCGTCGCTGACCGTGCAGCCCGCCTCGACGAGGATGACCTCCGGCGCGCAGGTGTCCCATTCCTGTTCGGCCGGCGACAGGTTCAACACCGCGTCCAGGTCCCCGCGCGCGAGCGCCATGTGCTTGACCGACGCGCCCATCGCCACCGCCCGCGGGGCCAGCCCCGACGCCGCCAGGCACTTGCCCAGCCCCTCGTCGGGGTTGAGGCGCGAGATGCCGACCCGCAGCTCGCCGGGCTCGCTGCGTCGCGAGGTGCGGATCTGGGTGCTGGTGCCGTTGCTGTCCATGAAGGCTCCGCCGCCGCGGATCGCGTGATACAGCGCCTGCCGGACCGGCTGATAGACCACGCCCAGCACCGGCTGGCCGTCGACGCAGAGGCCGATGTGGACGGAGAAGTCGCCGGTCTGGGCCAGAAAGTCGCGCGTTCCGTCCAGCGGGTCGATGATCCACAACCGCGACTTACCGAAACGCGAACCGTCGTCGGCCGACTCTTCGGTGAGCGTGCCGTCGTCGGGGAACGCCGTGCGCAGCCGATCCAGGATCAGCGCGTCGGCCGCCTTGTCCGCCTCGGTGACGGGCGACTGATCGGGCTTCGTCTGGGTCGCGATCTCCGGATTGCCGTAGTAACTCAGGATGACCTTGCCGGCATCCCGGGCGACGTCGCAGGCGACCTGATGGGCGCGGTCCAGCTGGCTCACGCCCGCAAGGCTAGCAGAACTGTCAGGCCGCCGCGCGTAGGGCGGATTGCCTTTTCGAGACCTCCTGAACGAAACTGGCGCGGCCGTCGACCATCTCGCGGAACCAGGTCTCCAGCACCATCAGGTTCCAGAGCCGCTCGCCGTGGTCCTCGCCGGCACGGTGGCGGTCCAGCAACTGCTCGACGGAGGCCGGCTGGAACAGGCCGCGTTGCGCGGCGGCCGGTGACAGCAGGAGTTCGCGCGCGAACCCGTGCAGGCGACCCGCCAGCCAGCGACGGGTCGGCAGCGCAAAACCGCGCTTGGTCCGGTTGACGATCGGCTCCGGAATCAGGTCGGCGAACGCCTCTTTCAAGATCCGCTTGCCCTTGCCGCCGCGCAGCTTCCAGCGCCCCGGCAGCGCCGCGCCCAGCTCGAGCACGTGATGATCGCAGAACGGGGCCCGGGCCTCCAGCGACGAGGTCATGCTGGCGGTGTCGACCTTGGTCAGGATGTCGTCGGGCAGATAGGTGTCGACGTCGAGATCGGTCAGGCGCGTCACCGTGTCGGCCGCCCCGCTGGCCGCCAGCCTTTCGGCGAAGCGGGCCGCCGTGGCGTCCGCGGCGAACCGCTCGCGCAGCGCGGGGGTGTAGAGCGCCGATTTTTCCGCGTGGGAGAAGTGGCAGACGAAACGCAAGTATCGATCGGCCAGGCTGGCCGGCACCACCGCCGCGTACTCGCGCAGCCAGCGCGCGGTCCCGCCCGGCGCCCGCGCCATCAGCCCGACGATCAGCGCGCGCGGCACCGACGGAAGCCGCCCGATGAGATCGGCGACGTGCGCCCAGTTGTAGCGCCGGTAGCCCCCGAACGTCTCGTCGCCGGCATCTCCCGACAGCGCCACCGTGACGTGGCGGCGGGTCAGCTCGCACAGGTACCGGGTGGGCACCGAGGAGGTGTCGGCGAACGGCTCGCCGTGATGGCGAACGATGCTGGGAAGCGCGCCCACCATGTCCGGATCGACCACCAGCTCGTGGTGATCAGTCCGGTAGCGATCGGCGACCAGGCGGGCGAACGGCAGCTCGCCGTGAACAGCGCCGCCCTCGGTGAACCCGACCGAAAACGTCTTCACCGGCCGGCTGCTCGCCCGGGCCATGCAGGCAACCACGATCGACGAGTCGATGCCGCCCGAAAGGAAAGCGCCCAGCGGCACGTCGGACATCAGCCGCGAGCGCACCGCCTCTTCGACCGTCTCGCGCACGCGCCGCCGCGCCTCTTCGATCGGCACCGCCGCCAGCGCCGGAGCGAACGAGGCCCGGTAATACCGGCGCGGTTTGGGCGTCTCACCGCAGCCGACCTCGATGAGGTGCCCGGCGGGCAGCTTGAAGATCTCCTGGAAGATCGTGGCCGGGCTGGGGACGTATTGCAGCGCCAGATAGGCGTCCAGCGACTCGTAGGACAGCGTGGCCGGCGTCCGTGGGTCGGCCAACAGCGCCGCCAGTTCGGACGCGAACACCAGTCCGTCGCGACGGAACGCGTAGTAGAGCGGCTTTTCGCCGGCGCGGTCCCGCGCCAGCAACATCCGGCGGGAGCGGCGATCCCACACCGCCAGCGCGAACATGCCCCGCAGCAGCTCCGGCGTCCGGGCGCCGACCTCTTCGTAAAGGTGAGCCACCACCTCCGAGTCGCTGCCGCCCCGGAAGCGGTGCCCTTTCGCGACCAGATCGGCGCGCAGCTCCTGGTGGTTGTAGATCTCGCCGTTGACCACGATGGCGACGCTGCCGTCCTCGTTGGTCATCGGCTGGCGGCCACCTTCGGACAGGTCGACGATGGCCAGCCGCCGGTGGCCGAGCGCGGCCGGACCATCGGCGTGAAATCCGTATCCGTCGGGTCCGCGATGGACCATGGCGGCGGCGAACCTCTCGACCGCGTCGATCGGCGCGGGAATGTCCGCCGACGCGCTCAGCGCACCCGCGATGCCGCACATCGTCTCGATCCGATCCTTGTCCCGATCCGTGGGCTGATGCTGGTCCTGATCATGGTCCTGATCCCGGTCTCGATCGTGGTCCCGATCCTGGTCGTCATCATGATGGCCGCTTCAGCCGGGTGAATCCACCCCGCCGGTGAGGGCGGCGAAGTTGCCGATGACGTGCTCGGCCACCCGCAGCGCGTTGGCCGTGATCGTCAGGCTGGGGTTGACGCCGCCCGAGGTCGGCATGAACGACCCGTCGACGGCGAACAGGTTGCGCAGCGCCCACAGCCGGCAATGCCGATCCAGCACCGACGCCGTGGGATCCAGGCCGAACCGGGCCGTCCCCACCGCGTGCGAGAAGCTGTCGATGAGGCGGACCTTGCCCGCCACGCCGCCCGCGGCCCGCAGCACCCGGCGGGCCAGGGCCACCAGGCGATCGCGCCGCCGGAGGTCGCCGCCGGTGTAGCGATGCCGGACGCTGGCCAGCGGCTGACCCCAGCGATCGGGCTTGCCCGCCGCGTCCAGCACGACCCGGTTGTCGGCCTGCGCTTCGTCCTCGGCAATGCAGAGCAGCGTCTGGATGTGGGCGGCCCCCAGGTAGGCCGCCCACCGGAAGCCGCGCGGGCCCAGCGCGCGGACCACGTCGGGCGGCGGCATGCACATGTCCTGAATCACTCCCAGCGCGGTGCCGTCGGTCTGGCGGACCGCCTCGTAAAAGTCGGTGATGCAGACCTGCTTGTGATTCACCGCCTGGGGGTTGGTGCGAAACGGGAACAGGAACCCGAGCATGGCGTTGCAATGCCGCATCAGGTAGCGGCCGATGGCCCCCGACGCGTCCAGGCGCTCGAAGCCCGAATGGAGCATGAGCGCGGGTGTCGCCAGCGTGCCCGCCGCCAGGACGAACAGCTTGGCCCGCAGCGCCAGCCGGCGGTCGCCGTCGCGGTCGATGGCGTCCAGCCCCACCACCCGGCCGTCGCGCACCATGAACCTGGCGGCGATCGTGCGCGCCAGGATCGACAGCCGGGCCGGGTCGGCCTTGGCCAGCGCCGTCTGGGTGACGTCGTTCTTGGCGCCGATCCGGCAGGGGAAGCCGTCGCAGGTGAAGCAGTTGATGCACTTGGGCTGGCGCGGGCCCGCGTGGTTGATCGCGACCGGGATGTGAAAGGGGTGCCACCCCAGCTTTTCGGCGGCCGAGAAGATTCGTTGCGCCGGAGCCGTCAGCGGAGGCGGCGCGAATGGATAAGGCGCCGAGCGCGGCGGTTCCAGCGGGTCGGCGCCGGCGCGCCCGTGCACCTCCAGCAGCTCCTCGGCCGCCGTGTAATGGCGTTCGAGGTCGCGGTAGGCGATCGGCCAGCGGGCGAAGTCGGGCTCGCGCAGCCGCAACGACGCGCCCCCGAAGAAGATCGAATTGCCGCCCACCGCCTCGTTCGGAAACGCCTGCACGCGACGGCCGTCCGGCCGCTGGTCGATTTCGATCGGGCTGTCCCCGCGGTAGCGCTGCTCCAGGAGAATGGCGCGCCCGTTCCAGTCGGTCTCGTCGCGGTGGGGCCAGCCGCCGCGCTCGACCAGCAGCACGTTCAGGCCGGCCCGCGACAGCGCGTAGGCCATGGTGCCGCCGCCGAAACCCGAGCCGACGACGATCGCGTCGTAAAGCGTTCGCTCGACGTCGGCGGGCGGCGGCGGCGCGCTCACGAGAGCCCCGCCTCGGCCAGCAGCGCGTCGTAGACGGCCACCGTCTGATCGACGGCGAACGCTTCATGCGGCGCGAAGCGGGCCACCACCCGGGCGCGGCCGGCCCGCCCCATCTCGGCCAGACGGACCGGCGGGGTCGCCACCGCGCCGGCCAGGGCGTCGGCCAGCGCGGCCTGGTTTCCGGTGGGCACCTCCCAGCCGGTCGCGCCCGGCTGCACGATCCCGTCGACGTTGGCGGCGTGCGAGAGCAGCGCCGGCAGGCCGCAGGCCGCCCCCTCCAGCGCGGCGTTGGCCAACCCCTCGTAGAGCGACGGCATCACCAGGAGGTCACTCGCCCAGTAAAGGGACCGGATGTCCTTCTCGGCGCCCAGGAAACGGACGTGAGGCGCCACCTCCGGATCCGCGGCCAGCCGCCGCACCAGCCAGCTGGCGGCCCGGTCCCGCTCGCGCCCCGCGAACAGGACCACCGCCTCGGCCGGCCACAGGCCGAGGCGCAGCAGCCGCCGCATGGCCCAGAGCAGCCCGAGCTGATGTTTCTGGACGCCCACGCGCCCGGGCAGCAGCAACGCGCGTGCCGGCGCGGCCAGACCCCAGCGGGCGCGCGCGGCGGTGCGTTCGCCGTCGGTGGGTGGGCGGAAATGGTTCACGTCCAGGATGTTGTAGATGACGCGGATCTTGTCGTCGCGCACGCCGGCCCATTGCGTGAGCTCGTGGCGGACCCCTTCGGAGTTGGTGAGGATCAACCGGCTGAATCGCGACATGAACCGCTCGATCAGCAGATACCGGAGCTCCATCATCCGGTTCCGGCAGGCGGTGATCGTGATCGGGACGCCGGCGCGCGCGGCCGCCAGCCGCGCCCAGAAGTTCGATTTGTCGCGGTAGGAGTGGACGATGGCCGGCTTCTCCTCCCGCAGGATCTCGGTCAGTCGGTCGAGCGCCGACAGGTTCATCCGCCGAACGCCCAGCGCGTGGGCCGGCTGCCCGGGCGGGCAGCGCGCGTCGAAGAAGATGTCGTCGGCGTGGTACACGCACAGCACCGGCTGGAAACGCTCCGGCAGCCGATTGATGAGCGCCAGGATCTGCCCCTCCGGCCCGCCCTGCTGGAGGTTGGGGATGAAATAAAATATTTTCGTGCGCGGCATGCGTGCGGGACGGCGCGCAATATAGCCCGCTCGCGCTCGAAATCCCCCCGCGGGCTTCCGGCCAGGTCATCTCCCCACATGAAACGCGCCCATCTCGTGCCACGGAAAGCTCGCCTCGCGGCGGCCGCGCGTCGCTGGCCGGCACCGGCGGCGACCACGGCCTCCTGCGCCGCCGCCCGAACCGGCCGCGGCAGGAGCGCGTGATGCCCGAAATCTCCCTCTGCTTCGTCGGCTGCGGTGCCATGAACGCCCGGCATGTCGGGTTGTTCAAGCGGCTGCGGCCCGGCGCGGCGTTCGCGGTGGCCAGCCGCGATCGGGCTCGGGCCCGCGCGTTCGGCGGGCGCCTGGGGGCCCGCGACAGCTTCGGCAGCTACGACGAAGCCGTTCGATCCGGCTACGACGGCCTGGTGATCGGGACGCCCCCGCGCGGGCACGCCGAGCTGATCGAGGCGGCGCTGGCGGCGGGAAAACACCTGCTCATCGAAAAGCCGGTGGTGGCGCGGTTCGACGAGCTCGAACGGCTCTGGCCGGCCCTGAAGCGGGCCGAACGCACGGTCATGGTGGCCGAGAACCTGCACTACGCGCCGTTTCACCGCCGCCTGAAAGCCGCCCTGCGCGACCCGTCGCTGGGGCGGCCGCTGATCCTGGACCTGATTCGCCTCGGGCGCGCCCGCCCGGCCGGCTGGCGCGCCGACCCGGCCGAGATGCCGCTGGGCGCGCTGCACGAAGGCGGCGTGCACTGGATTCGACGCGTGCTGGACCTGGCGTCGGTGTTCGAAGCCGCGCCCGCCGGTCAGATCCTGGACGTGTTCGCGACCGGCCCGGCGCAGCCGGTGACCCGGACGCCCGGCGAGGACACGATGATGATCGTGGCGCGCCACCGGTCCGGGCTGACGTCGCGGCTGCTGCACACCTGGGCGGTGCCCTGGCGCTTCCCGCCCTTCGACGCCTCGAAGGTGTTGCTGGAGAACGGCGCCCTCTACTTCGATTCGCGCAGCCTGGGCGGCCGCGCATACGGTCCCGGCGGGCGGCGCTGGCTGTGGCCGATCCTCCGCGACGGCGGCGGCTACCGGGCGATGTGGGCCGACTTTCTGGCCGCCGCCGAAACCGGCCGCCCGCCCGAGCTCACGCTGGACGACATCTTCGCCGACTTCGCCTATCTGGATGCCGCGTATCGCTCGAAAGCCAGCGGCCGCCCGGAAACACCGGTTGCGCCGCCGCCAGCCTGAGCGGCATCGAGCTCAAGCCCGCGCTCCCCGCCCCCAACGGGCGGCCAGCGCCCGGCGCGCGCGGAGCACGAACTGTCGCTCCTCGGGCGGCAGCCTCAGCGCCGCCAGCACCAGAAGGTAGGCCGCCGCACCCGCGCCGATGACCACCGGCACGCGTGCGCGCGGCGAGTGGAAGGCGCCGCGCACCGCCCACTCGACGGCCCCGGCGGCCAGCGCGGCCGCGATCGGCTTCAGCAGCGCCAGGCTGAAGGCATGCACGCGCTTGACGGCGAAGGCCTCGGCGGCGATGAGGAGCTGCAGCAGCAGCGTGCTCAGGAAGGTGGCGTAGCTGGCGCCCACGATTCCAAAGCGCCGGATCAGGAAAATGGCGGCCGGCACGTTGAAGGCGGCCGCGATCAGGTTGTTGATCAAGTTGAGCCGCGAGTAGCCCGACACGACCAGGATCCAGTTGGTGAGCCCCAGCGCCCCGTTCACGAAGTGACCGGCCGACAGCGCCAGCAGGATGGCCGCCCCGGTGACGTACGAGGGGCCGAAGAGCAGCGCCAGCAGATCGGCGCGCAGGACGACGACGCTCACGGCGAACGGCGCGGCGACGCTGACCACCCAGCGGGTCGTCAGCCGCAGGTTGTAGCGCAGCCGATCCATCTCGCCGAGGTGAAGCGTCTCCGACAGCAGGCCGGCGACCACGCTGTCGAAGGCGTAGCGGATGTTGGCGATCGACCGCGTGATCAACTCGGCGGCTCCGTAAAGGGCGGCGGCCTCCACCCCTTTGAGCGTGCTCAGCACGACGATGTCGGCGCGCTGCACGACCGCGTTCAGCATCTCGGCGCCCGCCAGCGGCAGCGAGAAGCTCACGAACCCCTTGATGGGGGCCGTCGAACCCAGGCGCTGGGTCTCCGACGGCCGCAGCACGCGCCGGACCACCACCACGCCCAGGATCAGCGTGATGCCCGCGGCGGTGACGTGCGCGAGGACCAGCCCGCGCAGCCCGGCGCCCAGCCACCAGGCGATGACGCCGGCGGCCAAAAGCAGCAGCGGCTCGGCCACCCCCCGCACGTAGAAATTGGCGGCCGTGATGCGCGCCGCGAGGCTGGCCTGGATGAACACCGCCAGCCCGCCGACGAAGAGCGGCAACGGAGCCAGGATGCGGAGCGCCGGAGCCAGCGTCGACCGATCGAAGGCCCGGGCGATGGCGGGCGCCGCCACCAGCAGCACCACGGCGTAAAAGCCGGCCACCAGCAGGTTGAGGCGCACCCCGTTTCCGAGCGCGGTGCGGACACCGTCGGGATCGCCGGAGGCCCGGGCGGCGGCCACGTAACGGAGCATCGCCTTGTCGGCGCCGCCGCCGCCGCTGCGGTAAAGGATTTCCAGGATCGCGAGCGCCGACAGATACGAGCCGTAGATCGGCTTTCCGTAGAGGCGCGCGAACACCACCTGCGTCGCGGCCAGCGCGGCCTGGGCCAGGATGGTCAGCACCTGGACGGCCCCGCTGCGGGCGGCGTGCCGGACGTCGGCTTGGTGGGGGGGCGGCGACGGCGCGAGGCGGCTCACCGGGGCAACCATGTTCGCAAGCGGATGTCTTTGCACGGACCGCCTGCAGCGCGCGCGCCCGCGCCGCCCCGCTCGGGGGCGGGTTGGTGGTAAAAAATGAGGGATGCTCCTCCCCCGACGTGGCTGTTCAAGCTGGAACACCTCGACCGGCGACGGCCTCGAAACGTATCATTCAAAAATCATTCTCGGCGGGTGGCCGCGGATGATCCCGGCGGCGGGCAGCGAAGGTCGGACCGAGTCGAAAACGGCGGGCCGGGGTGACTGGGGCAAATGAAAACCGGAAGCGCGGGCCCGGCGCAGCCAGCCGACCGGATCGCCGGCCGGTGGTCGAGCGGACCGCCAAGTGAACTGCATTGCTGGTAGGCTTGCTTCTCGTTCTTTGAGCATGACGGGTCCAGGTTCGATCGGCCGAGCGTAGCGTGCGAGCGGTCTTCTTCGTCCAGGGCGAACGGGTCCCGGCCGCGCGCGTGCGTGGCATTGCGGTGGCGCGCGCGCTCGAGGCGCGGGGCCTCCCCTGCGACGTGCGCGTCGCGCACCCCAGCGTCTACGGCGACACGCGGCTCCCCTGGCCGCTCAACCAGCCGCGCTCGCTTTACACGCCGGTCACCGCGCTGGCCCGCATCGCGCAGCTACGCGACCTGCGGGCCGACGACGTGGTGATCTTCCAGCGGCCGATGACCGAGCTGCCGATGGTGCTGCTCGAGCGATGGGCCGGCCGCGGGCGCAAGACCATCTTCGATTTCGACGACGCCATCTTCGAGCGGCGCTGGGGGGCGCGCGCCAAGTTTCACCGGCTCGTGCGGCTGGTCGACCGGGTGGTGGCGGGAAATCGCTACCTGGCCGCCGCCGCGCAAGCGCCCCAAAAGACGTCGATCATTCCGACCGCCGTCGACACCCAGCGGTTCGGCGCGAAACCGGCGCGGCCGGTGCGTGGCCGCGACGTGCTGGTCGGTTGGACGGGCCTGTCGGGCAACTTTCACCAGCTGGCCCATCGCGCGGCGGCCATCGGCCGGGCGCTCCGGCGGACCGGGGCGCGATTCGTGGTCATCTCCGATCGCCCGCCCACCCGCGCGCTGGCGCCGCTCGGCGCCAGCTTCGTTCCCTGGAGGCCCGAGACCGAGGTCGAAGATCTCTCCCGCATCGACATCGGCGTGATGCCGCTGCCCGACGGGCCGTACGAGCGCGGCAAGTGCGCGTTCAAGCTGCTCCAGTACATGGCGCTGGGGCGCCCCGGCGTGGCCTCGCCGGTGGGCGCCAACGCGGACGTCGTCACCGACGGTGTCGACGGGCTGCTGCCGGACAGCGACCAGGACTGGGAAGCGGCCTTGACCCGGCTGATCGAGGAGCCGGAGCTTCGCCGGCAGATGGGCGCGGCCGCGCGCCGGCGGATCGAGTCGGCTTATTCCTTGCCGGCGGTGGCCGAGCAGTACGCGGCCGTCATCGGCGAGGTGGCCGCCCAGCCGGCCGGCTCGTGACGCTCAGGGCGGGATGTCGGCGGCGGCGACCTCGGCCAAAAGCGGGTTCTGTCGATCCCGCTCCGACAGGATGGGCGCCTGCACCTGCCAGTCGATCCCCATCGCCGGGTCGTCCCAGCGGACACCGCGCTCGTCGCTGTTGTCGTAGAGCTCGTCGACCAGGTAGTTCATGACCGAGTCGGTGAGCGCGTAGAACCCGTGCGCGATCCCCCTCGGAACGTAGACCGCGATCAAGTTGGACTCGCCCATCTCGATCACCTGGCTGCGGCCGCGCGTCGGTGAGCTGCGGCGCATGTCGAACAGCGCGGCGCGCACGCGCCCGGAGGAGACCACCCACAGATCGGCCTGGTTGAGGTGGTAGTGCATCCCGCGCAGCACGCCCGCCTTCGAGAACGAGCAGTTCCCCTGCACCATCTCGCGCGCGCCGGGAATCCAGCCACGCCGGTAGGTCTCGAAGAAGTGGCCGCGGCTGTCTTCGAACTGCCTCAGACGAATGAAGGTGACGCCCCTGATCGCGTCGGACTGTTCGGCAGGGGAAGTAGGCATGGATTCAATCTAGCGCGGATCGGGTGCGGGCACGCTGTCGATGAAGGCGGCCGGCGCGTCCTGCCAGCTCGACAAGCGGTCCAGCCCGCGCAGGCGCAACATGCGATTGTCGAGGACCGCGCGGCGCGGGCCCGGCGCCTCGAAGGGAAGCTGGGCGGTCGCGACCCCTTCGACCCGCTCGGCCGGAACGCCCACCGCCGCCGCCGCGCGCGCGAACTCTTCCCAGCTCGCCTCCCCCTGCGAGGTGCAGTGATAGAGGCCGGCGTGCGGCGTCGTCGCGCTGGCCGCCGAGACGGCCGCCACCGGGGCGGCCCAGGTCGGCGAGCAGACGCGATCGCGTTCGGCTCTGACGGTCTCGCCGGCGCGCAGGCGGCGCACCACCGTCGACGGGAAATTGCGCCCGCCCTGGCCGTAGAGGCCCCCCACCCGCAAGATGAAATGGCGCCGGGCCGCCGCCGCGACCAGGCGGTCGCCGAACGCCTTCGAGCGGGCATAGTGGCCGCGCGGCGACGGTGGATCGAGCTCGTCGTCCTCGCGCGCGGAGGCCCCGTCGAACACGAAGTCGGTCGAATAGTGGACCAGCGCCGCGCGGGCTTCGGCGGCGGCGCGGGCGACGGTCTCGGCGCCGAGAGCGTTCACGGCGAAGGCGGCGTCCGGGTCGCTCTCCGCGCCGTCGACGCTGGTGTAGCCGGCGGCGTTGAAGACCGCGGTCGGCCGCGTCGGCCACGGCGGCCCGCACGCGGTCGAAGTCGCGGATGTCACAGTCCTCGCGATCCAGCACGCCGCCGAGGCGCCAGCCGGCCCGGGGCAACCCGGCGCACAGCGCCAGCCCCGGCGTTCCGCGCGCGCCCAGCACCAGCGCCACCGGCCGGGCCGACGGCGGCGCGCTCACACCGCAGCGCCGCCGGGCCGCGATTCCGCCGTCAGCTCGTCGTAGAGGCGTTCGAAGTCGCGGACCACCCTTTGAAGCGTGAATCGCTCCAGCACGTGTTGGCGCGCGCATTGGCCCATCGGCTGGCGCTGCGCGGCGGTGGTGCGCAGGATGGCCCGCAAGCCGGCGGCGATGGTGCTGGCGGTTGCCTCGTCGATCTGCCAGCCGTGCCGCCCGTCGACCAGCACCTGGTCCGTGTTTGCCGGCGCCGAGATCAGCACGGGGACGCCGCAGGCCAGGGCTTCGAGGGCCGCGATCGGCGAGGCCTCGGTCTGCGACGGCATCAGCACCACGTCGGCGGCCGCGTAAAGCGCGGGCATGTCCGTCACCGCGCCCAGGAACTGCACCTGGTCCGCCAGGCCGTGGCGCGCGATGGCCGCCCGCACCCGCCGTTCATAACCCGGCGACGACACGCGGCCGGCCAGCAGCAGCCGGAACGACGGCGGAAGCTCGCCGGCGGATTTCAGCGCCCCCAGCCCCTCGGCGACCAGGTCCTGGTTTTTCTGGGCGGCGATCCGAGCCGGCATCAGCGCGATCAGCTGCTCGGGGGTGAAGTTCCGGGCCTGCCGGGCCCGCCGCCGCTGGTCCTCCGTCGCCGGACGGAACTGTTCCTGGTCGACGCCGTTCGGGATGACCGTCACCAGCCGGCTCGGCAGCCCCAGCTGGTCGACCAGGAACCGCTCGATGCTGCGCGAGTGCGCGACGATCCGATCGCTCCAGGCCGCCAGGCGCGGCTCGCCCCAGCGATACCAGGCGGACATGTCGTCGAGATGAACCGACGTGATGACGCGCGGCCGGGGCTGGCCCGCCGCGCGGACCGCCAGGCGCGCCCACAGATTGGCGTCGTTCATGTACGCGTGCACGATCTGGGGCCGGGCGGACCGCAGGGCCCGCACCAGCCGCGAAAACGCGGCGGGCGACGCCCAGACGCGCGAATCCAACAAGTGGTGCGGCTGGCCGGCCGGCAGCTCGGACTTGTAGTGAACCTGGCCCGAACGGACGCAGATCTCGGGCTGCCAGCGGTCCGGGGGCAGCCCGCGCACCAGGTCGACGAGGTGCCGCTCGGCCCCGCCTTGCGCGAGCGACGAGATCAGGTACAGCACGCGCGTCTTGTGCATCTCTGAGGTGATCGAACCCATTATCCGACAGGTCGAGCAGACCCGGACGGCCGCCCCAGCGCAGAGTACCCGAACGGGCCCCGGGCTGCTGCGGGCCTGGTCACGGGTGCAGGGCGCGGGCGACTTTGCCGCGCAGGCCATCGACCCAGCGCCGTTCCTCCGCCGGCAGGCCGGCCGCGAACAGGACCGCCGCCGCCACGGCCAAGCCGACGCCAACCACGGCCACCACGCGGAGCGCGACCGGCGCGATCGCGCGGTGCACGGTCCATTCGGCGGCAAACGCGGCCAAAGCGGCGGCCAGCGGCTTCCAGAGGGCGGCGCTGAACGGCGAGACGCGCTCGAACCACGCCACCTGGACCAGCGCCGCCCCCTGCACGACCAGCGTCGTCCCCAGCGCCGCCGCCGCGGCGCCGACCGTGCCGTACCGCGGAATCAGCCACAGGCTGGCGGCCACGTTGAACCCGGCGGCCAAGAAGTTGTTCAAGAGGGTGGCGCGCGAGCGCCCGCTCGCCACCAGCACCCAGCCGACCAGGCCCAGCCCGGCGTTCAAGAAATGGCTCAGCGCCAGCACCACCACCGCCGCGGAACCGGCGACGTAGCCGGCACCGTAAAGCCCGCCCAGCAGCTCGCGCCGCAGGGCGATCACCGCGCCCGCGATCAGGCCCGCGACGGTGACCACCCAGCGGGTCGACAGGTGCAGGTTGTAGCGCAGGCGGGCGCGATCGTTCAGCTCCAGCGACTCGGCCATCACGCCGGCCACGATGGCGTCGAACGCGTAGCGGATGTTGGCGATGACCCGGGTCAGGAACTCGGCGGCGGCGTAGACGGCCGCCCCCTTGGCGCCGAGGTACGCCGTCACGATCAGCATGTCCGCCCGCTGGTAGGCGACGTTCAGGACCTCGGCGGCCGAGACGGTCAGCGCGAACCGGTTGAGGCCGGGGACGGCCGGCGCCCGCCAGAGGCCCTGCCGCTCGGCCGGCCGGAACGCACGCCGGACGGCCAGCACGCCCACCAGGGCCACGGCCACGGCGGTGAGCGTCTGGGCCAGGACCAACCCGCGCAGCGCGCCGCCCAGCGCCCAGGCGGTCACGCCCGCCGCCAGCAGCAGGGTCGGCTCGACGAGGCCGCGCACCAGGAAGTTCACTCGCGTCACGCGCGCCGCCAGGCTGGCCTGAATCAGGATCACCAGGGCGCCCGCGAACGGCGGCGCGAACGCCAGGATGCGCAGCGCCGGCGCCAGCGCGGGCAGGTCCAGCGCGCGCGCGATCGGCCCGGCCGCCAGCGCCAGCGCCAGCCCGACCCCGAGCGACGCGGCCAGGCCCAGCCGCAGCCCCGTCCCCAGCGCGCGCCGCACACCGCCGGCGTCGCCGGAGGCGCGCGCCGCCGCCACGTAGCGGAGCATGGCCTTGTCGGCGCCGGCCGGCGCGGCCCGGGTCGCCAGCTCCAGCACCGCCAGCGCCGCCTGGTAGGCGCCGTAAATCGCCGGCCCGAACAGCCGGGCGAAGATCACCTGGGTCGCGGAGGTGACCGCCTGGAGCAGGATCGTCAGCGTCTGGACCGCCCCGCTGCGGGCGGCGTGGCGCGCGTCGGCCTCGGCGTGCGGCTGGTCCGGACTCACACCCGGCCGTAGCCGAAGTCCTCGCGCCGCAGGACCTCGTTGGCGTGGGCTCGCTCCTCGGGCAGGTCCACTTCCAGCCAGCCGTGGCCGCTGATGTCGCGGCAGAGCGGCGGCCGCCCGGCGTCGGCCAGGCGGGCCAGCACCCGCTCGACGTGAATGGCGCGCCCTTCCTCGGCCAGCGCGGCCTCGGCTTCCATCCAGTAGCGGCCGGCGCCGCCGGCCGGCACCTTGGTCATGCCGACGTAGCCCGCGTCGAACGTGACCAGCGTCTTCGAGATACGGTGAATGCGGCCGCGCGAGTCGCGCTCGACCTTCATGTCGTCAGCCCCCAGCCGGCGGTCGGTGTCGATGAACGCGGTCACGTCGGTCACCTCGGCGGCCGCCAGCGCCGCGATCGAGGCGCGGTACACGTGGTCGACGTTCATCAGCAGGAACTCGTCGTGGATGAGCGACCGCGCCGACAGCAGCGAGACCAGGTTGCCGTCGTGAAAGGCCCGGTTCTCGATCAGCGTGACCGGCAGCTCGCGGCGGGCGACCTCGGCGGCGACCAGGTCGAAGCCGAAGCCGCCGACCACGACGATGCCGGCCGCCCCGGCCGCGCGCGCGAACGCCACCGCGTGGGCCAGCAACGGCGCCCCGCCCACCTCGATGAGGGCCTTGGGCAGACGCTCGGTCAGAGCACCGAGGCGGCTCCCGAGACCGGCCGCCAGCAGCACCACCTGCATGCGACGCCCCTACCGCAAGAGCTCGGGCAGCGCCGAGAACCGCCGTACCACCGGCACGTGCGGAAACCGCAGCATGAAGCGCTCGGGGGCGAAGGTGGTGGCGAGCGCCACGAACGGAACCCCTTCGTGCTCGGCGATCTCGCCGTCGTGCAGCGAGTCCCCCACGAACAACATCTGCTGGCGGTCGATCTGGAAGAAGCGCGAGACCGCGTCGAAGTGCGGCCGCCCCTTGGCCAGCCCGCCGCCGAAGCCCAGCGCCAGGTCGAAGTCGAACTTGGAAGCCTCGGCGAAGGTGTCGACGTTCTCGATGCCGTTGTTGGACGACACGACGATGCGGACGCCCGCGGCGCGCAACGCCTCCAGGGCGCGGCGGGTCTCGGCCGGCATCTGGATCCTGTTGCACCGGGCCGGCTTGGCGGCCTCGAACGTCTCGGAGGCGGTCCGGTTACGGGCGTCGCCCGGGTAGATCTCTTCCAGCTGGCTGGCGAACGGCAGCCCGCAGGTGGCCAGGTACAGCTCGCGCGCCAGCACGGCCGGCGTGTCGTAGAAGCGTTCCATGACCTCGGCGGCGATGTCCGCCAGCGTCGGCATGGTGTCGATCAGCGTGCCGTCCAGGTCGCACAGCAGGACCCGCGGCAGCGGCAAGTAGCCCAGGACCGGCCGGCGCGCGACGGATCCGGCAGGGGCCAGGGCGTCGACCAGCGGCGGGGCGGCAAAACCGGAGACGGACATTTGCGCGGGATGAGAGCAATCCCGACACCAACCCGGCACGCGCCCGCAACTACCTGGAATATTTCAGCTCATCGAGCGACGCGGCCACCCGGTGTTCAATTCCTGACACGTCCAGTGGTAGGGTTTCGACACACAGGCTACGCCCCGACCACGATGATGAACTGCCAGTGGTCGGCCTGGATGCCGTAACCGAAGTCGACCCCCACCAGCGGGACCGCCACCGATCGCAGGAAGAACCGCAGCCCCACGCCCACGTCGTGGTGGAAGTTCTCGTGCCAGCTGAACCCGCTGCTGAAGGGCAGCAGGAAGCTGCGCTGGTCGGTGGTCGAACGCACCAGGTAGTAGCTGTTGCTGGCGGGGTCGAACGTCCGGATCCCGGGGGGCGTCTCCCGGTACCAGATGGCCTGGGCGTCGTAGAACGTCAGCCCGCGGAAGTCGAGCGAACCGATCGAGAACAGCGGGAAGTGGTACTCGGCCTTGCCCCAGAGCTGCGTGTCGCCGCGGAACTGCTGGCCCAGGTAGCCGCGCAGGCTGGTCCCGCCGGCGGTGTTCTCGTTCCAAAACGGCAGGTCGTGTCCGATGACCGCGCCGCCCGCGTAGACCAGGTTGTGCGTGCGGAAGAATCGGATCCCCTGCTCCCAGGCGGCGCCCGCCTTCCACCAGTTGAAGTCGCCCCCGAAGGCGCGCGCGCCGTAATCGAAGGTGCCGCTCAGCGCCTGGCCGGTCATGACCGAGAACTCGCGGGCGCGGAAGTCGAAGCTCAGCATGGCGCGCCCATAGCCGGAGGTGCCGACGCCGGTGGCCTTGACCGCCAGCGGCGTCTGGGTGGCCGGCTCGTCGGACTGCACGCCGAAGTAGTCCCACTTCTCCAGGTGCCAGGCGACCTGGGTCTTGATCCGGCGGAACCAGGCCACGCCGAAGGCCGGCTCGAAGCCGTACGAGAAGAGGCGGGTCTCGCGGAACTCGATCGGGTTCCCCAGCGAGGCGCCGGGCAGGATGTCGCTGGAGCTGACGTACTCCGGGATGATCTGCCGCTGAATCACGCCCTGGAGCTGCCAGTACATCCAGGTGCCGAAGAGCGACGGGTCGCGGTAGGCCAGCACGGCGCCCGAATCGATCTGGGCGATGCGGCCGCCGATCAACAGCTGCTTGCCGCGCCCGAACAGGTTGCCGTGCACGAACAACAGACCGAACGACTTGTTGTTGGCCGACCAGGAGGCGGTCGGGACCGGCGCCCACGGGAACTTGTCCTTGACGGAGATGTTGATGCGGACGCCCGAGCCGTGAGGCTCCCACCAGACGTTCACGTCGGAGAACAACCCGGTGGTGTTCAGCCGCTCGCGGACGACGTCCAGCGTGTCGCTTTCCAGCGTGTCGCCGATGTTCACGCCGGCGATCGACCGAACGGTCGTCTCTTCCGTGCGCTGGTTGTCGAGGATGCGGACGTCGGTGATCTCCTCGCCGATGGCGAACACCGCGGCGGGCGCCAAGCTCACAGCCAGCCCAACCAGGGCGGCGACGAGCGCCCCTCGCGAAGCAAAACGAAGCGAGGCCATGGTTCAAGAATATCGACGGCGGGCGCATTCGTAAACCCGACACCGCCGGCGTCGTGAGACTGGCCACATCGGTACACACCGGCCACGGCCGTCCGAGCGCCGCCGTTTCCGACGGTGACGGCGCCCGTCACGGTGTTTCGCCGGCGCAAATCCTGCTAAGGTCGGCCGCGATGGCGCCTCCAGCCAAAAGCCGCGTCAGCCGTTATCACCAGTGGGTCGCGCGCCATCCCGTCGGGATCTTGGCGGGCGTGCTGATCGTCGGCGCGCTGGCGTCGTTCCTGGCTTCGCGTCTCAGCCTCAAGACGTCGCTGGAAGAACTGCTGCCCAGCAACGACCCGGGCGTGATCACGCTGGAGCGCACGCAAAAGCGCATGGGCGATCTGTCGCTGTTGCTGATCGGCATCCGCTCGCCCGACCATGCCGCCAACCTCCGCTACGCGCAGGCGCTGACGAAGAAGCTGCGCGCGCTTCCGCCGCGCGTGGTCAACCTGGCCACCTACGAAATCAAGGACCTGGAGCAGTTCTTCCGGGACAACAAGTGGCTGTACGTCTCGCAGGACGATCTCGAATCGATCCGCGATCGGCTCCGCAACGAGATCCAAAAGCACAAGAACCCGCTGTTCGTCTCGCTGGACGACGAAGAGTCGCCCGACGAGATGGCCAAGCGGCTCCAGCACAAGAACGGCATCGAAGAACGGTTTCCGGGCGGCGTGTTCACCAGCCCCGACGGACAGTACGTCTGGATCGCGGCGCTGCCGCCGGGCGGCCTGTTCGTCGAACACGCCGGCGAGGCGCTCTACGACGCCGCTCACAAGCTGATCGCCGAGGACCCGCCGACCAACTACGACCCGCAGATGACGGCCGAGGTGTCGGGCCCCATCGCCACCGGGATCGCCAACCGCCAGGCCATCGAGCAAGACCTGGCGGTCGTCACCACCAGCTGCCTGCTGATCGTCGTCCTGTCGATCGGCTTTTACTTCCGGCGGGTGCGGTCGATCCCGCTGACCGGCGTCCCGGCGCTGGTCGGCGCGGTGGTGGCGTTCGCGGTCGCGGACCTCGCCTTCGGGTACCTCAATTCGTCCACCGCCTTCCTGGGATCGATCATCATCGGCAACGGGATCAACTACGCGATCGTGTTCATGTCGCGCTACGAGGAAGAGCGCGCCCAGGACAAGGACGCGCTGGAGGCGCTGCGCTGCGCGCTGGGCGGGACCTGGCGGGGCACGCTGGTGGCGTCGATCGCCGCGTCGGCGGCCTACGCCTCGTTGATGGTCACCAGCTTCCGCGGCTTCTCGCAATTCGGCGTCATGGGCGCGGTGGGCGCGCTGGCCTGTTGGGTCGCCACCTACACCGCCTTGCCGGCGCTGCTGGTGCTGCTGGACAGCCGCCGCCAGGGCAAGCCGCGCGTTCACCGCCCCCCGCTCGAGTTCGGGGCCCTCGGCCGGTTCATCGGGCGCCGCGCCGCGATCATCAGCGTCGCGTTCATCGGGCTGGGCGTCGCCAGCGTGGTCGGCCTGCGCCACTTCCTCAAGGACCCGTTCGAGTACAACTTCCTGAAGCTGAGCATCCGCACCAGCCCCAACAGCCAGGCGCAGCAGTTCAGCCACAGCCTGGATCGGCTGTTCGGGCGCTGGCCCTCCCCCACCATCGTGCTGGCCGATTCGCTCGACGAGGTCGAGCCGATCAAGCAGGCGATCCGCAAGCAGGACGCCGCCCTGCCCGGGCCCGACGTGATCGGCAACGTGGTCACCATCTACGACCTGCTGCCCGGGACGCCCGCCGAACAGGCGCACAAGCTGGAGCTGATCGCGCAGATCCGAAAGCTGACGCACGACCCGGCGCTGTCGGTCCTGAACGAGAAGGAAAAGGCCGACCTGGCCAAGATCAACCCGCCCGACGACTTGCACCAGCTCAGGCCCTCCGACCTGCCGCCGCTGGCGCGCCGCCCCTTCACCGAGGCCGACGGGACCATCGGGCGCGTGGTGCTGGTCTACCCGGCCGAGCACGGCATCTCGGTCTGGAGCGGGCGGGACCTGCTGCGGATCGCGTCGGTGCTGCAGGTCCTGCACCTGGCGAACGGCAAGACCGTCCAGACCTCGGGCAGCGCCGTGGTGTTCGGGGCCATGATCCGGTCGGTGCTGCGCGACGGGCCGATCGCGACCGTCGCCTCGCTGATCGCGGTGCTCATCATCGTGGCGTTCACGATCCGTCCGGCGCTGGCGGCCGTCATGGCGCTGGCGACGTTGCTCCTTGGCGTGGTGCTGATGGTCGGCTCGGCGGGCTGGGCGCAAGTGCACGTCACCTTCCTGAACTTCATCGCGCTGCCCATCACCTTCGGCATCGGCGCCGAGTACGCGCTGAACGTCATCACCCGCTACCGCGAAGAGCGGGACATCCTGCGCGCGGTGGTCTCGACCGGCTCGGCGGTCGCGCTCTGCTCGTGGACGACCATCGTGGGGTACGGCTCGTTGCTGGCCGCCCGCAATCGCGCGCTGCAGGGCTTCGGGATGATGGCGATTCTGGGCGAGATTTCCTGCCTGTCGGCCGCCATCATCGCGCTGCCCGCGCTGCTGACCTGGGTGCGGGCCCGTCCGCTGCTGGACCACCGGCAGTGACCACCCTCGCCGCGATGGCGGCGGTGCTGGCCGCGCGGCTGCTGTACCTGGCGCGCTACGGCTGGGACATCGGGTGGATGAACCTCGGCTACCTGAGTCACGCCCGGCAGCTGGCGATCGGCCGCCCGCAAGCCGCCGAGGAGCAGCCGCTGGCGTTCTTCGCGCTGGCCGCCACCCGGCGCCTGGGGGTGAGCGCGCTCGCCGCCAACGAGCTGGTCTACCTGGCGGCGCACCTGCTGCTGGCCGCCGGCGCGGTCGGCGTCGCACAGTTCGTCTGGCCCGCCATGTCGCGCCGCCGGCGCGCCATCCTGATCGCCACCCTGGCGCTGCTGCCGCTTTTGGCCACGCAGTCCGGACGCAACAACCTGGGTGTGACGGTGGCCGCCGGGCTGACCGCCTGTGCCCTGGCCGCCGCGGCGGCGGTCGCGACGCGCGGCCGCTGGGCCGCGACGCTGGGCACCGCGCTCC
>JAICYS010000458.1 GCA_025934105.1 Myxococcota bacterium | reverse complement strand
TGGGCCCGCTGCTGGAAAAGGCCGTCCGCGATCCGGCCTACGACGTCCACAGCGCCGCGCTGCCGGCGCTGGCGGTGGTCTGGTCCCGGCAGATGGACGCGCGGGCCCTGGGGCGCACGCTGATCGCGTCGGATGCCGACAGCACCCGGCGGTTCGTGGCGCTGGAGGCGCTGGTGGCGCTGGGCCAGCGGCCGTCGGCCACCGCGGCCGAGCGCGCCGCCGCTCGCGCCGAGCTGGCGCGCATCGCCGACGGCGGCCCCGCGCTGGCCCGGTTGGCGGCGCAGATCGGCCGCAGCTTCGCCGACGCGCCGTCCGCGGACCTGAACGCCTTCATCGAGCGGCTGTTCGGCGGTTGAAACGGGCGCGTCAGCCGCAGCTGATGCACAGCCCGTCGCCGGTCCAGCCGTCCATGCAGATGACCTCGCGGCCGTGATCGTAGTGCTGGTCGAAGAACCGGCGGAAGGCCCCCGGGTCGAAGCAGTCGGCCTTCAACGTCCAGGTCCAGGCGGTGGCGGCGAAGCGCACATCCAGATCCGGATCCGGCATCAGAATGACGCGGTTTTTGCCCAGCGACGGGCCGCAATCCGCGTCCAGCGGCAGGCCGTCGATGAACGCCTGCATGGCGGCCACGTCGTCGGCGCAGCCGTCCGGGCAGTTGTAGACCAGGATCATGGCCCCGTGCTCCAGCGAATGAACCAGGTTCCCCCACGGGATCGGGCTGGTGTAGGTCTGGTAGGAGGCCCAGCAGCTGTAGTGGTTCCCCGACGAGGGCGGGTTGGTCATGTAATCGACCGGCTGCGTGCACGGGACGTGCGTCGCCCCTTCGTCGGGGTGCTGCTCGACCGTGCTCGCGCACAGCCCGCCGGCGTCGGGCGCCGCGTCGCTGGAGCTGCACGCCGCCGCGCTCGCGCACAGCCCGCTCGCGTCGGGCGTCGCGGCACTGGAGCTGCACGCCGCGAGCCCCAGCGCCAGGGCCAGGCTCAATGCAGTTCGGTTCAGCGGACAGCGGCCGACAAGCCGGCCGGATCTCGAAGCCGGGCCGAGAACCGGACCGGACTCGACTTGGCTTACTCGGGTCACTTGGGTACTCGAAAATTGCAAGCGCAGGCCCGGCGCAGCGAGCGGGCCGGATCGTGGGCCGGCGGTCGAGCGGATCGCAAAGGGAATTGCATCGAGGCCCGGGCTGGCGCCTCGTGGCGAAGGTCTCCGCGCCGCCGAAACGGGCCGGGCCGGGCCGTCCGCAGAGTCGCCGCTCGCGTGAACATCTCGGGTAGTCGGCGCCCCGCCGCTCCCTGCTTCCGGCCCCGCGGCGCCCAGTTCGGCTCGGCCCGCCTTTGGCCGCGGGCGGCTAGCGGCGGCGGCTCGCCATGGCGCGATCGATTTCACGTTGGCTCTCCCTCTTCTTGCTGTCTTCGCGCTTGTCCCAGCTCTGTTTGCCGTGAACCAGCGCCAGCTCGGCTTTGACGCGCCCCTTCTTCTCGTACAGCGACAGCGGGACGATGGTGCTCCCCTTCTCGCGAATCTTCCCGGCCAGGCGGTCGATCTCCTGGCGATGCAGCAGCAGCTTCCGCTTGCGCCGCGGGTCGTGGTTCCGCATGTGCGCCTGCGTGTAGATGCCGATCTCCATCTGGTGCAGCCAGGCTTCCCCGCGGTCGACCTCCGCGAAGGCGTCGACCAATGTGACTTTGCCGTCGCGGATCGACTTCACTTCGGACCCGACCAGCACCAGCCCCGCTTCCAGGGTCTCGTCGACGTGATATTCGTGACGCGCGCGCTTGTTGCGGGCCAGCACCTTGACCGCGTCGCCGGCCCGGGGAGCCTTTGCCATGCGCGTAAGAGTACACGCCGGGCTGGCACCGTGCTTGCTCGGCTCGGGTCGATTGTGACGACACACCGGCTCGCCCCGTTGCC
>JAICYS010000285.1 GCA_025934105.1 Myxococcota bacterium | reverse complement strand
CGCCGCTGGCGACGGCCACGACCGACGCCGGCGGCCACTTCCGGATGGCGCGCCTTCCGGCCGGCGAGCTGCGGATCGACGTGCAACACCCGGACTACCCGCGCGTCCGCGTGCCGGCGACCGCCGGGCAGTTCGCCGCCATCACCGTGCCCGTGCCGGGCGGGATCACGGGCGAGGTGCGCGGGCGAACCACCGGCGCGCTGGTCGCGCGCGCCCGGATCGAAGCCACCGGGCCGGACGGCGCGACGGCCGTCGCCGACACCAAGACCGGCGGCACCTTCCGGCTGCTGCGGCTGGCGCCGGGCTCCTGGCGAATCCGCGCCTCGGCGCCGAAGATGCGGGCGACCGAACAGCAGGTCGAGGTGCCCGCCAGCGCCACGCTGGGCGAGCCCTCCGTCCGCGACCTGCGGTTCGACCTGGACCCGGCCTGACGCTTCAGCGCCGCCGCCGGACGCGCCCCAGCGCCGCCAGCACGAACAGCGCGCCCAGCGCCCCCGCGCCCCGGCCGCCTGCCCGGCATCCGCAGCCGTCGTCGGGCAGATTGGCGGCGCAGGCCCGGACCGGCGCGTTCGGCGGGTAGATCGCGCAGACGCCCCGGACGTCGTCGGTGGTGAGGACCCGCTTGACGGTCGCCGTCGGGCCTCGGTCGACGAAGTACCACATGACCGCCGCCTGCTGCTCGGGCGTGCCTTGCGGGCAGACGGGGCTCGGCTGACCCTGATCGTCCACCGTCGGCGTTGCACCGTCGTATCCGGGGTTGAAGCAGGTGTGGGCGAGCCCCAGAAAATGCCCGAACTCGTGGGTCAGCGCGGTCTGAAGATCGATCTGGTCGACGCCGCCCCGCCCGGGCGGCGCGTTCGGGTCCAGGTTCGCCCAGACGAAATCCGGCGCGACGGCGTTCACCTCGATGTCGGCGTCGAAGATGCGCCCCGACGGGTCCGTGTTTCGGGAGGTGAGGGCGATCACCGCGGCGCTGTAGTCCCAGTTCTCGGTCTGGAAGATGAGCGTGTTCTTGCCGTCCGGGCCCACCGGGGGGACCGGGCCGCCGGATGCGAGCTGGGTGATGATCTCGAACGAGGGATGGCCCTCGCCGGCGTCGGGGTTCGCGCTATCCGGGCAGGTGACGGCTTGCGGGCTCCAGGCGTGCGCCGCCGCGGCGATCGACTTGGCGATCTCGTCGGTCGTCATCCCCGTGTAGCCGTTCGTGTAGATCGTCACCACCTCGCAACCCGAGGACCAAAAGCTGGGGAGCCCGCTCTGCTGGGCGGTGGCGCGGACGTAGGCGCGCGCCGCCGGCGCCTCCCCCAGCGCCGCCGCCAGGACGGCCAGAGTCAGCGCCCCCCGCGTCATGTCCGCCTTCGCCGCCTGCCGGCCCAGATCACCAGAGCGCCGGTGACGGCCAACTCCAGCGGCGCGGGCTGACCGCCGCCGGCGGCGCACTGGGTGCACCCGCCGCGCAGCGGGCCGTCGCCGGGCGGACGTTGGCCGGCCGGGTAAATCCCGCACAGACCGGCCTGATCGTCCGGCGACAGCGTGCGCTTCTGCGTGTCGCCGGGCATGGCCGACGGGTACATCGTCGTTTGCTGAACGGCCGCCGGCGCGACGTCGCAGTCCGGGACGGGCGCGCCGGTGTTGTCCTTCGGCCGGGGGCCGGTCCCGGCCGACAGGGGGTTGAAACAGGTGTGGTCGAGGCCGACGAAGTGGCCCATCTCGTGCGTCAGCGCGTTTTGCAGGTCCATGTCGTCGCGCTGCGACGGATCCGCCACCACGTCGGCCCACTGGAAATCGACCAGGTTGACCTCGATGTCCGCGTCGTAGATCTGTCCGGTCATCTTGTTGGCCGTGTCCCAGGTGAACGCCAGCGCGGAGGCATCGTAGTCGATTTCGCAGCTCCCGTCGGGGGCCAGCTGACACCAGCTGGTGTTGCGGAAGATCAGCGAATTGTGCGCGTCGTTGACGGCCCGAGGCGGCGGGTCGTCGGAGATCGCGGGCTCGAGGGTCAGGTACGTGCAGGCGTTCTGCGCCGCGCTCCAGGCCGCCGCCGCCGACGTGACGGCGTCGAGGACCTGGTCGGAGGTCATGGTCTGCTGGTCGAAGTCACGCACGTACGCCGTGACCGGCAGCGTGGCCTCCGACCAGGCGAAGGGCGCCCCGGCTTCGGTGTAGTAGCGCACGTAGGCGCGGGCCGGGCGCGCTGCCCCCACGCAGGCGGCCGCGCACGCCAGCAGCAGCCCGGCGGGGCCCCGCTTCATTTGCTCGCGGCCAGCGCCCGGACCTGCGCGCGCAGCTCTTCCAGCGGCCGCTCGCGCGGATCGAAGATCGGCGCCGTCCCGGCGGCGGCCCGGGGGCGTACGAAATCGGCGCCGGCCCGGTCGGGGGCGCGGACCATCCAGCGGCCGGTGCGGGCGTCGCGCCGCAGGGTCCGCTTGCCCTGGGTCAACCCCACGACGGTGGCCCGCTCGGGGGGACCGTGCAGGAACACCAGCGCGCGTTCGCCCGGCGCGAAGCGCGGCATGCCGTCGACGGTGGTCGTCACGTCGCCGACGGTACCGCCCGGCTGCAAGATCGTCAGGCGCGTGCCCGGCGCCAGATCGCCTTTCCATCCGTCGACCACGGCCAGCTCGATGGTCGTGACGATGCGATCGTGGCGTGTGTTCCAGGAGGCTCGGACGGCCACCACGTCCACCACGCCGATGCGGTCGGCGCGTCCCACCAGGGCGGGCAGGTCCAGCGCCAGGATCAGCGACGCGCGGGCCGTGGTCCAGGAGACAACCGCGACGGCCAGCGCCAGCAGGCCGATCGAAACGCGACGGGCGCCAGGCATCGATCCGGACAGCATCCTATCAGACCGTCGGAGCGCCGGAGGGAGGACCGCCGGCCGGCGGTGGCGCCGGCGTGGTCACCGGCGGCGCCGGCGTGGTCACCGGCGCCGCCCCGCGCGGCAGCGGGGTGCTGCGAACGTGGTAGCCGCCGTTGCTGCCGGGCAGCGGCGGCGCGGCCTGGGCCTTCTCGCGCGCCAGTTCCATGAACCGGACCTGGCTGCGCACCAGCTTCGGTCCGGGCGCGTGCGTGCCGTTGGTGCCGTTCGCGGCGGCCGGCTCGGGCCGCACGCGCGCGTAGCTCCCGTCCGGCGAGAGCCGCCGCGCCTTGACGTTGTCGGCCAGCGCGACGCCCAGGACCTCGTCGACCACCCGATCCCGCAGCGCCTCGTCCTCGATCGGGAACATCACCTCGACCCGCCGCTGGAAGTTTCGCGGCATCCAATCGGCCGACGACAGGTAGACCTCGCGCTTGCCGCCGTTGTCGAAGTGGAAGATCCGCGCGTGTTCCAGGAACCGATCGACGATGCTGATCACGCGGATGTTGTCGCTGATGCCCGGGACGCCGGGGCGCAAGCAGCAGATCCCGCGCACGATGAGGTCGATCGACACCCCGGCCTGCGACGCCCGGTAGAGCGCCTTGATGACGGGCGCGTCGACCAGCGCGTTCATCTTGGCGATGATCCGCCCGCGCGATCCCAGCGCCGCCTCGCGATCGATGAGGGCGATGATCTTCTCGTGCAGCCCGACCGGCGCCACCGCGAACTTCTTCCAGGAGGGCGGCGACGAGTAGCCGGTCAGCAAGTTGAACAGCGCCCCGGCGTCGTCGGCGAACGCGTCCCGCGCCGTGAAGTACGAGATGTCGCCGTAGATGCGCGCCGTCGAGGGGTTGTAGTTGCCGGTCGACAGGTGGACGTAGCGCTTGATGCGATTGCCCTCGCGCCGGACCACCAGCGCCACCTTGCAGTGGGTCTTGAGGCCGATGAGGCCGTACACGACGTGCACGCCGGCGTCCTCCAGCGTGCGCGCCCACTGAATGTTGGGCGCCTCGTCGAACCGCGCCTTCAGCTCGACGACGGTGGTTACCTGCTTGCCGTTCTCGGCCGCCCGGATGAGGGCCCGGATGATCGGCGAGTCGGCGCTGGTGCGGTACAGCGTCTGCTTGATGGCCAGCACGTTGGGGTCGTCGGCGGCCTCCGAGATGAACTCGACGACGTCCTCGAACGATTCGTAGGGGTGATGCAGCAGCACGTCGCGCTGGGCGATGACCCGGAAGATGTCGTCGTACTCCTGCAGCGGCGGCACGATCTGCGGCGAGAACGGCTCGTCCTTGTACTCGCGCAGGTCCTCGCGCCCGCAGATGGGCGCCAGGTCGGCCAGGTGAACCGGCCCGTCGGTCAGGTAGACGTCGTCCGGTTCCAGCCGCAGCGCCGAGGCGAGAAAGCCCACCACCTCCGGCGGCGTGTCCTGCGCGATCTCCAGCCGGACCGCGCTGCCGCGCTCGCGCCGCCGCAGCTCTTTCTGGATGGTCTTCAGCAGATCGTCGGCCTCGTCTTCGTCGATCGAGAGGTCGAAGTTGCGCGTGACGCGGAACGGGCTGCAGCCGACCACCCGGAAGCCCGGGAACAGGTCGCCGGCGTGCATGGCGATCAGATCCTCGAGCAGCGTGAACGAGAATCGGACGCTGCCGGGCACCTCGGTGATGCGCGGCAGGACCGAGGGGACCTGGACCACCGCCACCATCGTCTCGCGGCGCGTGACCTTCTCGCGCTCGCGGTGCATGAGGATGGCCAGGTTCAGGCTGCGGTTGCGCAGCATCGGGAACGGGTGTCCGGGGTCGACCGCCAGGGGCGTCAGGACCGGCCAGACCTCGCGCGTGAAGTAGGCCGACAGGTGTGCCTTCTGCTCGGGCGAGAGCTCGCCGGGCCGCAAGACGCGGATGCCGGCCTCGGCCAGGCCGGGCCTGACCTCGGCCCGCCAGATGCGGTACTGCTCGGCCACCATGGCGTGCGTCCGCTGGCTGATGGCCGCCAGCTGTTCGGAGGCGGTCAGCCCGTCGGGCGGCGTCTCGGCGACGTTGCCGGAGAGCTGCTGCTTGAGGCCCGCCACCCGGACCATGAAGAACTCGTCCAGGTTCGACGCCACGATGGCCAGGAACTTCAGCCGCTCGACCAGCGGGACGCCGGGATCGCGCGCCTCCTCCAGCACGCGCTCGTTGAAGCCGAGCCAGGACAGCTCTCGGTTGATGAACAGCTTCGCGTTCGCCGGGTCGTTGACCACGGGCGCGCGGACGGTCGTTGGCTGGCGACGGGCTCTACGGGCCACACCGCAATTTTACCAATGAGGTGGCGCTAATGCGCGTCTGACAGGAAACCGGCGCGCCGTTCGGGCCCGTCGAAGGTGACCTGGACCGCCCGCCGGTCCCGCCGGTGCCCGTGGGCGCGCAGCCGGGCCCCCTTCAGCATCTCTTCGCAGAGGTCCTCGAACGACAGCCCGGCGCCGTGGGCGATCTTGGGCAAGAGGCTGGTCGGGGTCATCCCGGGCAGGGTGTTGACCTCCAGCACGACCTCGTTGCCGCGCTCGCTCACGATGAGGTCGACGCGCGTCGCGCCATCGCACCCCAGCGCCTCGTGGGCCAGCGTGGCCAGCCGCAGCGCCGAGCGGTACCGTTCGGGCGAAAGCCGCGCCGGCAGGTGGTACTCGGTGCGGCCGCTCGTGTACTTGTTGCGATAATCGAAAAAGCCGCGCTTGGGGACGATCTCGACCGCGCCCAGCGGCTTTCCGTCCAGGATCGCGACCGACACCTCCTTGCCGTCGACGTAGCGCTCGACCAAAACGTCGTCGTCGAAGCGCAGCGCCTCCTCGACGGCCGCTTCCAGCTCCAGCTCGTCGCGCGCGATGCGGATGCCCAGCGACGACCCCTCGCCGGCCGGCTTGACGATCACCGGGAAGCCGAACGAGCCGTGCAGCTCCAGGACGTCCTCGCCGCTGTCCGACTGGACCACGTATCCGGGGGCGGTGGGCAGGTTGTGGAGCCGGAGGACCTCCTTGGCCCGCACCTTGTTCATGGCCAGGGCCGAGGCCAGCACCCCCGACCCGGTGTAGGGGATCCCGAGGAGCTCGAGGACGCCCTGGATGCAGCCGTCTTCGCCGTAGCGGCCGTGCAGGGCCACGAAGGCGACGTCGATGCGCGCCTGGCGCAGCACCAGATCGACGTCCCGGTCCACGAACAACGGCCAGGCGTCATAGCCGCGGTCGGCCAGGGCGGCCACCACCGCCTCGCCCGAGCGAAGCGAGATGTCCCGCTCGGCCGAAAGACCGCCCATCAGCACGCCCACCTTGCGCTGTCCGATCATTCTCCACGGGTAACCTTCGCGCCTGACCTCGTCAAAAAATCTGCATCTGTGATAAAGACGGGCGCCATGACTTTTTTGGAGGCGGCTTTCGAGGTCCTTCGGTGGGAAGGGCGGCCGCTGCACTACAAAGAGCTGACCGAGCGCGCCCTCGGCAAGAAGCTGTTGACCTTCGTCGGACGAACGCCGGAGGTCACCATGCAGACGCAGCTGACGGCGGCGGTGAAAAAGGCCCCCGGCAACCCATTCGTCCGCGTCAAACCGGGCGTGTTCGGGCTGCTGCGATACCCGGAGATTTCGCCGGAAGAACGCGCCGCCGCGTCGCCGAAGGTCGAGGAGACCAACGGGCG
>JAICYS010000374.1 GCA_025934105.1 Myxococcota bacterium | reverse complement strand
TGATGCGACCGGCCGTGACCGGCGCGGCGGGCGGGCCGCTCCGGCCCTGCCCTGCACGATCGAGAAAACGCGCCGGCCGCCCGCACGCCCTCTGCCGACCTGGCCCTCGACGCGGCCTCGAGTCGCAGGACGACGCGACCGCCGCCAAAGGGTCCGCCGGCCGATCAGGCCCGGCGGTCCTGGGCCAACGCCGGCGCGGCCCGACCGCCGCCCGGCGTTCGTTCACGACCGTCGCCCGCGGCGGACGACCTGCATCAGTGCGACCGGCGGCGCGGCCCGACCGCCGCCCGGCGTTCGTTCACGACCGTCGCCCGCGGCGGACGACCTGCATCAGCGCGACCAGAACCAGCAGCGCGGCCCCCCCGGCCGGCCCGCCGCCCGCCGCCGAGAGCCCGCACGAGCAACCACCATCGCCGCCCGGCGCGGGGCTCCCGGCGTCGGACGCTCCGGTCCCCCCGTCGGCGCTCCCCCCGGCGGCGCATCCGCCGTCAGCCTCGGCGAAATCCGGATTGCAGGTGGCCGTCACCGCCAGCGCCGGGCCCTTGGCGGCCGCCTCGCGCGCGTAAAAGCGCTGGGCGAGCCCGTTCGTCCCCTCGGTGCTGCTGGCGATTCGCCACCCCTGGTTCGCCGAGGGCGCGTCGATCCAGGACTGCACGTCGGCCACCATCCCGGCGTTCCCGGCCGCGTCCGAATCCCAGGTGACCGCCGCCTCCAGCGACGCCGGCACGCTGGCCGTCGCGCTGACCGCCGTCGCCACCGCGCCGCCCGACCAGGCAGTCCCGCCCGCGCAGGCCGGCTGGTTCCAGGTCGCGCCCGCCGTGCCGCACGCCTGCCCGACGGTGTTCTGCCCGCTGCCGTCCCCGACGCCCGTCCCTTCTTGCCAGGCCGCGGTCAGCGCCTGCAGCGAGGCGGTGGCCGCCGTCGGCGGCGTGGTCTCGCCCGAGCCCGTTCCGCGCGTCACCATCGTCAACACCACCCGGGAGACGGTCACCCGCCCCTGCCAGCCCGCCGGCGGCTCGAACCGCACCAGCGCCCGCATCGCACCGCCCATTCCGTTCTGGCCGGTATAGAGCGAGGGGCTGCTCCCGTTGTTGTTGTCGGGGAACGCGGCGTTGATGAACGTGTCGGCCGCGGCCGGCCACTCCTGCATCAAGCCCACCCCGTCGGTCTGCACCGCCGCCTGCTCCGGCAGGCAGCCGGCGGCCGCCAGGACGGACCCGCCGAACAGAAGGACGCCGACGCTGAAAGGACGCATGGCGCGACAGTCTAATCGCATCCGCCGGGTCGATCATCGCGGAGCACCGCCACGCCGGCAGCTGGGCACCGTAGAATGAAGCGGCGTGAGGACGTTCCGCAGCATCGCCGTCATCCTGGTCGCGCTGGCCGGCATCCTGGGCCTCTCGATCTCGAGCGGCCTGCGCGAGCAAGAGCGGCTGGTCGACGATTTCACGCAGGCGACGCGCCAGCAGGCCCACGCCTCCGTCGAAGTGCTGTCGGCCCGGCTGGACGCGCTGGACCAGGACACGCGCATGCTGGCCGACCTGGTCGATGGCAGCGGCGCGGACGGCGCTCCGTCGACGCACACGGCGTGGGAGGCGGCCTTCCGCGCCCTGGCGGTGGTGGTGGCGCAGTATCGGACCGTCGCGCTGGTCGGCGCCGGCGGCGCCTTCCAGGTGCTGGCCGTCAACCCGACCGAGACGGCCGACACCGTGGAGGCGCTGAAGCCGGGTATGGCCCGGCTGGCGGTCGAGGTCTCGTCGCGCCGCGCGCAGGCCCTCGGCAAGCCGACCCGCGTCGGCGCGCGCTCGTTCCTGCTCTACGGAAGGCCGGTCAGCGGCGGGCGCGCCATCGTCATCGCCGCCGACGCCGCCGTGTTCCTGGGCGCGGTGGCCTGGACGCCCCTGCCGGCCGCGCGCCTCTACGTGACCGACCCGGCCGGGGTGGTCTGGGCCGGGTGCGAGACCCCCGCCGGATGCCGCGCCCACGGCCCCGGCAAGCTGCCCGACGACGTCCAGATCGGGCCGCCCGCCGCCCGCCAGATGGGCCCGCGCGGGACCATGGTGGTGCGCCCCCCGCGCATCCCGGCGGTCCAGGTCTCCGAGCGCGTCGACCGCCCGACCGGCAGCTGGGTCGTGACCTGGCTGGCGTCGACGCAGCCGATCGTCGCGCGCCAGCAGTCGATCATGGCGCGGGTGGTGCTGACCGCGCTGGCGGCGGCCGTCGCGGTGGCCGCCATCGGCTTCGTGCTCTTACGCCAGCAGCGCAAAGCCGTCGAGCTGCAGACCAGCCGGGCCATCATCGAGAACGCGCCGCTGGGCGTCCTCGGCATCTCCGACGACGGGCGCGTGGTGCTGGCCAACGGCTTTTTGACCGAACGGCTGGGCCCGGTGCGCGCCGGGCTTCCCCTCGGCCAGGCCTTCGCCCAGCCGGGCGCGGCGCCGCTGCGTGATCTGGCCGACCTGCTTCGCTCCGAGCTGGGCTCGGGCGGCGAGGTGCGCGACGAGCAGCTCCGCTTCGTCACCACCGGCTCGCATCAGTTCCAGGTTCGCATCGTGCCGGTCAAGAGCCGCGAGCTGGGGGTGCGCAAGTTCGCGCTGGTCGAGGACCAGTCCGAGCTGCGGGCGCTCGAGCACCAGCTGGTCCGCGCCGAGAAGCTGATCACCGTCGGCGTGCTGTCGGCCGGCATCGCGCACGAGATCGGCAGCCCCCTGGCCGTGATTCGCGGCCGCGCCCAGCAGGTGCTGCGGGTGCTGGAGGGCGGCCCGCGGGCCGACGACCTGCGGACCATCATCAAGCACATCGACAACATCTCGTCGACCATCCGCAAGGTGCTGGATTTTTCGCGCCGGCAGGCCATCGAGCGGCGGGCCATCGAGCTGCCGGCCGTGGTCGAGCGGGCGCGCGCGCTGCTGCAATGGAAGCTGGAGGCGCGCCACCTCGAGCTGGCCGCCCCGCTGGATCCCGCGCTGCCGCCCCTGTCCGCCGATCCCGACCAGCTGGAACAGGTGCTGGTGAACCTGATTCTGAACGCCTGCGACGCGTCGCCCGACGGCGGCCACATCGCCGTCACGGCCCGCGCCGCCGGCCCCTTCCTGCGGATCGAGGTCGCGGACCAGGGCTGCGGCATCGCGCCCGAGCACCTCGACTCGATCTTCGACCCGTTCTTCACGACCAAGAAGCGCGGCGAGGGGACCGGCCTGGGCCTGACGATCGTGGCCAGCGTGGTGCGCAACCACGGCGGAGAAATTCATGTTGCGAGCGCGCCCGAAAAGGGTACGAAGGTCACCATGAACTGGCCGACCGCCTCGCCGGCGCTGGACAGCGCGCATGCGTAAGCTGCGGGCGCTGATCGTCGACGACGTCATCGACGTGGCCCAGACCGTCGCCAACGAGCTGGACGCCGCTGGGTTCGAGACCGAGATCGCGGGCAGCGGCGGCGCGGCGCTGGACCGCTTCACCGCCGAGCCGGCCGACGTCGTCATCACCGACCTGCGGATGAAGAGCGTGGACGGCCTGGACGTCCTGCGCGGCGTCAAGCACCAGGACCCCAGCGTGCCCGTGCTGGTCATGACCGCGTTCGGCGACGTCGACAGCGCCGTCGAGGCCATGCAGCGCGGCGCCTTTCATTACCTGACCAAGCCCTTCGCGATGGAGACGCTGCTGGCGCTGGTCGAGCGCGCCTGCCGCGAGCGGATGCTCTCGCGCGAAAACGCCCAGCTCCGGACGGCGCTGCACGAGAACGCCTCGGCCCGGCGGCTGCTGGGCAAGAGCCCGTCGATGCAGAAGCTGCGGGCGCTCATCGAACGGATGGCGGGCGCGAATTCGTCGGTGCTGATCTCCGGTGAGACAGGGACGGGCAAAGAGCTGGTCGCGCTGGCGATCCACGCCGACAGCCCGCGCGGGGAAAAGCCCTTCGTGGCCGTGAACTGCGCGG
>JAICYS010000410.1 GCA_025934105.1 Myxococcota bacterium | reverse complement strand
TGGACGCGAGGCGCGACGACGAGGAATACCCGTAGGTATTGTGAGGAGAAGCAACGAAGCGTCCGGCGCGGATCGTCGGCCGAACGTGACGCTATTTCGACGGCGGTGCACTAGGATGCGGGCGCGAGCATGTCGATGACCTCCGCGCGGACCACCCCCGCCATCGTGCTGCGCGCCGTGAACTACGGCGAGGCCGACCGTGTGGTCACGCTGTTCGGGCGCGACACCGGGCGCGTCTCGGCGCTGGCGCGCAGCGCGCGAAAGAGCCAGCGGCGCTTCGCCGGCGGCCTCGGCCTGGGGACGGTGGGCCTGGCGGCGCTGCGCGAGCGCGCGGGCGCCGAGATGATGACGCTCGAGAGCTTCGCGGCCGAGGGCGCCGGACACGTCGCGCTGGGGGCGGACGTCGCGCGGATGGCGCACGCGGCGTACGCCGCCGAGCTGGTCACGAAGTCGTGCGCGCCTCATCAGGTCGAGCCGATGGTCTACGACTGGCTGGCCGAGATGCTGGAACGGCTGGCCAGCGGCGCGCCCACCGCCGAGCGCTTGCGCGTCTTCGAGCTGGGCCTGCTGCGCGCGCTCGGCTTTCTGCCCGTCGTCGATCGATGCATCCTGTGCGGAAGCCGGGATGCCGCGGCGCCGTTTCGCTGGGACCCCGACCGGGGTGGCGCGGTGTGCGCGGCCTGTGCGCGCCGCGGGCGTCCCATCGCCTTCGAGACCCGCGCCGCGCTGGCCCGCATGGCCGAACTGCCGCTGGCGGACGCCGACGGGGTGTCGCTGCCCGCGGACGTGAACCGCGGCTGCCGGGAGGCGCTGGCCGAGATCCTCGACCTTCACGTCAGCGGTCCGCTGAAGTCAGTCGAATTCATAGCTAAACTGAGCAACGGAATTTGAGCATGGAACGCCCGCCGCCCGCCCTCGGCATCCGTCACGTCGCGCTGGTCGTTCGGGATCTGCCGGCCGCCGAGCGGTTCTGGGTCGAGGTGATGGGCTACGCGGTCGAGTGGCGGCCCGACCCCGACAACGTCTACCTGCGCGGCCATCGCGACAACCTGGCGCTGCATCGGGGCGCGCCCGAAACGAACGGGGCGCTCGACCACATCGGCATCGCGGTCGCGGAGCCCGAACAGGTGGACGCGTGGGCCGCTCACCTGCAGGCGCAGGGGGTCGAACTGAAGACCCGCCCCAAGACCCACCGCGACGGCTCGCGGTCGATCTACGTCTACGGCCCCGAGCGCCTCCTCATCCAGATCATCCACCATACGCCGATGATCTGAGGCCGGTTCTGGACTAGAGTCTGGCGCCCCATGCCCGCCTCATCGCTCGAGCAGATCGTCAGCCTGGCCAAGCGCCGGGGGTTCGTGTTTCCGTCGTCCGCGGTCTACGGTGGCCTCGGCAGCACCTGGGACTACGGGCCGCTAGGCGTCGAGCTCAAGAACAACGTCAAACGCGCCTGGTGGAAGTCGGTCGTGCACGACCGCGACGACATGGAGGGCCTGGACGCCGCCATTCTCATGAACCGGCTGGTCTGGAAGTACTCGGGGCACGAGGCGACGTTCTCGGACCCGATGACGGACTGCCGGAACTGCAAGTCGCGGCCCCGCGCCGATCACGTGTTCGTGGCCCAAAAGGGGCGGGACCCCAAAGGCATCGCCGAGATCAACGCCGCCATCGCCGCCAAGGAGCTGAAGTGCCCCAAGTGCGGCTCGACCGACCTGACCGAGGCGCGGCCGTTCAACCTGATGTTCAAGACCACCGTCGGGGCGGTCGAAACCGGCGACGACAGCGGCCTCGCCTACCTGCGGCCGGAGACAGCGCAGGGGATGTTCGTCAACTTCGGCAACGTGCTGGACACCATGCGCCGCAAGCTGCCGTTCGGCATCGCGCAGATTGGCAAGGCGTTCCGCAACGAGATCACGCCCGGCAACTTCACCTTCCGGACGCGCGAGTTCGAGCAGATGGAGATCGAGTACTTCGTCCGGCCCGGCGAGGACGAGACGGCGCACCAGGCCTGGATCGACGCGCGGACGCAGTGGTACGTCGAGCTGGGGATGCGGCGCGAGAACCTGCGCCAGCGCGAGCAGGAAAAGCACGAGCTGGCCCACTACGCCAAGCGCTGCGTCGATCTCGAGTATCGGTTCCCGATGGGGTGGAGCGAGTTGGAAGGCATCGCCAACCGGACCGATTTCGACCTCAAGGCCCACAGCCGCAGCCCCGAGAACCCGGACGCGGTGGGCGAGCTGAAGTACTTCGACCAGGAGAAGAAGCAGCACATCGTCCCGTACGTCATCGAGCCGTCGGCGGGCGCCGATCGCGCCACGCTGGCCTTTTTGTGCGACGCCTACGACGAGTCGCTGGTCAAAGAGCCGCCCGCCGAGGAGACGACCAAGCTCCGCGAGCTGGTGCACAGCTTCATGAAGTCGGTCGAGAAGCGCGACCCGAAACAGATGGAGCCGGCCGTCAAAGAGCGGCTGGTCGCCGCCGCCGACCAGATTGCCGCCAAGCTGCCCGCTTCGCTGCCCGAGCTGGTGGCGCTGGCGGACGACGCCGACGCCAACCGGATCGAGGTCTGGAAGAAGGTCAAGGGTGCGGCCGAGCGGCTGGCCGAGGAGCACACCCGGACGGTGCTGCGCCTGCACCCGCGGCTGGCGCCCATCACGGTGGCGGTCTTCCCGCTGAAAAAGAACGAGCCCCGGCTGGTCGAAATGGCCCGGTCGATCAAGGGCAACCTGCAGAAGGCCGGCCTGCGGGCCGTTTATGACGACACCGGCGCCATCGGCAAGCTCTACCGGCGGCAGGACGAGGTCGGAACCCCGTTCTGCATCACGGTCGACTTCCAGAGCCTGGAGGACCACACCGTCACGGTTCGCGACCGCGACAGCATGTCGCAGGAGCGGCTGGCCGCCGGCGACCTCGGCAGCAGCCTCCGCGGCAAGGTCGGCTAGGAGGGCGTTGCCGTGAGGCAACGGTGAGCGGGAGCGAACCATGCCCGACG
>JAICYS010000367.1 GCA_025934105.1 Myxococcota bacterium | reverse complement strand
GACCGCTTCGTCAAGCGGACAAGCTCCTCCCGCTCGTCATCCGAGATGATCAACGGGACCTTCGGCCTTCCTGTTCGCGGCATGTCGCCAGTAGATCACCGGCAGCAACTTTTGCCTAGTACTTTTGGTCCATGGGACTAGGCGCCGCAGAGCGCCAGTCCGCCGAAGGCCCGCAAGCGGGCGCCGGCGCGGAGCTGGTCCTCGGCTGGTGGGGGTGAGAACGGACGCGACAACGCCCCTCCTTATCCCACGATCCCATGCCCATTGTATGTTCCCGGAAAAGGAGAACGGGCATGCAGGTGGGAATGATCGGTCTCGGACGGATGGGCGCCAACATGGTGCGCCGCTGGATGCGCGGGGGCCACGCCTGCGTGGTGCATGACGTGTCCCGCGCCGCGGTGGACGCGCTGGCCCGGGAGGGCGCCGTCCCCGGCCCTTCGCTGGACGAATTCCTGGCGCGGCTGGCGCCCCCGCGCGTGGTCTGGCTGATGGTCCCGGCCGGCGTGGTCGACGCGACCCTGGCCGAGCTGGCGCCGCGCCTGTCCGAGGGCGACGTCGTCGTCGACGGCGGAAATTCGTTCTATCGCGACGACATCGACCGGGCCCGGCGGCTCGGCCCGCGCCTGCACTACGTCGACTGCGGCACCAGCGGCGGTGTCTGGGGGCTCGAGCGCGGCTACTGCCTCATGATCGGCGGCGAGCCCGAGGTGGTGCGCCGGCTCGATCCGCTGTTCGCCACGCTGGCGCCGGGGCGCGGCGCCATCCCGCCCTCGCCGGGGCGCGACGGGCGCGGCAGCACCGCCGAGCTCGGGTACCTGCATTGCGGCCCCAGCGGCGCCGGCCACTTCGTCAAGATGGTCCACAACGGAATCGAATACGGGTTGATGGCCGCCTACGCCGAGGGGTTCAATATCCTGCGGCACGCCGACGCCGGCCGCCAGGCGGCCGGTGCCGACGCGGAGACGACGCCGCTGCGCACGCCCGAGTATTACCAGTTCGACCTGCCGCTGGCCGACATCGCCGAGGTCTGGCGGCGCGGCAGCGTGATCGCGTCCTGGTTGCTCGACCTGACGGCCGGCGCGCTGGCGGCCGATCCCCAGCTGGAGAAATTCTCCGGACGCGTCTCCGATTCCGGCGAGGGGCGCTGGACGCTGGACGCCGCCGTCGACGAAGGCGTGCCGGCTCACGTGCTGGCGGCCGCTCTGTTCCAGCGTTTCAGCTCGCGCGGCGAGGCGGGGTTTCAGGACCGCGTGCTGTCGGCGATGCGCTACGCCTTCGGTGGCCACGTCGAGAAAAAGGACCGCTGACCGCTACCAGACGGTCCGGAAGCTGCTCAGGTATCCGTCGGCCGAACCGTGCCCGATCCAGGTGTGCGTGTAGCCGACGCGAAACAGCCACCGGGGCAGCGGCCGGTACGTGTCGGCCACCAGCGGGAACGCCGTCCGGGCCAGCCGCAACGCGCCCACGTCCATCTCCAGCCCGACCTCGGGGCCGAACTCCCCGTAGATGGGCGGCAGCTTGCCCGGGTCTTCGGTTTGGGTCGGCTCGGTCGCGATCAAGAGCTGCAGCTCGCCGCCCACGTACGGCCCCAGCCGAACCGGATCGGCGGCGTCCCCCCACCCGTGAAGCGGCATCGACAGGTGGGCGTCGAACCCGGTCGCGCCGAACGAAGAGCTGGACGAGCGCAGCGACCCCTTCACCTGCACGACGGTCGTCGAGACCAGTCCGAGGTCCCAGAGGAACCGGCCGGCGCGGGCCATGCGCGACAGCCGCGTCGAGACCATGTTGATCTGCGCGTACCCACCGTAGAGCGCGCGATCCTGAACGCCGAAGGTGAACGTGCTGCGCGTGGCCGGCACGGTCCAGCGCAGGTACCCTTCGGCCGGGTCGGCCAGCACCAGCTGGACAGTCTTGCCTTCGGGATCGGGCAGCGTCAGCGTGATTTTGCGCGGGATGTCGCTGTCGCGGAATTGATAGCCGCGGAACAAAACCCAGGCGGTTCGGGTCTGGCCGGGCGGGACCTCGACGGCCGGGAGCTCCAGCTCCTCGGGAACGACGCCCGTGAAGGCGCCGGCGCCGCTGACCGACGGCGGGAACAGGCGCGTCTGGTCCGGATGGCGGGCGTCGATCTCCAGCAGACACCAGATCTGGCCGGGTGTGAGCTGGTAGGGCACCGGGCCGTGGTTGGTGATCTCCAGCTGGACCACCAGCGCGGTGCCGTCGCCGATCCCGTCGACGACCGTCTCTTCGTTGAGGTAGACGCGCGCCACCTCGACCGAGAACCCGCGGCGCAGCACCTCGGCCGGCTGGGTGAGGCGTGCCTCGCGATAGCCACCGGCAACGCAGGCTGACAGGGCCAGTGGCAGACTCAGCCAGAGCCGTCTCAAGCACACTCTTCGACACGCGGGGTGCCGTTCCGGTTGCCGGGTCCCATTTTCAACGTCGAAGGTGCCGCCTGTTTCCACGCTTGGGCGTTGCACTGTAGCCGAACCGTGATCACCTTGGGCGAGCGGGGATGGGTGGTGTTCGATGTCGCTGATCATTGGAATGATGCTCTCGGTCTGTTCTCTGGTCTCGAATGGCGCGCCGGTGTGTCGGCCGGCCGCCGCCGCGCCGCTGCACGATCCGCGGCCCGAGGCGCGGCAAGAGTTGGGGAGGTTGGTGGCGGGGATTCAACACATCGAGCGGATTCGCGCCAAGACGCCTCACGATGCCGTCGACCGAAGCTGCGTCGACGCCAAGCTGGCCGAGGCGCGGGTCGGTCTTCAGATCGCCGGCGACGAGATGTCCCGGCTCGACGGGGCCCTGGCCCACGGCGACACGGGCGAGCAGGAGTACGCGATGCGCCGCCTGCGCCTGCTGACCGAGCGCGCGCACGATCTGACGCACGCCGCGCAGGTCTGCGCGACGGACGAGCTGAGCAGCATCGACGTGACCCAGGTGGACATCTTGCCGCCGTCGGCCCAGGTTCCGAACGATCCGTTTGCGCCGTTCGGGAATCAGCACTGAACGCGCCGCCGCGTCGACGGAGCCGGGCTTAGAGCCCCGCGAAGTCGCCGCGGGAGGTCCCAGGAAGCCTTCCAGGGGTCCTGGGAAGTGATCGGGCGCGCCGGCGGAGGTGTAGATTGCGCGCCCCCGATGACGACGTCCCTGGATTCGCCGCGCCCCGCGTCGCCGCTCTCGGCGGCGTGGGCGGCGCTTCGGCAGTTCTGGCGGCCCTTCTTGCTGATTCAGATGGGCGCCGTGCTGTTGGCCGTCGCCTTCCGGGTCAGCCCGGCCTTTCGGAGCGCCTGCGCCGCGGCGGCCGCCTGGAAGATTGCCGGAGGGCTTCCGTTCTCGGCGGCGACGGTGGCGATCGCCGGCGGGCTCCTGCCCGAGCTGGCCAAGCTGGTCGCGCTGGGGCCTCGAACCTTGGCCGGACGGGCCGGGGAGATCGCGTTCAACACCGCGTTCTTCGCCGTGAACGGCGTGGTCGTCGACCTCCTTTATAGCGGTGAGGCCTGGCTGTTCGGGGGCGGGGCCAGCGTGCGGGTGGTGGCCGAGAAGGTCGCCTTCGACCAGTTCGTCTTCACGCCGACCTGGCTGTCGGTGATCGTGCTGCTCTTCCTGTGGCGGCAGCGCCGCTTCTCGTGGGCGGCCACGCGGCCGGTCTTGAGGCGGGGCTTTTACCGGCAGCGGGTGGTCCCGCTTCTGGTTCCCGACTGGCTATTCTGGATTCCGATGGTGTCGGTGATCTACGCGCTGCCGGTCGCGTTGCAGTTCCTGATGTTCATCCCGGCGCTGGCGGCGTGGAGCCTGATCATGGTTTTCATCGCAGATCGCTCCTGAGCGACCGGCCCGGTCTGGCCGCCCGGCCGGCGCGGCTTAGTTTCATGGAGGCAGCAGCTGGGCTGCTTTGTCGTTGGAGGTGCGGGATGCGGTTGGCTTGGGCGTGCTTGGGAATGGCGGCGGTCGCTGGCGCCGGCTGCGGAGGCCGGGGATTCGACAAGTTGCTCGG
>JAICYS010000382.1 GCA_025934105.1 Myxococcota bacterium | reverse complement strand
GACGCTTCATCCGCCACGGGCGCGGGCGCACGTTGCGCCTCGCTCCACGCCCGCACCTCCTCAACTGATTGCCGCATTCGTGAACTCGGCCGGCGGTCGTGGGGGAAAGGGGGTCGTGTGCCCGCCTGTGGCGAAACCGTGCCCACCGCAGTCCTTGTCCCACGACTCTCACGCTCTTGGGCCGGTCGAACTGGCGTTCACACCGTCGCCGGGTACCTCACGCCCGGGGGACGCGAAATCGACGCTAAGAATGGACGAAGTATTTGTCCTCGTATCTCGCCTCACGAAGGAGCGTGAGGTGATGGCGGCGGAGCGGGTCAGAAATAGGTGACCGGAGGGACGGGGCTACGGGGCCCATGGGATCCCGTGTCTACGTCAAAGGGCTCGCGTTCCGCTGGGTGAACCCAACGATGCGAGGTTGAGGACGGCGGCCAGGCAGAGTGCATTCAAGGCGCCCTGGCGCTTGGCTTCGCGGCCGGGGAAGCCACTCAGCTTCTTGTTTATGCGTTTCGTCAGCGCCTGGAACATCTCACCGTCCGCTAGCTCGTTGAGGTGGTGCTTGTGCCAGAACCAGCCCGCCGACAGCGCGGCGTACTCGGGGGTCGCCAACAGCTCCGGCTTCTTGACGGCATCTACCTGCGTATCCTTGGCGAATGCTGCGTAGTTATCTTTGAAGGTTAGCTGTATGAGACCACGCCCGCGGTACCGCCACCCGTCGCCGCTGGCCGCGTCGCCGTTCCCTCCTCGATTCGCGTACACCTTGTTCGCCAGACCCTCGGGATTGCGCAGATAGGGACTGGCCTCGTCGTCGGTCTTGAAGAGACTGTAGATTTTTCTGAGTTGTTCGGTGGTCTTGTAGCTCAACCTCTCCTCGAGCAGCGCCAGATTGCTCGATTCGAATGCGATTTGACCCAGGAACGCAGCCATCCGGCGCAGGCTCTTGTCCATCCGGTATCTGCGGCACACTCCGTTCAGCGGTCCGGCCCATCTATCCACCCCGACGGCAGCCGGTAGACAGTGTTGCAAGAGCGTGGTCGTCAACCCACCGGACAGGGGAAGGCGCTCGATGTCCTCCCGAAGTCTCCCGTGCAGGTGCGGCGAGAAGAGCTGCGATCGTCGACCGGCCAGGTGCTCGGTCCCCGGATGACCATGACCCTGACCATACACACTGCGCCGGACAACCATGAAATGATTCTTGTACGCGCCGACCGATACCGACAAGGGAGAAATGGTGCTCTAATCGCGATCGACTCGGAGGTCGTTATCGCTCGCCACCTGCGCTGGACGTGTCTGCTTCTGCTCGCCCTTTACCCTGGCGCCGCGCGCGCGGATACCCTCGTCCGGAAGCCGACGGAAAGCGACGACACGTTGATGTCCCGGGCGGCGCAAAATGCAGGTGAGCTCGCCCAGAAAGTGGTCCACTCGAACGAGATCGCCGGCGGAAAGCCCACCCTAATTGGATTCGTGAACGCGCCGGACTACAACGTGATCGGGCATCTCCTGATCGAGCGAACTCGCGATCATTATGAGCACGTCTCGTTCCCGAGTTGCGATGACGAAGGCGGCCCTCCGCAGCTCATGGCCGTCTTTTTCGCTCGTACCGTCAAGGGAGCCGGTCGCGACCTCGCCGTACTCTGCACATGGGAGCACGGGGGACAGGCACAAAACGGCACCGTGTATGCGGCCGAGTTCTATCGCATCGACGCCAGCGGCTCGAAGACCACCGTAACTCGCCTGACAGATCTGAATCGAAAATTCGTAACTTCAGACATCGCCGAGGTCAACAAGCACGGCAAGTGGATCACGACCGGCAAGGCGACGTTCAAGACGGTGGCAGACGTCAAGAAGCTGCTAATGAAAATGGGGCTGCCCCAATAGACGAGGCAGGCGCCAGCCGGACCGGGGACTCCGGGCCGCGCCTTACAGCCCGCGGTTCGGCCGCTTTGCGTATCCGCGCAACCGGGCCGGCAAGGGGTACCTCATCGAGGCGACCGACGAGGCGCTCGAGGCGTGCGCGCTGCCGAACGTCGAACAACCGTTGCAGCCTCTCTCGCCGGACGGGCTGGCGATCGAGGCCTTCGACCGGTGGCCGAAGGCGGCCTTCGTCGGGGCGGTCGGTGGCTCTCGCCCGCGAACTTCCCGCGCGCCGCGATGTTGGGCCTCACGTCTCCCTATGACGCCACCACCTGCCCGCCACAGAGCTTCTTCGAGGTCAAAGTGGGCGCCCTGAACCCGGACCCGATCGCGCACGCGATGGCCTTTCAAAAGCGCCCCGACCGGCGCGTCGCGCAACAGTCCGCGCTCGGCATGCGCGTCCCGGTGGTCGCCACCGGGGCGCCGGTGAGCCTCGTCAACGCGCATCCCAAGCTTCTCTCCTTGGACTTTGCGCTGTCTCGCGAGCCGCCGCTGCTGGCCCTGCAGATGCCCGGCGCGAAGGCGGTGGCGGTCGAAGCCCGAAACCGGACGGTGTTTCTCCAGCCCGATCGCGACCGCGTCTCGATCGTGTGGGTCGGCGAGCATCGCGAGTCGACCCCCGCGGGCCCGGGCAAAAGGGCGCTCATCAAACACGGCGTGCAATGGCGCGGATGACGTTCGATTGTTCACCCGCGATCAAGGGGCTCGCCCTGGCGTGGCTCCTGCTGCCCCTCGCTGGGGCTGTCGTCCCCATGCTCTTGAGTTCAGTCCGACCGGCTCTCTCGCTGCGCCCAAATACAACCACACAGCCACTCTGCTGCCGAACGGTCAGGTGCTGATCGCCGGGGGCTACAACGATACGGCGCTCGCCAGTCAGGCGGAGCTATTCGATCCAGCGACCGGGACGTTTCGAGCCACCGGCGCCGTGATCACGCTCCGCAAGAACCAGCGGGCCATCGATGATCACGGGGCGCGATTCGCACAGCGCGACCGTTCTCAGCAACGGCAAGGTGCTTCTGGTCGGCGGATGGAGTGTGGGCCTCAACCAGACTGATGTCGTGCCGGAACCTCACGCGGAACTCTACGACCCGGGCACCGGAACCTTCACGGCCACCGGTGCACTGAAAGGGGGGCCGCGTCTACCACACGGCCAGCCTGCTGCCGGTATCCTACGGGCCCAGCGGCAATCGGCTTTGGGAGAAGGTGATCGCGACCAACGGCTCCGACACCGATCCTCCGTGAGCGGCGGAGGCGCACGCGGGACCAGGAGCGCGTCGAGGGCGCGCCGCGCCGAGCGCGCGCGCGGAGGGCCGCCGGCACGCTCGACGTCGTAGCAGCGGCGCCGACGTTCGATGAACTCGACCACGGCTGACAGTCCTACCAGCCGGACAGCGACCGGACGCCGTGGATCGACGACGTCGTCCTGTCGCAGACGAAGATCGGCTGCCCCTCGGGCGGATGAGCGAGGGGATCAGCCGTGTACATTTCCGGCGTGCCTGAATTGATTGCGGAAGTCGCCGGCGAAAGGTGTAACAGTCGGCTCACATGACCCGATGGCGGTGGAGTCTCGTGCCGGCCTGTGTTTTCTCGCTCTTCGCGTGCAGCTCGGGAGCACCGGGCTCGACCGGCGGCCACGGCGGAAGCTCCGGCGGCGGGGTCGGCACGGGCGGCCAGACCGGCGGGACGGGTGTCCCCGGCTCGGGCGGCGGCGCGGCGGCGGGCGGAAGCGTCGGCGCCGGCGGTTCGGGCGCGGGCGGGACGGTCGCCGGGGCAGGCGGCGCGGGT
>JAICYS010000262.1 GCA_025934105.1 Myxococcota bacterium | reverse complement strand
CGAGGCGCTGGCCCAGGCCGCGCCGCGCCGGCACGACGTCGCGCTAGCGGCCGGCGAAGCGCTGGCCTGGCCCGTGCCGCCCGCCGGCCCGCCCTTCGCGCTGCGCCTGGTGGCCGGCCCACCCACCGGCTGACCGGCGGCCGCCACCGCGCGCCGGATCAGCGGCCGGCGATCAGCGTCGTCGTCGGCAGCTCGACCGTCACGGTGGTCCCGGCGTCGGGCTCGCTCTCCAGCGTGATGCGCCCCCGGTGAGCCTGGACGATCTGGCGCGACAACCAGAGGCCCAGTCCCACGCCCGGCGCGTTCGGGTCGAGCCGCGTGAACGGCTGGAACACGCGCTCGTGATCCCGGCGCGGGATCCCGGCTCCCCGATCGCGCACCACCAGCCGGGCCAGGCCGCCGGCCGCGGCCGCCTCGACGCGGATGGGCCCGCGGCCGCCGTGAGTGACCGCGTTCGAGAGCAGGTTCGCGCAGACATCGGCCAGGCGCAGCCGGTCCCAGGTGCCGTGCACCGGCCCGGCGGCCACCACCTCGATCGCCGCGCCGATCCGGCGGGCCGCCTCGGCGAACGCGTCCGCCGTCTCGCGCGCCAGCGCCGACAGGTCCAGCGGCTCCGGCTCCAACACCACGCCGTGTTGCGAGAAGCGCGAGTAATCGAGCAGCCGCTCGACCACCCGCCCCAGACGATCCAGGCTGGAGAGAGCGCGCTCGGCCTTGGACACCAGCTCGCCCGGGGGCCGCCCGGCTTGCAGCGCGCGCAGCGCCGCCTCGACGTGCAGCCGCGCCGGCGTCAGCGGCGTCCGCAGCTCGTGCGACGTCATCCCCAGCCACTGATCCCGCGCCGTGACCGCGTCTTGCGCGCGCTGATTGAGCTCGGCGTTCGCCACCGCCACCGCCGCGAACCCGGCCAGGGACTCCAGCACCGCCACGTCGCGCGGCGTGGCGGTTCGGTGCTCCGCCCAGTAGGCGCCGACGGCACCGACCGGGTCCTCGGTCCGGATGGGCACCATCAGCAGGCTCTTCACGAAGGTCGACGCGTACGCCGTCAGCGGGATGCGCGAATCGACGTAGACGTCGGGGATGACCACCGTCTGCCGGTTCGCGATCGCCCAGCCGGACACGCAGGCGTCCAGCGGGAACCGGCGCCCTTTCCAGAGCGGCGCGATGGCGTCCTCGTCCGCGTAGAAGACCTGCTCGCCGTCGCGCAACACGAACGTGACGCCGTCGGCGGCCAGCATGGCGCGCGCCGACCGGCGCACCACGGCCATGACCGCCGGCAGCTCCCGGGCCCGGGAGAGCTCTTGCGCGGTGGCCAACATGGCCGTCGCGTCCTCCTGCCCGAGCGCAGGACCCCGGCCGAGGGTGCTGGGCGAAGCCGTCACGGCTTCATCGTATCACCTCACCACCGGCCCCGATCGCGCCGGCTGGATGAGCGCGCCCCTTTCGACGGTCCAGGATATTCGACCGTGCTCGAACGTGGCGGCGCGGCCGCCGCCGGGGTCGGGCGCTTCGTCGGAGATCGGGTACCCGAGCGCGCCGTCCGGACCACCGGCGTCCAGCCACGCCTGCCGGATCCCGGCGGTGACGATGTGCGCCCCGCTGGCCGGCGACCAGTAGATCGAGGAGGCGAAGGGCGTCCCCAACCCGGACCAGGGCCGGTGTCCGGGCGCCGGCGGCGTGCCCGGCGGCAGGCGCGGTGCCGAGATGGTGGCGGGGACGGCGCCCACGATGACGCCGCGGAAGTCGCGGAACCAGCCGCCGGCGCGATCCTGCACCGGCCGCGCGTCGAAGGCCGGCGCGCCGAGAAACCCGGCTTCGCCACCGGACAGACGGTATTTGTCGTCGACGGCCGCGCGGCCGACCGGCGCCGGCGGAACGAACGGCCGCGGCCGGAACAGCGCCGCCCAGGCGCGCGCGGCCCAGCCCCGCGGCGGCCGGGGACGCGGTCCGTAGACCACCACCCGGCCCGACAGCGTGGCCCGGACGACGCGCCCGTCGGCGACGGTCGGCGGCGTGAACTTCGCGAACAGATACCCGCCGTCGTCGTGCCAGAGCTCGCGCAAGGTGAGGGGGTCGAACGCAGCCAGCCGGCCGGGCACGTTCTGCCACTGCGGATCGCCGAGCGGATAGGACAGCCAGAGGACGGCGTTGCGCCCGCCGTCGGCCGAGAGCGCCGCGAACGCGCCCGACATCCCCTCGACCGCGCGGACCGGCGACACCGCGAACGGCTGCGGATCGAGACGCCGCGCGCGCTGGTCGAAGCGAAACGACTTCAAGAAGTCGCGTCCGGCCATCTCGATCACCAGGCCGAACCCGGGGCCGGCGTTCCGCCAGAACAGCGGCGCGCCGTTGACGTTGGGGCCGCAGTCCTCGCCGTCCTGGTAGCGGCGCGGGTCGATGAAACAGCCCGGCACCGCCGTGTCGCAGTTGGAGGGGAAGGCCGATCGGCCGAGCACGCCGCAGGCCGGCGCCGCCGGATCCGCGTGGTAGCTGTTGGCGAAGGCTTGGAACGCCGGCTGGACCGGCGCCAGCGTCGCGTCGTCCAGCAGCTCGAGGCGCCCCTCCTTGCCGCCGCCCAGCACCAGTCCCGGCGGCAACCAGACCGGCCCGCCCGACCCCAGGTCGACGTCGGCCCGATCCAGCGCCTCCGCGTTCGGGGGCCGGTGCGCCGCCGCCAGCTCCAGCCCCGCCGCGCCCGCGGCGCGCAGCGCGACGAACGCATCGCCCAGCGGCCCCGGGCCGTTGCCGGTCTGGAAGAACAGCCGCTCGCCCGCTGCCGTCAAACCGCTGCCGCCTTGCCAGACGCCGGCGTGACCGCCCGGTTCGGGGCTGGTGCAAAACACGCCCGCCGGCGCCAGGTCGGCGGCCCGATAGCCCAGGATCCAGCCGCGATAGGGATCGCCCGGACCGCAGTCCCGATCGCACCCCAGGCTGCCGAACGCCGCGTAGACGACGCCGCCCGCCAGCAACAGCGCCGGCCGGTTGCGCTGGCAATCGGCGTGAAACCGAACGCCTTCGGGCCCGGTGGCGTCGATGCGCACCGGCGGGCGCGCGTCGGCCAAGTCGGCGGTCAGGTCCAGCGCGTGCAGGACGTACTGGTGATCGTCGGCGTTGCGCGCCACCAGGTAGAGGCTGCGCGTGGCGGGATCGATCACCGGCGTCGCCGTGATCCCGACCCGCTGCGACGGCGTCTCGTCGCAGACGGCGGGCCGGACCCGCCCCGAGGGTTCCACCTGCCGCGCCGCCAGCGCGGGCGTGGCGGGGTCCGGCCGCTCGTCGTCGAGGTCGAACGCGTACACCCAGTTCGTCTCGGTCGCGATCACCAAGAGGTCGCGCCGTCCGTGGCGCGCCGTCGCGACGTCCTTGATGAACAGCGGCTGGGCGACGATGCCGCCGTCCACCTGGCGGTCGAACAGCCGGCCGAACGTCTCCGGCCGCAGCAGATCGGGCCGCAGGCGCGGCTCGGCGTCGGTGACGCCGGTGCGGGCCGGGTCGTCGTGCTGGGTGAGCACGTCGGCGCCGCGGCGGCGTTGCTGCGCGCAGGAAGTCGCCAGCGCCAGCGCCGCCAGCGCCAGCCGGCTGCAGAGTCTACGCGTTGACGGAGCTGGGCTTTGCCCAGCGGAGTCGTCGCGGGAGGTCCAAGGAACCCTCAAAGGGTTCCTGCCTGTTCGCTGCATGCGCCCCACCGACGATAAGCGAGGCGCCCCTTGTCGCGCCATACTGGGACAGCCCACCCGATGGACCTGCATCTCGTCAGCACCAAGCTCTGCCCCTACGTTCACCGCGCCGCCATCGCGCTGCGCGAAAAGGGCGTCCCGTTCGAACGGCGCGAGATCGATCTGAAGAACAAGCCCGACTGGTTTCTCCAGCTCTCGCCGTACGGCAAGGTGCCGGTCCTGCTGGCGGACGGGGTGGCGCTGTTCGAATCGATCCCCATCCTGGAGTTCCTGGACGAGACGCATCCGCCGTCGATGTTGCCGGCCGACCCGTTCGCCCGCGCCCACCAGCGCGCCTGGGCCGAGGGCGCCGTCGAGCTGACCCGGTCACAGTGGAACCTGCTGGCGGCCGCCACCCCCGCCGATCGCGACGGCGCCGCCGCCGCGTTCGGTTCGACCGCCGATCGGATCGAGCGGGCGCTCGAAGCGGGCACCATCCCCGCCGCCGGCTTCGAGCGCGTGCACGTCACGCTGGCGCCGGCGCTTTATCGGTTCGGCGTCGTCGAGCGGGGCCTGGGGATCGAGCTGCTCGATCCGTCGCGCTGGCCGCGGCTGCGGGCGCTGGCCAGCGCCGTGGGCGCGCGTCCGTCGGTGACCGAGACCGTGGCGCCCGACTACGCGACGGTGCTCTGCCAGCGGCTCGTCGATCGCGGCAGCCTGCTGGCCCGGGAAACCCGTCAGGCGTAGCCGGCGGCCTGCAGACTGAACATCCGGGCGTAACGCCGCCCCGCCGCCACCAGCTCGGCGTGGGTGCCGTCCTCGACCACCCGGCCCCCCTCCAGCACCAGGATGCGGTCGGCCATGCGCACCGTCGGGAACCGGTGCGAGATCAGGATGGTGGTGCGCCCGGCGGCCAGCGCCCGGAACCGCTGGAACACCGCGTGCTCGGCCTCGGCGTCCAGCGCCGCCGTCGGCTCGTCGAGGATCAGGATGTCCGCCTCTTCGCGCATGAAGGCGCGCGCCAGCGCCACCTTCTGCCACTGGCCGCCCGACAGCTCGACGCCGCCGGTGAACCAGCGCCCCAGCTGCGTCTCGATCCCGGCCGGCAACCCGGCCACCAGCTCCTCGGCGCCGCCGCGATCGACCGCCCGCCCGACCCGCAGCTCGTCGGCCGCGTGCTCGACGCTGCCGAACGCGACGTTCTCGCGCACCGCCAGCTGGTATTCGTTGAAGTCCTGGAAGATGACGCCGATCCGGCGGCGCAGCGCCCCGGGCTCCCAGGTCGACAGATCGCGCCCGTCCAGCAGGATCTGCCCCTCGGTCGGCTGATACAGGTTGGACAGCAACTTGATGAAGGTGGTCTTGCCGGCGCCGTTCTCGCCGACCAGCGCCAGGCTCTGCCCCTTCGGGATGAAGAGGTCGACATGGCGAAGCGCCCATTTGCCGCCGCCCCCAGCGCCGTCGCTCTCCGGGTACCGAAAGCCGACGTCCGCGAACCGGATCCCCTCTTCGGCCCGCACCACCGACACCGGCCCGCGCGCGCGCCGCGACTCGGTGTCGATGCTGAAGTACTCGAACAGGTTCGACATGTAGAGCGTGTCCTCGTACATGCCGCCCAGCGCCGACAGCACCGACTGAAAGCTCTGCTGCCCCTGATGGAACGCGACCAGCGCCAGCGTCATGTCGCCCAGCGAGAGGCGCCCCTGCACGGTGGCGGCGACGATCAGCGCGTACGACCCGTAGAAGACCGCCGTGCTCAACAACGACAGCGCGTAGCCCCAGCCGGCCCGCCCGACCGCCAGCCGCTTGTCGTCCTGGTAGAACGTCTCGGCCAGCCGCTCGTAGCGATTCAGCAGCACCGGGCCGAGGCCGAACAGCTTGACCTCCTTGGCGTGCTCGTCGTTGGCCAGCACGTACTCGAGGTAGGTGAGGCGCCGCGAATCGGGCGAGCGCCAGTTGCGCAGGCGAAACGCGGCGCCCGAAAACCGCGCCTCGGCCACGAACGCCGGAACGGTCGCGGCCAGCACGGCCACGGCCATCCAGGGCGAGAACCGGATCAGCAGCGCCGCATAACCCGTCAGGGTCAGCGCGCTGCGGACCACCTGAAAGTTGCTCTGAATCAGCGACAGCGGACGCGTCGACGCCTCACGGCGCGCGCGCGTCAGCTTGTCGTAGAAGGTGGGATCCTCGAAGTGGCTCAGCTCGAGACGCTGCGCCTTCTCGAGGATGCGCAGGTTGAGGTCGATCCCCAGCCGCAGCCCGACCAGCTGCCGCACCAGGGCCAGCACCCGCTCGGCGCCCGACTGCAGCAGCACCGCGCCCAGTTCGATGCCGACCCAGCGAAGCGCGCCGGCCAGGGCGGCCACCCGTTCCGACCCCGAGGGGGCGGCGCGGGCGGCCATGATCCCGTCGATGATCAGTTTGCCGACCCAGGCGATGAACGGCGGCAGCGCCGCCGCGCCCACGGTCAGCAACGCCAGCGCGATGACCCCCGCCGGCGACGAGCGCCACACCAGACCGAAGGCCCGCGCCGACTGCACGCCGCTGGCGCGCAGCCGCTGCGCCAGGCCGACCCGCGGCGGCGCAGACAAAGGGGGCGGAACGGACATCAGAACTCAGATGCAGCCGGGCCGGTCCGGTTCCCCGGCGGCTGGGAGCCGTCTATCGCGCGGCCAGGAAGGCGCCCAGGCCGGCCCACTCCTGGTCGGTCAGGCGGGCGCGCTTGCGGTGGCGCAGCAGCTCGGCTTGCAGCCGATCGGGCGGCTCGCTGCCGGGCCTGACCGGCCGGTGGCAGGCGCCGCAGCGGCTGTGATAGACGGCCTCGATGTGCGCGCGGTCGGCGGAGCCGACCGGCGCGCTCCACGAGCCCTGTTCGGGGCGGCTGGCGACCGCGGCGGGCGCGCTGCAGCCGGCCCCCACGCCGAGCAGGGCCAGCAGCGCCGAGAGCAGCAGCGCCGAGCGACGGGTGTGGGGATGGGGAGGCATGCGGGCGTCCGACTCCAAATCGATAGCGTTTTTGATATTCATTTTCAACCACCAATCAATCCCGGGGCCAGACCGCATTTGCCGCAGCGCTCCAGAGCAACCTGGAACTCGCGTAAAATTCGCAACTTCGGCTTGTTCAGGGACGCTGGCTCGGCCTAGGATGCGCGACTCATGACCATCCGCACGCTGATCGAGGACTTCACCAACCAACTGAGCTCGTTGCTGGAGCAGAACGCGCTCGATCGGGCCCGCGCCGCCGTCGAATCGGCCCTGGGCAGCGCCCGCGCGGGACGCCCCCCGAAGCTGGTCGCGTCGGCGAAGTTGCTGTCGATCGGTGGCGGCCAGCCGCGCGCCAAGCAGCTGTGCCCGGTCCCCGGCTGCAAGAACCCGGCGGCGCCCGTGTTCGGCATGGTCTGCTCCAAGCACAAGGACCTGCCGAAGACGAAGATCGCCAAGTTCCGCCAGGCGCGCCGGGCGAAGAAGCAGAAGACGACCGGCCGCCGCGCCGCCGCCTAGGAGGGCGTTGCCGTCAGGCAACGGTGAGCGGCAGCGAACCATGCCCGACGACGTGCCGCCCGCAGCCGGCCTAGGAGGGCGTTGCCGTAAGGCAACGGTGAGCGGCAGCGAACCATGCCCGACGACGTGCCGCCCGCAGCCGGCCTAGGAGGGCGTT
>JAICYS010000025.1 GCA_025934105.1 Myxococcota bacterium | reverse complement strand
GCCATGGCCGCCAGCGCGCTCATCGGGCGTGTGCTCGGGTTCGCCGGGCTCTGATCCGCGCGACCTGGTGCAGCGCTTGCTGGTCTCGGGCGTCATGCGTTCTTTCCAGGTTTGGACGACAAGATCGCTGACGACGGCGCCGTGGATGGCGATTTTCTTGACGCTGGGACTGGCCGGGTGCGCGGCAGGACGGCTGCAGCCAGCCACCACGGCGCGCGTCATCGCCAACGCTCCAGACGCGGCGGTGGCCGAGGACAGCGGCATCCGCATCGCCGCCGAGGCCAACGATTGGAGCGCGTCCCCCGCGGATTTGGACGAGCGGCTGACGCCGATGAAGGTCCGCATCATCAATCACAGCGGCGCGCCGATCGAGATCCTGTACCAGCAGTTCGCGCTCCTGGGCGGACACGGGCGCAAGTACCTGCCGCTGCCGCCGGCGCCGATCGCCGAGGGGTCGCACGTGCCGCCGGTGACGCCGGTCTATTCGGCCTCGCACTTCTTCGTGGCGCCGCGGCTGCACGACGTCTACCCGTCGCTGGAGGCCTGGAAGGCGCCGCTGGCTCGGGACGACGGGTTCTATGCGCGGCAGGTTTCCCGCTGGGACGAGGACCTGCCGACGCACCCGATGCGGCGCATGGCCCTGCCGGAGGGCGTGCTGGCGGACGGCGGCGAGATCTCGGGCTTCCTCTACTTCGAGAACGCCACCCGCAAGGAAAAGCGGGTCACGTTCCGGGCGGACCTGAACACTCCGCCCCAGGGCGCGGCGGTCACCGAGCTCGAGATCCCGTTCGTGGTCCGGTAGTTCCGCCGCCGGCGGAGATCGCGTAAGGCCGAGGTCGAAACGCCGCGCCGATCACGGACGCGGACTCCAGCACGTCGCGCCACGTGTGCCCTGCGTCGCCGGCATCCGGGACGACGAAGGCGCGAGACCCGGCGATCGTCGTCCGGCGTTTCGGAGCCTGCCGCGTTCGAGCGGGCCAAGGCGCGTTCGCGCAGCGCCGGGAGCGCATGCACGCCGCGGCCCGGCCGCCTCGCTCGCGCTCGAGCTGGTGAGCGCGCCGGAAGCCCCCGGCGCGGGGCGGCGCGCTCGCCGGGCCGACCGCGGCCGACCTGGTCGGCCGGCGCTTCTCCGGGCGGGATGCCGGCCGGCCGCCCGGCTTGGCTCACGGCAACTGCGGCGCCGCGGCGGACACCCAGCTCGCGTACCCAGGCATGCCGGCGATCTCCAGGGCGGGCACGGTCCGGAGGCCGCGCGACGAACCGGCGAACACGAACACCGCCGGCGTGGTCGTGGCGAAGAATGGGGTCGGGTACGGGGCCTCGGCGCCGACCATCAGATCGTCGCGCCCGTCCCGGTTGAAGTCGGCCGCGGTGAGCTGGATGAAGTTGAGCGTGTCGTCGGGCAGCACGTCGGTCTCGCGGATGGTCGCCGTCGGCGCGGGCGCCAACCCGGCCGGCGTTCCCCGATAGACGTCCACGCGATCGTCGGTGAAGTAGATGTTGCTGGTTTGGGTGGCCGTGGTCGCCGCCAGATCGGCGCGCCCGTCACCGTCGAAGTCGGCCAGCTGCAGCGGCAGCTCGCGGTTGGGGGTCGCGACCACTTCGGCCGGCGCCGCCGGTGGGAACGCCGGGCCGCCCGGGAAGAAGGCGAGCTCCGTGACCTCCGAGGTCACCAGGTCGGGGACGCCGTCGCCGTTCACGTCGCCGGCCGTCGCCCACGGAAGCTGGGGCCGCGTCACCAGCGTGCCCGCCGCCGGCGATTCCAGGCCGGCCGCGCCGCCGTGGAAGACCCGGAAGCCCTGGACCGCGCCGCCGGGTCCGAAGTCCTCGACGACCAGGTCCGCGAACCCGTCGCCGTTCAGATCGGCGGCGGTCGACAGCAGCACGAATCGGCCGGTGTTGGTGCGATCCAGCGTCCAGGCCGGAGTGGCCGCCAGTCCGCTCGGCGAGCCCAGGTAGAGCCAGACGTGCTGCTCGTCGCCGTCCGCGAACACGTCGCCATAGCCGTCGCCGTTGACGTCGCCGCCCGCCACCAGATGGAATCCGAAGTCGAACGGTTGGATGCCGGCCGGCGGGGGCGTGGCCGACAGAGGCGTCGGTGAGAGCCCCGTCCGGGAGCCGCCGTAAACGACCAGCCCGCGTCCGTCGCTCACGGCCAGGTCGCCGAACCCGTCGCCGTTGACGTCGCCGGCGCTGATGGCGGGCACCCCGAAGTGCGTGGTGTCGAGGGCCAGCACGGTGTCACTGGCCGGATCGAGCCCGCCGGCGCCGCCGCGGTACACGTGCAAGCGATCGGTGCCCGCGTCATCGTTCTGGTCGCGGACGGCCGCGTCCGCGAAGCCGTCGCCGTCGACATCCAGGCGCAGCCCGCGCGTGGCGTCGGGGGCGCTCCCGCCCGGTGGCACGAACAGCTCCCAGACCGGCGTCCAGGGCGCGCGCGGATCGGCCAGTCCGGCGCGGGCGCGCCAGAACACCACGTTCCTCGCCAGCGGAAACGGCGGTCGGCCCGCGCCGCCGGGCGCGACGAACTCCTGCAGCGGGCGCCGGCAGGCGCGATCGGCACAAATCTGCACCCGGGCCAGCCGCGCGCCGATCACGCGGAACCGTGGCCGCGGCGCCCCCGCCAGCGACCCGGACAGCGGGGCGATGGCGCGAACCGGCGCCGGCGCCACCGCCGCGCTGGCGACCGCCACCTCCGGCGCCGATTGGGGCGAACCGTCGCCGGGCCCGCCCCCGCACGCCAGTCCCCCCAGAAACGTCCCGAACAAGCCGAGAGTCCGTCCGACACACCGTGTTCGCATGGCCCACCTCCGGTTCGCGAATCTGCGTTCGCGTCGCTCGAGCACAAGGTGTCCAACAATTCGCCGCGCGGGCAGGCGCGTCGCGCTTCCGGGACGGCCGAGACATGATGGGCGCATGCCGCTCCTCGGGGTTTCCCTGACGCCCGCCGGCCAGCAGCGCCTGCTGGCCCGGCCGCCGCAGCTCTTGCTGTCCGATCTTCAGTCCACGCGCGACCTCGAGCCCGGGCGTCCCGTGCGCCTGCTCGACGCGCAGGGCAAGACGCACGCGGCCGGCGTGGCGGACCCCGAGAACGAGGTCGTGCGGATCTGGTCGCACGGCGAAGACAGCCGGAGCCCCGACGCCGCCTTCATGCGCGGCATGCTGCGCGCGGCGCTGGCGCTGCGGCGGACGCTGGGCCTGGCGGACGGCGAATCGGCCTACCGGCTGCTGAACGGCGAGGGCGACGGGCTGTCCGGCTTGGCGGCCGACGTGTACGGCCGGTTTGCCGTCGTCACCGCGCTGTCACGTGGTCTGCTGGGCCACGCGCGGCTCCTCGCCCAGTGCGCGATGGAGCTGCTGGCCGAGGCCGGGCTGCCCGTGCGCGGCGTGGTGCTGAAGACGCGCCTCAAAGGGAGCGGCAACACGCCCGAGCGGGCCAAGGACGACGTGGTCGGCGAGGCGCCGCCCGACAAGCTGGTCGTCCTCGAGCGAGGGGTCCCGTACGAGGTTCACCTGCGCGGCGGCATCAACGTCGGCCTGTTCACGGACATGCGCGAGCACCGCGCCGGGCTGGCGCGGTTCGTCCGCGGCAAGCGGGTGCTGAACACGTTCGCGTACACCGGCGCGCTGTCGGTGGCCGCCGCGCGCGCCGGGGCCGCCGCGGTGACCAGCGTGGATCTGGCGGCCGGTCCGCTGGCCTGGGCGCGCGCCAACTTCGCCCTCTCCGGCCTGGACGCCGGCGCGCACCGGTGGGAAGTGTCGGACGTGTTCCGGTTCCTGGAGGCCGAGCGGGCCCGCGGCATCTCGCACGACGTCGTCATTTTGGACCCGCCCACGGTGTCGGGCGCGCGCGCGTCCCTCTGGGCGCAAAAGCGCGACTATCCCGACCTCATCGCGGCGGCCTGCGCCGTTCTGCCGGACGAGGGCGGCCACCTCTGGATCTCGTCGAACACGCACGGCGGCCCGACCGTTCTCAAGCACGTCGCCGCCGGCCTGGCGCTGGCCCAGCGCGACGGTCTTCTGCTGGAGCTGGGCGGACTTCCGCCGGATTATCCCACGCCGCTGCATTGGCCGGCCGCGCGGTACCTGGAGGTCTGCCAGGTCCGCGCCGGGGCCCCCTGGTCGCGCTGAGCGGGCGCGCGCCGGATCGAAATCCACGCGGTCCTGCTGGCGATTAGGCGCTTGGCGGGCTAACGAATCGACTGTTCGGCGCGTCGTGTTGTCATGCCCATCCCCGATCCTTCTGAACGGCCGGTCGTCTTGGCGCAGGTCATGGCCGCGTTCGCAGTGGTCGTGGCGGCCTTCGTGGCCGCGACCGTGTACTCCGAGTCGCGGGCCTCGGTCATCGACGAGTCGGCGCTGAGCATCGCCCAAAATGCGGCGCCCAGCATCGAGTACCTGGCGGGGGGCCGCGCGGGGCTACGGCAGCTGGCCCTCGCGGAGGACGAGTACGTGGACACGTTCCTGGCCGGCGGCCACATGTCCCCCGAGGCGGTGGCGGCCGCGCGCGCCACGCTGGAGGGCGACGTTCACGCCTACCTGTCACTGCCGCGCTATCCGGGCGAGGGGGCGGCCTGGGACGACGCGAAGCACACGCTCGACGAGTTGGACCGGGCGCTGGTGGACGTGGTGGCCGCGGTGCCCCAGGGACCGGCCCACCTGCGCCAGGCCGACGCGAATTTTCGCGCCCAGGTGGAGGCGGTCGCCCGCGCGTTCACCGATGACCTGCAAATCAACGCCGACAACGCCGCCCGCCTGGCGGATCGGATCCAGCGGGTCAGCCGCCGGCGACGCCGGCTGGTGTTCGGGCTGGACGGCGTCTGCGGGCTGGCGACCCTGGCGACCGCGCTGCTGGTGCTGCGCCTGCTGCGCCGCCATCAACGCCTGGCCCGCGCCTATGAAGAGGCGCTCGAGCGGCGGGCCGACGAGCTGGAGGCGTTCGCCGGCCGGATCGCGCACGACGTCCGGAACGCGCTGGTCCCCATCTCGCTCAGCGTCTCGCAGCTGGGGCGGATGGAGCTGGGCGATCCGCCCCGCCAGTGGATCGCGACGGCGGACCGCGGCGTCTGGCGGTTGTTCGAGCTGGTGGAAGGATTGCTGGCGTTCGCGAAGGCGGGCGCCCAGCCCGTGCCCGGCGAGGCCACCGACGTCGCCGAGGTGATCCGGGACGTGGTGCTGGCCCAGCGTCCGTCAGCGGATGCGGCCGGCTGCGAGCTGCGGGTGTCGGCCGTCGAGCCCTGCCGGGTTGGGTGCAACCCGGGCGTGCTCACCAGCTTGGTCGGCAACCTGATCGGCAACGCCATCAAGCACACCGACGGTCCGATCCGGCGCGTGGACGTGAGCGCCACGATGCGCGGGCCGGTGGTGCGAATGGTCGTCGAGGACACGGGCCCCGGCGTCCCCGAACACCTGCGCGAGTCGATCTTCCAGCCCTTCGTCCGGGGCGGCAGCGCCGCCGTGGGGGTCGGGCTGGGCCTGGCCACCGTGCGTCGCTTGGCGGAAGGGCACGGCGGCCGGGCCGGCGTGGACCCGGTCTCCGGTGGAGGCAGCCGCTTCTGGATCGAGCTGCCGCGTCTCGACCCGGCCGCCGGCGCGGCCGGGTCGCCCGGCAACCCCGTTACTTCCCGTAACCCGCGGCCTGGATGTTCTGCATGATGGCCAGGTCGGTGGCGTTCGACGGGACGCCGTTGGTGAGCGCGCCCTCGTAGAACGTCCCGGCCGAGTTGTTGCTGTTGTCGCCGCCCACGCCCAGCACGATGCCGCCGGCGTTGCCCCAGGTCTTGCCCTGCGGGATGGCTCCGTCATAGGCGGTCGTGAGGTCGGTGGCGGTCTTGATGTCGGCCATCCGAAGCGCGTACTTGCCGACCGGCGTGTGGAGGATACCGAGGGCGAACGGCACCTTCAGCGACGGGTTCATGCTGTTGGTGTTGCCGGTCCCGGACGAGGAGCCGCCTGCCCAGACGCCCCCCTCGAAGTCGCCCATGAACCAGGGGCCGCTGCCGGCGCCGCGGTCCCAGAAGGTGGCCGTTCCGAAGAACAGGGTGTTCATGGTGACGTACTTGGTCGGATCCGGTGAGACGCTGCCGAAATCCCAGCAGCAGGCGCTGCCCGAGTGCGTCCCGTCCGCCAGCTCGTAGATGCCCTGCGGATTGTTGTTCAGCGCGACGCCGGTGGCCTTGACGTTCAAGGGCGTCCGGTACCCCTCGCGGGTGTTCATGTAGAGCGAATAGACCTTGTGGCCGCCGACGGTCAGCATCCCCTTGGTCGCATTGGACTCGAAGTCCGGCATGGCCGCGTACGAGCCGCCGTTCGAGAGGCCCGCCGGCGCCGACTTGAGGTCGTTCTTGTTGCCCGACTGGTCGTAGAGCACCGAGAAGGTGCAGGTGGTGCCGCTGCAGAACGCGTCCTGGACCGAGGTGTCGGCGAACCCGTCCGACGTCTGGGGGATGTCCTTGGTCATGCCGCCCGAGCCGGTGTTCATGTTCGAGCTGCCGTTGCGGACCTGGTAGAGCGGGCCCGTGTACGACTTCGAGAGCGCCCGGATCGTGCTGTAGGCCGCGCCGCAAGGCGTTTGCCCCGCCGCGTAGATGTCGCAGGGACCGTCGGTGCGCATCCCGGAGCTGCCGCCCGATCCCATCGAGCCGCCGCTGGCCGTCGCGCCGCCGTTGCCGCCCGAGGCGTGGCCGCCGTTGCCGCCCGAGCCGTGGCCGCCCGCTCCTCCCTTGCCGCCCGATCCCGGCGTGCCGCCGGCGCCCGGCGTGCCGCCCGCGCCGGCGGTGCCGCCCGAACCGCTGGACCCGGAGCCCTGCAACACGATCGTGCCGGTCGTGTTCGGGGTGGTCGGCGTCAACGTCAGCTTGCTCTGCGCGACGCAGTATGAGTAATTCGCCTGCGAGTCGACGGTGAAGGTGTTGCCGGAGGTCGTGTAGCCGCCGGTGGTCGAGGCCAAGCTGGACACGTAACCGATGCCGCCCGGCTGGTCGACGGTGGCGGTGCAGTCGCACCCGCCCGTGGAGGTGTTGTTGGTGCAGGTGACCGCGGAGTAGCCGAGGCCCATCAGCGGCCCGGTCAGGCCGTCGCAGGTGGTCTTGGTGCCCGACAGGATGAGGCAGGGCGCGCCCATGCTCAAATGCTCGGTCCCGGTCGTGTGCGTGTTGTCGGTGTACGAGCCGTCCGACTTCAACACCAGCGACCCGGTCACCTGCAGCGAACCGGTGAGCCCGGCGGTGGTGCAGTTGATGCCGACGGCCGAGATGTCCAGCATGCCGCTCATGTTGAGACAGGACGAGCTGACCGTCCACGTCCCGGGCACGTCGCCGCCGCAGGCGGAAACGTTCGTGCAGGACGGACCGGAGCCTCCAGCGCCGGGCGACGAGCCGCCCGAACCGGTTGAGCCACCGCTTTGCGAGCTACCGCCCGACCCCGACGTGGTGGCCGGAGGTGAGCTCGAGCTACATGCGCCCCAGGTCGTGGCCAGGGCGGCGACGGTGACGAGCGAGAGCAGGGAAAAGCGACGATTGCCCAAGGGGGAACGGGTCATGCCCCTCATTCGTCGCGAGCGCGGCCGGCTTGTTAAACTAGTTGCTCTCATCCTGTGCTGACGCGACGCGCCGGCGGCGGCGCCGGACGGCCGCCAAACCGGCGCCGCAGAGAAGCAGGCCGCCGAGGCCGGGGATCGGCGCGATCGTCGCGCAACCGCACCCGCTGCCGCCGCCCGCCGGAGGCTTGCCAGGCCCGGCGTCGACCGGTCCAGACCAGGGCGAGACGGCGATCAGTGACACGCCGAATCGGGGAAGTTCGAAATCCACCGCCAACGAGCCGCCGGGCGGCACCGCGACGGCCGCGTCGGGGGCGATCGGCGCCGGATCCATCGCTTGCTGCAGCGCTGCGAGCTGCGCCGCCGACGGGTTCGCGGGCATGCCTTGCGCGGCCCAGGCCGTGACCGCGTTTCCATGGGTGTCGTCGACGCGCAGGTGCGAGATGCGGGCCGCGTCCCCGAACCCGGCCGGCACCTGAATGGCCAGGTGGACCGGCGTCGCGGGCGCGGGGACCAGGTCGTCATGGTAATTCCAGACCAGCACCAGAATCGTCGAGCCGTCCCGCGCGGCGATTCCGTCCACGTCGGGCTGACCGCGCACGCCGTTCGCCAGGATGTCGTCGAGCGGGCGGGCGCCGTCGCTGGAGAGGGGCAGCCGCATGCCGGCCAGCCGGCCCAGCAGCTTGAACGCGCCGAACACGGGCAGCCCCACGCCGTTGCTGGCCAGCACGCGATAGCCGGAGAACATCGGCGTCCCCGGGAACGTGAACGCCCAGGTGAGCAGCCCGCCCAGCGTGACGCCGACCTGCGCCTCCAGTTCCAGCGAGTGCTTCATCATCGCGACTTCGTAGGCGCCGTAGGCGGGCGAGGTGCGGTAGGCGTCCGCCGGTTGGCTGCTGACGGAACAGGCGGCGCAGCCGTCGGGGTCGGCCTCGGTGACGTAGATCGGCGTCTGCTTGAACTGCGGGAAGCGCGCGACCGTCTGGAAGCCGCTGCGATGCAGGCGGAGCTGGTTGCCGAGGTCCATCTCGACGTGGTCGCCGGCCATGCTGACCCCGCCCTTGGCGTGAAAAGTGACGAGATCGAGGCGCGTTCCCGTCTGGCCGGTGACGGCGTTGGTGCCGGTCGCGCAGTGTTGCAGGAACTGTATCAAGAAGCTGCCGCCGGCACCGGCCACGGCCGGGCCGCCGAGGACCGCGTTCGGGAGCACCTGGTGCAACGCCGATTCGGTGACGTCGTAGAGGTTGGCGTAGTCCGCGAAGGTCCCCTTCCAGTAGCCGATGTCGGGTTCGTTCCAGAGCTCCCAGAGCCAGTTGGCTTCCACGCCCGGATAGCGGCCGTTCGCGTGGGCGGCCCAGGCGCGGATCAGGCCGGCCCACTTGGCCGGGTCGGCGGGCGGGTAGAAGCAGCCGCCGTCCAGCGAGGTGACGCTGCTGTTCTGGTAGGGGGTCGGATGCGTGGACAGCGCCTCGGGCATGAAGCCGAGCTCCACCAACGGAAACGCGCCGGCCCCGGTGATCGCGTCGAGAATCCCGTCGGTGAGCGCCCAGCTGTAGACCGGGTTGCCGGCGGCGTCCTCGGTGTAGACGTTGGTCGAGCCCCACTTCATGACGGGCGCTCCGTCGCCCGTGTTGAGTATGAAGTGGTTGCGAACGTGCACCGGCGCGGTGTGAGCGGCGACGACCGCCTGCAGCAGCGCCTCCCCTTCCGGCGTGGTCGTGTCATTCAGCTCGTCGTAGCCGTGGAAGGCCCAGATGCGTTCCAGCGGGCTGCCGGCCGCCGTGGCGTCGACGGAGATGCTGACCGCCGCCGCGGTTTGCGCGCCGGCCGGCGCGGACAGAGCCAGCAGCACCGCCGTCAGGGTGGCTGCTGCGGCCGTCCTCCGCATGATCACCGCGTGGCGAATTTATAGATCGTCGTCTGCCTGTAGGTCTGTCCGGGGCGCAAGGTGGCGCTGGGGAACTGCGGATGATTGGGCGTGTCCGGGAACAGCTGCGCTTCCAGGCAGAGCGCGGTGCGGCGCTGGTAGACGATGCCGTGCTTGCCGTGGATGGTGCCGTCGAGGAAGTTGCCCGAGTAGAACTGCAACCCCGGTTGATCCGTCAGCACCTGCATGACGATGCCGCTGCGGGCGTCGAAGACCTCGGCCGCCTTGCGCAGCTTGCCGTGGCCGTCCAGCACCCAGTTGTGGTCGTAGCCCTTGGCGAAGGCCAGCTGCTCGTCGGCAGCGTCGATGCGCGCGCCGATCCGCGTGGGATGGCGAAAGTCCATCGGGGTCCCCGCCACGGGCGCCAGCTTGCCGGTCGGAATCATGGTGGGGCCGATCGGCGTCGTCTGCTGCGCGTCGATGGTCAGCTCTTCGTCGAGGATGGTCTGGGTCGGATCGCCGCTGAGGTTGAAGTACGAATGGTGGGTCAGGTTCAGGATCGTCGGCTTGTCCGTCGTCCCGTGGTACTCGATGCGCAGGGCGTTGTCGGCGGTCAGCGTGTACGTGACCGTCAAGGCGACCCGGCCCGGGTAGTGTTCTTCGCCGTCCGGACTGACGTACGTGAGCTTCACCGAGGGGCCGTCGTGGCCCACGCGCGGCTCGGCCGTCCAGAGCCGCGTGTAAATCCCCCCGGAGCCGCCGTGGAGGTGGTTCGGACCGTTGTTCAGCTCGAGCTGATAGGTCTTGCCGTCCAGGGTGAACTTCCCGCCCGCGATGCGGTTGGCGTATCGGCCCACGATGGCGCCCAAAAAGGCCTTGTCGTGGACGTACCCGGCCAGATCGTCGTACCCGAGCACCACGTCGCGCAGGTGGCCGTGCCGGTCCGGGACCTTCAACGACACGAGGATCGCGCCGTAGTTGATGATGCGGGCTTCGGCGCCGGCCTGATTGGTCAGCGTGAAGAGGGTAACCTCTCCGCCATGCTCGAGGTGCCCGAACGGCGCCCCGACGACCGACGGCTCGGCCTTCTTTCCAGCTTGGACAGACGTCGTCATCGACAGAACGAATGCGGCAATGGTGACCTCAACGAATCTCACGAACCTTCCCGACGCTGGAACCTCTATCAGCCTTGCCTGACGGTGTCTAGGAGGGCGTTGCCGTAAGGCAACGGTGAGCGGCAGCGAACCATGCCCGACGACGTGCCGCCCGGAAGCGGCCTAGGCTAGGAGGGCGTTGCCGTAAGGCAACGGTGAGCGGCAGCGAACCATGCCGGACGACGTGCCGCCCGGAAGCGGCCCAGTCGCCCGCCGGAGATTGGCTCTCCGGCGGTGGAGGGCGTTCGCCAATGACGCAAAGCACGCTTTTTCGCGGGCGAAGCGCTGTTCTTGGGCCGTCGCAACGGCGGCCGGCCTGGTTGTGGCGCCTTTCCGGTTGGACGGGAGCGCCAGATACGAGCACGGGGACGGCTTTGGGCAACTGGTTTGCCGCCACTTCGAGCTGGGCCGCAAAGGACACGCGACGACGACGGCCTTCATTGGGCCACCCGCCCTGCCCGCCGTTCGTTTCGACCCTGACGCCGCCGGGCCCGGCCACTTCGTTCGCGCTCTTCACGGAGCAGGACCGACGGCGCTCCGCCGTGGTCCCGGTCGCTGGATTGCGCGGTGCTATAGTGCCCGGCCGCTCCCCGCGCCAGCGCGCGGCGACCGACGAAAGGTGGCCTGATGGCGCTGCTCTTGACCGTGATTTTCTTCCTTTCCGGCGCAGCGGGCGTCCTGTTCGAAGTCATCTGGTTCCGGCTGATGGGGCTCACGCTGGGAAACAGCGCATGGGCTTCCAGCATCGTGCTGGCCAGCTTCATGGCCGGATTGGCGCTGGGCAACGCCATCGCCGCGCGCCACGGCGTCCGATTCAAGCGCCCGCTGCGCGCCTACGGCCTCATCGAGACCGTCGTGGCCGTCGCGGGCGTTGCGATCGTCTTCGCGCTGCCGGCGGTGAGCCCGACTCTGGCGCGCCTGTTCACGCACCTGACCGCGCGGCCCTGGACCGTGAATCTCCTGCGCGTCACGGTGGCGTTTTCGATCCTGTGCGTTCCGGCGACGGCGATGGGACTGACGCTGCCCCTCATCGCCAAGGCGGCCACCACGGAAGACGGCCGCTTCGGCCGGGTTCTGGGCGCGCTCTACGGCTGGAACACCGTCGGCGGGATGACGGGGGCCGTCGTCGGGGAGCTCTGTCTCATCGAGTGGTTCGGCCTGCGCGGCGCGGCGCTGGTCGCGGGCGGCCTCGACCTGGCGGCGGCCGCCACGGCGCTGGTGCTGGCCTCGCGGCTGGGCGAACCGGCCCGCCCCGGCCCCGACCCCGAGCCCGACTCCGCGAGCGCGCGGCCGGCGGGCAGGGGCTCGGCGTATCTGCTGGGCGCCGCCTTTCTGGCCGGCGCCATGCTGGTCGGCCTTGAGGTCGTCTGGTTCCGTTTTCTTCAGCTGTTCGTGTTCGGGACCAGCTTCATCTTCGCGCTCATGCTGGCCACGGTCTTGCTGGGCATCGGGCTCGGCAGTGTCGGCGCCGGCCTCTGGCTCGGGCGCGACCCCCGCGCGCACCGGTTTGCCGCGGTCGTCGCGCTGCTCGCCGGCCTCTCGGTCGAGCTCTGTTACGTCGCCTTCAGTCCGCGGGTCGGGGCGCTGACCTACACGACCGACGACACCGCCGGATCCGCCCTCCTGTTCCTGCGCTTGATGTTGCCGGCGGCGGTCTTCTCCGGTGGGCTGTTTGCCCTGCTCGGGGCCGCCGAGCACCAGCGCCGCGCGGAGGCCGCCGAGGCGACGGGGCGGTTGACGGTGGCGAACACGACGGGGGCAATGGTGGGGGCGCTGGTGGTCGGCTTCGCGGTTCTGCCGCGCCTCGGAATGGAAAAGACGCTGTTCGCGGCGGTGCTGGGGTACGGCGTCGTCGGCTGCCTGATCGCTCTGGCCCAAGCGGGCGGGCGCCTGGCCGGCGGCCGCCGCAAAGTGTTCGTTCCGGCGCTGGCCCTGCTGGCGGTCACGGCGGCCCTGTTTCCGTTCGGAAGGATGAAGAACCACTTCGTGCCGCTGGTACTGGAGAGATACCAGTCGTCGCGCCCCGAGCTGCTCGCGATGCGCGAGGGACTCACCGAGACCGTCATGTACCTGCGCGAGTCGTTCCATGGCCAGCCGCTCAATTACCGGCTCATGACCAACGGGCACTCGATGTCGGCCACCACCTATCGCGGCCGCCGGTACATGAAGCTGTATGCGTACTGGGCGCTGGCGGTGAATCCCCGGGCGCGCGACGCCCTGCTGATCAGCTATGGCATCGGCAACACGGCCAAGGCGCTGACGGACTCGCGGCAGCTGACCTCGATCGACGTGGTCGACATTTCGCGGGACATCCTCCAGCTCGGTTCGCTTCCGTTTCCCGACGCCCGGCCGCCGCTCAGCGACCCGCGGGTGCGGGTCCACGTGGAAGACGGGCGGTTTTTTCTGCAAACGACCGACCGAAAGTACGATCTCATCACCGCCGAGCCGCCCCCGCCGCGCGGCGCGGGGGTCACCAACCTCTATTCGCGCGAGTACTTCGGCCTCATTCACGACCGGCTGCGAGAGGGAGGCGTGGTGACCTACTGGCTGCCGGTCAACATGCTGTGGCTGTCCGAGACAAAGGCCATCATGCGCGGGTTTTGTGACGAGTTTCCGGACTGCACGCTGTGGACGGGGGCGGGCTTGCAATGGATGCTGGCCGGGACGCGGGGCGTGGCGGGGCCCATCCCCGAGGAGCAGTTCGCGGCGCAATGGCGCGACCCCCGCGTGGGGCGCGAGCTGGCCGCGCTGGGCTTCGAGCGGCCCGAGTCCTTGGGCGCGACGTTCCTGGCGGATGCGCCGACCATGGATGCCTGGACCGAGGGGGTCGCGCCGCTCGACGACGATCACCCGGGCCGGCTGCGGGCCCAGTACCCCACCGACGGCGACTTCGGCGATCCGAGCTATCGGTCCTGGATGGACCCGCGCGGCGCGCGGCGGCGGTTCGAGACCAGCGCCTACATCCGGGCACTCTGGCCGGCCGCCCTGCGCGAAAGGACGGCCGAATATTTCATGCCGGAGGCGTTTCTCGACGATCTGTTTGTCTGGAACCGCCTGCGTTCGATCGAGATCTTGTACACGGTGCTGACCCGCTCGTCGCTGCAGACGCTTCCGTTGCTGTTGACGGGGACCGAACCGGCCGTTCAGAGCATCGCGGCGCGTCTTTACGACGGCGGCCAACGGGATTCCGAACTGGAGTTTGAAATGGGGGCGCGCGCCATCGCCGAACGCGACTATCCGGGCGCGGTCGGGCACCTGGCTGCCGTGGACGCCGGTCCGCGCGCCGTCCAGGCCCAGCTTTTGAAGACGCTGGCGCTGGAGCTGCTGGGGCGAACGGCGGAAGCACGGCAGTCCCTGGATGGGTTGCGGTCGCGACCGTTGTCGGCCGGCGAAGCCGACTCGGCGGGATTTCTGGGCCGCCTGCTGGCCAGGACCAGGGAAGCTTCCCCCGGACCGTCGCACGCGGGCGGCTGAACTTCGCGCCCCGTTCCGGCCCCGCTCGGAACCTCGCGTGAGGACAGCCGTGCGAGCGGGTGATCGTTTCCGTTCCGTCCGCGGGCGCGAGCGTTGCCAAGGATTTGCCTGGGTTGTGCCGACGCCCGCGCGACCTGATAACCGAGGCGGTAGTGGCCGGCGCAGCCGCGCAGCCGCCACGTCACAGGTCTTACATCGTCCGAACAAGGAGAACGCAAATGAAACGCTCGCTACTGATTGGAATGGTCGTTGCGGTGTGCGCCGTCGGAGTCTCGTCCGTGGCCTCCGCAAACATGCTCGCCACGCAGGCCTTCGACTGCAAGCTGGTGAAAAACAGCTCGCCCTGGAACTTGATCTCCGGCGACCAGTACGGGGCCGGCGCGTTCACCAACGCGTCCGGGACCACCGCGCGGGGGATGTGTTCGGTGCCCTTCCAGGACGGGCTCTACAACTTTCAGATCGGCACCAGCAGCGGCGTCACCAGCTGCATCATGAAGGCCACCAGCGTCTTCGGTTCCTCGTCGGTCTACTTCCCGACCAGCAGCAGCGGCGGGCTCTGGTACTTCAACATCCCCCTGACGGCCGGCACGTACTCGACGGAACTGGAATGCGTGATGCCCAACAACTCGCAGATCTATTACATGGGTAACTACTAGGCCGCCTGCGGGCGGCACGTCGTCGGGCATGGTTCGCTGCCGCTCACCGTTGCCTGACGGCATTGCTCCTAGCCTAACCAACGTTCTCGAACGAGACCGCCGGGCATCGGTTGATGGTGCCCGGCGCGCCTCACCCCTTCCAATGAAACAACCAACCATCGTCATTGCGGTGGCGGTCGCGGGCTCGGCGATCGCCATCGGCGCGTACCGGCTGGGACACCGGCTGGCCCCGGGCTCGGTCGACCGTTCTGCCGTCGCGCCGACCGCGGACAGAATCGAGCCCTCCGACGAGACGGCGCAGCTCGCCGAAACGGTGCACAAGCTCGAGCGCCGGATCGCGGCCCTGGAATTTGCTCAGCTGTCGGCCAAGGTCGCCGCTCCAGCAGCCACGGCGCCGGCCAGCCACTCCACGCCCCCCGTCGATCCGGAGGAAATGAAGCAGCGGATGTTGGACAAGACGGCCGCCGTCGAAGCCGCCCTGAAAGGCGAAGCCAGGGACGACAACTGGGCGCCGGTGGCCGAGGGACAGATCGAAAGCGCGGTTGCCGCGGCGGTCAAGGACGGGGCGAAGTTCTCGCTTCAGACGGTGCGTTGCATGACCTCCCTGTGCGAGGTGGTTCTTGCCGCGGCCAGTCCCGAGCTCTTGGGCGGCGCGGAGCTTCAGCTCGCCCCGCAGCTGGGCGAGCTGGGCAGCATGGACGTCCAGCAGCCGGTGACGACCCCGAACGGCGGCGCGACCGTGGCCTATCGGATGTTCCGGAAGGGCCGCCCGCGGCCGGACGAAGGAATCTGACAGCCGGTGGCGAGAGTCGGACCGAGCCGAAATGGGATGACCGCCCGTTTCGATGCGGCAACTCTCGCCGTGGGCTGCTAACCATTCAGGGGTGAAGCGCCGGCTGCGCGGCGGACGGGGGGGCTGGGCCCCCGCCGGACGGGCCCCCCGCCGATGGGGAGCGTGTCAGCGGCGAATGGCTGAGCGGACGCCCGCCCGGTTGCGGCGAGCGTCCGCGGTGACCGCGACGTCTATTTCCCGTAGCCGGCCGTCACGATGGCCGCCTGCATGGCGTTCAATGTCGTCATGCTGGCCGCGCCGCTCGCCATCACGCCCTCGAAGAACTCACCGGTGTCGCCGTTGCTGTTGTCGCCGCCGATGCCGAGGATGATCGAGCCCTGCTTCTTCATGGGAGCGTACCCGGTCTTGTTGGGCCGGACCGAGTCGTACTTGACGGAGAGCGGCCCCTGGGTGGCGTCGCCGCCGTAAAGCGCGAACCGCCCCTTGCCGCTGTTCTTGTCCGCCGTGTCGCCGACCAGCACCGCGGTGACGTAGTCGAATTTGAGCGGCGTGTTGGTCGTGATGTTCTGGTCCGAATTGTTTTGCCACCCGGCGTAAAGGCCGTTCTCCAGGTCTGCCATGACCCACGGGTTGTTGCGGCCGCCCGGAGAGCCAGTCCCCCAGACGACGCCGGAGCCGTAGTACACCGCCTCCATGGTGCCGTTGCCGTCGTCGTTGGCAGAGGTTTCGGCGTTGCCGTAATCGAAGCAGCAGCCGTTGTTGTAGCCGTTCTGGCTGGTGACCATGTACTCGGTCTCCGGCTGGTCGCCGGTGGCGGTGCCGTTCGGCTTGGTGTTCATGCACGCGTTGCAGCCCGAGCGATAGCCGGTTCCGGTCTTGATGGAGACGCCATAGACCTTGTGACCGCCGGCCATGAGCGGCAGCGCGGTGGCCGACACCGGATTGTCCGGCGACTTCACGGTGCCGCCGGCCGGCGCGGGCCGGAGGTCGTTCTTCATGCCGGACTGGTCATAGATGATCGAGATCGTGCAGGAGCCGCCGGAGCAGAAGGTGTCCTGGGAGGCGGCGTCGGCGTAACCGTCGACGGATGCGATGTCCTTGGTCGTCCCGCTGCACGAGCTGGGGCCGGGTTTGAAGGTTCCCTTGCAGACCTGGTACAGAGGCCCGGTGTAGCCGGACACCAGCAGGCGGACCGTGCTGTGGGCGGCGACGCAATTGTTCCCGGCCGCGTTGAGGACGTCGCAGGGCAACGTCGCGGCGGCCATGCCGCCGGTGCCCATCGTGCCGCCGGCGCCCATCGTGCCCCCGCTGCCGGTCGTGCTGCCGCCGGCCCCGGTTCCGCCGATGCCGTGGCCACCCACCCCGCTGATCGTGCCGCCGGCCCCGGTGCTGCCGCCGGAGTTCGCGACGCCGCCCGATCCGGTGTTGCCGCCGCTGCTGGAGACGCCGCCGGCTCCGGTGGTTCCGCCGCTGCCGCTGCTTTCGCCGCCCGAGCCCGAGTTCTGACCGCCCGAGCCGCTGCTGGTGCCGCCGGAACCCGTCGACGGGCCGCTGCCCCCCGACCCGTCACCGCCGCCGGACGAGAACGACGCGCATGACGTCGCCCAGGCGCCGGCTGACAGGAGAAGGGACGCGGCCATTAGAGAACGAATCTTTGTCATGGGAGGATCTCCAGTCGTGAATCGCCCGAAGGCGCGCGGGCGGGCTGAGGGGGGGCTGAGGAGAGGGGGCTCATGGCGGCCGATGACGAGACCGAGCTCGATGAAAATTCCTTGATGATCGTGATTGTCGCGAGCCGGAGCGCCTGTTTTAAAAAGTTGCCGCCGGGGGCGCCGAACTGACGCTCTGCGAAACGGCCACGCCGGCGGCCAGCGGCGCGCCCCGCCCCTCCCAAGGGGCAGCCCCGCGAAAATTGGTTATGCCCGCAAAGCCCGCTCGAGGACGATGGCCGTGGCCTCGAGCTGGGAATGGCAATTCAGCTTTTGATAGAGCCGGGTCCAGAAGAACTCGACCGTCTTCCGGCTGATCCCGAGCTCGGCGGCGATCTCCTTGGTGCTTCGTCCGCGCGCCGCCGCCGACAGGATTTCCGTCTCGCGCGAGCTGAGCGAATGCTCCAGCGAGAGCGCCTGGATGACGTCCGACAGGCGCCCCGGGAACGGGTCCCGCGGTGTGCTGTTCGCGCGATCGACGACGAGCAGAAGGTCATCTGAAGTGTCCGCGTTTGACGACATACCGCCCCACTCTTTCTCCCCCTCCCGCGAACAACGCTTGCCGCATCTGAAAGTTCCGGACGGTATGTCGAATCCGCGGGATGCGGGACCCCGCGAGCCTTTCGTCAGAACGCGATCTCCGACTGCAGCTTGATGACGTTTTCATCCGGCTTCTTGCCGGAATAGGCGGGCGCCTCCTGGATTACGCTGCTGCCCGCGACCAGGGGCTGGCCCCACGGCCAGGTGGCGTTGAGAACCGTCTTGTCGCCGTAGATGTAGCGCGTGTACTGAAAGTAGATGCGCTCGCTGGAGAGGAAGTGCGACGCGAACTGGACCCGCCCGGTGATGCCCGCGAACGTGTAGCCGCCGTGGTCGAGGTCGTAGTTGACCAGGTCGCCGCGGAGCATGAGGCCGATCCAATCGGCCAGCTGCAGGGTGGCGTCCGCGCCGTACTTGAATTGGCGGATCTTGGTTTGCGGGACCCCGTTTTGCTGAATCATCGAACCGGCGGGCAGATCCAGGGTCGCGCCGGCGTAGAGGCCGAACAAGCTGACGGCCACGTCGGGCAGCATGCTTCCGCGGGGCTGGCCGAGGACGCCGGACAGCGTGTTTTCGTACATGAAACCGAAGGCCAGCATCGACCCACTGCCGGTCGAATCACTGGGGCTGCCGGTCCAGGCCATGTAGTTCTGCGCGAATCCCAGACCTCCCAGCGAGTGCATGACCTCGGTGCCGGTGCCCAGCGCCCAGCCGTTCTTGACGGAGATGAACGACGGCGAAAGCCAGAGATGGCCAGCCCGCGGCGCCGTCAGGTTGACCTCGGCGCCCGCCACGGAAAGGTGCGACTGCGAGGCCACCGAGTAGCTCTTGGGTCCCATGACGGTATCCATGAGGAGGCTCGGATCGGCCATCCACTCGGTGTTGAAGTGCAGGCTGGCGTCGACGTACTTCTGGAACAGGACCTGCAGATTCACCCACGTCATCAGATCGAGATTCGTGGAGCTGGCGTAGAGCGGATTGCTGTTGATGCTGAAGTTGTAGGATCCGTCCCGGGACGTTCCGAACCCTTCAATCAGAGCCAGAGTCAGTCCGGAATCGAAGGGAACCGTGAGCTTCGCCTGCTCGCCGATTTGTCGGAAACGGCCCAGCGTATAGGTGTCGTACTTCTCGAAGTAGCCGAACTTGGGCCACCAGGCGCCCATCGTCAGCGCGATGTTCGGCTTGACCGTCTCGGACAGTTTGAAATCGGTGTCCAGCGTCAGGTAGGCCATCCCCGGGATCCAGGCGGCGTCCGGGTTCCGGAAGCCCGCCCCCTGGTACCAGTAGCCCATCCAGCCGACGGCGGCGTCGACGTGTTCCTTTTTCTCGTGGACGAAGAGCTCCGCCCAGTCCTGCTCTTGTAGGCGCGTGTACGCGAAGCTGTAGTAGTTCCAGTCGAAGACGCGGTTGGGGCCATAGGCGATCTGCGTCTTCGCCGGTCCGTTCATGTCGTCCGGGCCCGGGCGCGAGCTGATGCCCAGGGAGACCGGCGCCCGGAAGTACCCGTGCACCTCGGTGCGCCAGCCGGTCGGCTCCGCGGAGGGCTGCTCCAGCGGCGGCACGAACGCGGGAGGCGTGACCGAACTGGGCGGCGGCTGCGCGCGCGGCGCCTCCTCCGGTGGCCGTTCGTCCGTCGGGGCGGGCGCGTCGCCGGAGTCAGCGCCGGGCTCTTCGGCGGTGGCCGACAGGGAGAACAGGCACGATCCCAAGACCAGGAGCTGTACGAGTCGTCGTGGCATCAGCAGTGGCGTCCTTTGTCGAAACGAGCGTCTATTGTCCGTAATTGGCGGCAACGATGCTGGCCTGCAAAGACATCAGCGTGTCGGTGCTGGCCGCGCCAGTCGCCATCACGCCTTCGAAGAATTGACCGGTGGCGCCGTTGCTGTTGTCGCCGCCGATGCCGAGGATGATCGAGCCCTGCTTTTGCATGGGAACGTAGCCGGGCTTGGCCGGACGGATCCCGTCGTACTTGATGATGAGAGCTCCTTGCGTGGCGTCCCCGGCGTAGATCGCGAATCGTCCTTTGCCGCCGTTCTTGTCCGCGGTATCGCCGACCACGACGCCCGAGATGAACGGGAACATGATGGGCGTGTTGGTCGAGATGGCCTGATCCTGGTTCTTTTCCCAGCCGGCATAGAGGCCGTTCTCGAGGTCGGCCATGATCCAGGGATAGGTTCGCCCGCCCGGAAAGCCGGTGCCCCAGATGACGCCGGAGCCGTAATAGACGGCTTCCATCGTCCCGTTTCCGTCGTCGATCGCCGACACCTCGGCGTTGCCGTAATCGAAGCAACAGCTGTTGTTGAAGGCGCTCTGGCTGACCACCATGTACTCGGTCTCCGGATCGTCGCCCTTGGCCGTGCCGGTCGGGGTCGAATTCATGCACCCGGTGCAGCCCGAGCGGTAGCCGAGGCCGGCCTTGATGAACACGCCGTAGGCCTTGTGGCCGCCGGCCATGATCGGCAGGGCGGTGGCCGACACCGGGTTGTCGGGTGTCTTCTTCTGCCCGCCGGCGGGAGCGGGCCGCAGATCGTTTTTCATTCCCGACTGGTCGTAGATGATCGAGATGGTGCAGGTGCCGCTGCAGAACGTGTCCTGCGAAGCCGCGTCGGCGTAGCCGGCGACAGAGCCGATGTCCATGGTCATGCCGCTGGTGCAGGAGTTCGGCCCGGCGGTGAAGGTTCCCTTGCAGATCTGGTACAGAGGCCCGGTGTAGCCCGACACCAGGACCCGCACCGTGCTGTGGGCCGCGACGCACGCGTTCCCTGCCGCCCCGAGGACGTCGCAGGGCAGCGTGCCGGCCGGAACGCTGCCGACGTCCAGATAGGTCGTGACGCCGGCCGAGCTGCCGCCGGTGCCGGTCTGGCCGGAGCCGCCCGAGCCGCTGGTGGGGCTGGAGCCGCCCGAGCCGTCGCTGCCGGACGAAAACGACGTACAGGACACGGCGCCCGTGCCGGCCGACATCGCCAGGGAAACTGCCAAGAAAATGCGAGTCTTTGTCATTGCAACGTCTCCAATCAATCTCGAAACGAGGAGGCCCCGCGAAAGCGGCGCCGGGGACCAGTCATGAGAGCCGACAACCTTGCGAGGCCTGCGCGTTACTGGCCGTAATAGGCGTTCTTTCCGTGCTTTCGTTGGAAGTGCTTGCGCACCAGATAATCGGGCAGCCGCGCCGCGCGCGGGTCCAGCGTGCGGGTGATGGACGCCATCTTGGCCAGCTCTTCCAGCACCACGGCGTGGTACACGGCCTTCTCGGCCGTCTTGCCCCAGGCGAACGCGCCGTGGCCCGCCACCAGCACCATCTGCACCTGCTGCGGATCGCGCGTGCGGAAGCAATCGATGATCTGCGCGCCGGTCTCGGCTTCGTAATCGCGCTCGACGGCGGCGGCGGTCATGATGGCCGTGCAGGGGACGTCCTCCGCCAGATGGTCGGCGTGGGTCGTCCCGTAGATCGGGATCGCCTGACCGGCCTGCGCCCAGGCCGTCGCGTACGTCGAGTGCGTGTGAACGATGCCGCCCACGCCACGGAACGCCCGGTACAGTGCCGCATGGGTCTTGGTGTCCGACGAGGGCCGCATCCGCCCGTCGACGACCTGGGCGTCCAAATCGACGATCACCATGTCGTCGGCGGTCATCTGTTCGTAGGCGACGCCGCTGGGCTTGATGGCGAACACCGCCCGGCCGGCGTCGAAGGCCGACACGTTGCCGAACGTGTAGATCGCCAGGCCCCGCCGCGGGATCTCCAGGTTCGCGCGGAACGCCTCCTCTTTGAGGTCGCCGTACGCCGACTTCATGTCCGGTCGTTCCAGCGGAGCTGATTCTTCAGCGCGCCGAGATCCGTGCCGTGACCGATGCGGATGTATTCCAGGCCCAGGATCCCGGCCAGATCTTCCAGCTCGCCGGCGGTCAGCGCCTGGCTCCACGACGTGTGGTGCGCGCCGCCGGCCAGCAACCAGGCCTTGGCCGCGGTCTTGAAGTCGGGGCGCGGAACCCACAGGGCGCGCGCGACCGGCAGCTTCGGCATCGGGTGCTCGATCTGGAGGGCGTCGACCTCCTGGACGATGAGGCGCATGCGCCCGCCCATGTCGACCAGCGTCGCCGCCACGGCCGGCCCGGGCGCCGCGTTGAACACCAGGCGGCAGGGATCGTCCTTGCCGCCGATGCCCAGCGGATGGATCTCCAGCGAGGGTTTTCCGTCGGCGATCGAGGGGCAGACCTCCAGCATGTGAGCGCCCAGGATCATCTCCTGCCCCTTGACCAGGTGATAGGTGTAGTCCTCCATGAAGGACACGCCGCCCTTGGCGCCGGCCGCCATCACCTTCATCAAGCGGACCAGCGCGGCGGTCTTCCAGTCGCCCTCGGCCCCGAACCCGTAGCCCTCCGCCATCAGGCGCTGGCAGGCCAGGCCGGGGAGCTGGTTCAACCCGTACAGGTCTTCGAAGGTGGTCGTGAACGCGCCGTAGCGGCCCTCTTTCAGGAAGGCGCGCATTCCCAGCTCTTGCCGGGCGGCGTAGCGGAGGCTCTCGCGGCGCTCGCCTCCCTTGCGCAGCGCGGGCGTCACGGCGTAGCTGGCGTCGTATTCGTCGACCAGCTGATTCACGTCGGCGTCTCGCACCTCGGCGATCCGTTGGACCAGGTCCCCGTTGGCGTGCCCGTTGACGGCCCAGCCCAGCTGGATCTGCGCCTCGACGCGATCGCCGCTGGTGACGCCCACTTCGCGCATGTTCATGCCCGCGAAGCGCACGATGTTGAGGTTGCGCGACTCGGCGACGGCTCGCGCCACGCGCGACCAGCTCGCCAGCTCGCCCACGACGTCGGGGTCCTGCCAGTGGCCGACGACGATTTTGTGCTCCAGCCGCAGCCGCGCCAGGATGAACCCGTACTCGCGGTCGCCGTGCGCCGACTGGTTCAGGTTCATGAAATCCATGTCGATCTGCGACCACGGCAGCTCGCGGTTGTACTGCGTGTGCAGGTGGGCCAGCGGCTTGGCCAGGCGGATCAGCCCGCGAATCCACATCTTCGACGGCGAGAAGGTGTGCATCCAGGTGATGACGCCGATGCAGTCGGGGGCCGCGTTGGCCTCCAGGCACATCTGGGCGATGGCGTCCGGCCCCTTCAACGTGGGCTTCCAGACCACGCGCACGGCGAGCCGGTTCTCGGAGTCGAGGTAGGCGGCGATTTCCCGGGCGTGCTCGGCGACCTGGTTCAGTGTCTCCTGGCCGTAAAGCTCCTGGCTTCCGGTCAGGAACCAGATCTCTTGGCTGTGTGCTGCGTTCATGAGTGCGGCTTGCTCGCTTGGGTGGTGGGCGATCGGGTCAACGCGTTCTCGACGAAGGCCCCGAACGCCAGATAATCCTGGTACCGGCTATCGTACTGCTGGGCGCGCGCCGGATCCGGACGATAGACCGTTTCGACGCCCGATGACATGGCGCGCTGAGCATCTTCGATGCGCCCGTAGAGGCCGGCGGCGGTGGCGGCGAACATGGCGGCGCCCAGGGCCACCGGTTGATCGCCGGCGGTGACGGTGACCTCCATGTTCAGCACGTCGGCCACGGTCTGCATCACGAACCGGCTCTTCTTGGCCACGCCGCCGATGGCGATGGCGGCATCGATGCGGATCCCCTGGGCGCGGAACCGTTCGACGATGGCGCGGGAACCGAACGCGGTCGCCTCGACGAGGCTGCGATAGATGCGCGGGGCGTCGGTGCCCAGCCGGATTCCGGCGATGGCGCCGGTCAGGCGCTGGTTGGCGTCCGGCGTGCGGCGGCCGTTCATCCAGTCCAGCGCCAGCGGGACCGATTCCTCGACGGTGACGGCGGCCGCGGCGGCCTCCAGCGCCGGGATGATCTGATCGGCGGCCCGGGCGGCGATGGCTTGCTTCGCCTCGGCGGAGATCCCGTCCAGCGCCGGCAGCAGTGTGTCCAGCGGCCACGAGAGCAGCCCCTTGAACCAGGCGTAGACGTCGCCGAACGCCGACTGCCCGGCCTCGTAGCCGATCATGCCGGGGATGACCGAGCCGTCGACCTGCCCGCAGATGCCCGAGACCAGCTTTTCCGGCTCACCGCCGCGCGGCGCGACGACGATGTCGCAGGTGCTGGTCCCCATCACCTTCAGCAGGCGGTTGCGGCTGATGCCGCCGCCCACGGCCCCCATGTGCGCGTCGAACGCGCCCACCGCGACGGCGGTGTCGCGCGGCACGCCCAGCTTGGCCGCCCACTCGGCCGAGAGGATGCCGAAGGGCGTGTCGGACGTGAACGTCTCGGTCCCCAGGGACTTCTTCAGCGCCGGGAGCTTCGGGTTCAACTTGGCCAGGAACGCGTCCGACGGATAACCGCCGAATTCGGGGTGCCAGAGCGCCTTGTGGCCGGCCGCGCACCGGCTGCGCTTGAACCGGGCCAGATCGTCGGTGCCGGTCAGCACGGCGGGGATCCAGTCGCAGTGCTCGACCAGCGTGACCGCCGCCTCCGCGACGGCGGGGTCGGTCTCGAGCACGTGGATCGCCTTGGCCCAGAACCATTCGGACGAATAGATGCCGCCGACGTACTTGGTGAAGTCGGGGCCCCCCCAGGTCCGGGCCAGGTGGTTCAGCCGCTCGGCCTCGGCGACGGCGGTGTGGTCCTTCCACAGGACGAACATGGCGTTCGGGTTTTCGGCGAAGGCCGGCGAGAGGGCCAGCGGCCGGCCGGTGCGATCGCCGAGCACGGGGGTCGAACCGGTGGTGTCGACCGCGATGCCGCGCACGCGTGCGGCCGCGGGCGCGCCGGCCTCTTTCAGAGCCTCGCGCAGCGACGCCTCCATGCTCTCGAGGTAGTCGAGCGGGTGCTGCCGGAACTGGTTGGCGACCGGATCGCAGTAGAGGCCTTTGGCCCAGCGCGGGTAGTGCTTGACCGACGTGGCCAGCACGCGCCCGTCGGCCGTGTCGGCGACGACGCTGCGCACCGAATCCGTGCCGAAGTCGATCCCGATGACGCAGGCGCTGGCGGTCATGATCGCTGCCTCGAAGTGCCGTCTGTCGCGCCGCGCGGGTCGACTCCCGCGGGTTTCTTCCCGCTCACGGCGGCGGCTCGGGAACCTGGTCTCCCCACCCCCGCCTCCGACAGACCAACCTCACACCGGATCATCTTTCCGGTATTGCGGGCGCAGCCTCGGCGTTGTCATGAAAAGTGCGCGCCTTTTGCGCGCCTGGGCGGCCTCGGCACCCTCGATGCAGCCACATATGCAAGCGGCTCGCATGCAATGATCAGGCCGGCTCGTTTCGACGGGCTCGCCGCGGGCGCCCGTCGAGCGTCCGCCGCCCCTGCAGAAACCCGGGCACGATCGCCCCTCCGAGGCGCATCGCCCCGAAGAGCGCGAAGGCGCGCCAGGGATAGATCAGCTTCTTCCGGCGGGTCGGGGCGAATCGCGCGACGGCGCCGACCGCGCCCGGCAAGGAGGCGGAAGCCAGGTTCTTGATCCGGAACATCCAGCCGGGAAGCTTGTCCCGCATGGTGTAGATGGACGTCGGGACCGGGCCCAGGATGACCTGCTTGAAAACCAGGTCCGTTCCTTCGTACATCCGCGACCAGACGTCGAAGCAGCCGGTCAGCGCGCGCTTGCTGGTCTGATACCCGAGGCCGCGCGGATTCCCGGCGTAGGTCACGACCGAGCTGATGGCCACGACGTGCCGGTCGACGCCGGCGGGCGGCAGCCGGGTCAGCGGCGCCACGAAGTTCAGCACGCCGTAGAGGTTCGTCTCGACGACGTCGCGGTAAGCCGGCAGGTCGAAGGCTGCGTCGTTGTCGAGGCGGTTGATGCCGGCGTTCAAGATGAAGACGTCCGGCAGCTCCCCCGACGCCGCCAGCGCGCCGATCAGCTCCTCGACCGCCGTCGCCGACCGGACGTCGACGCACGCGAAGTGGACGGCGGGATGGCTCGCTTCCAGCTCGGCGACGCGGCGGCGGTTCACCGAGATCACCTTCACGCCCCGGCCGGCGTAGTGTTCCAGCAGGCCCCGCCCGAGACCCGAGGTGGTGCCGGTGATGAGCACGCTCTTGACGTGCTTAGCGGGCACCCGGCTCCGTCGGCGGCGTCGCGTCCTTTCGTCCGCGCACGAAGGCGGCGATTTCGGCTTCGCTGCGCAGGCCCGTTCCGCGCTGCCACAGCGCCTTTCGGATGAACCGGGGGCGGCGTTTGACCTCTTCGAAGGTCCGGATCAGGTACTCGCCCACCACGGCGATGGCGAGCAGATTGAGGCTGCCGAACACGGCCACCGCCGCGAGGGTGGTGACGGTGCCGGTCCGAACCCACTGGCAGGCGAGGGTCAGCCCCGACAGCACGGTCAGCGCGAGACCCAGATAGGTCAGCGCCTCGACGGGGACGGAACTGAACGAGAAGATCGCCTTTTTCGCCCACCAGAAATTCTTGAGGCGGCTGTGGGTCGAGCGGCCGAAGGCGCGCTCGGGCCGGACGTAATCGACGCCGGTCTGCTCGAACCCCACCCAGGCCCGCAGCCCGCGCAGGAATTGGTCGGTCTCGGGAAACCGGAGCAGCTCGTTCACCACCCGCCGGTCCATCAGCGAGAAGTCGCCGGCGTCGAGCGGCACCGGCACGTCCGACAGGCGCCGGAACACGCGGTAAAAAGCCCGATACGCCAGCGACATGACCGCCGATCCCTCGCGCTGCGAGCGGCGCCCGTACACCACGTCGCTTCCGTGGCGCCAGCGCTCGAAGAAAGCCGGGATCAGCTCCGGCGGATCCTGCAGGTCGCCGTCCAGAAGGATGACGGCGTCGCCGGTGGCCAGCTCCATCCCGCTCAAAAACGCATTCTGCGAGCCGAAGTTCCGCGAATGCTCGACGGCCAGCACCCGGTCGTCCTGGGCCGTCAGCGCCGCCAGCACCGAGCGGGTGTCGTCGGGGCTGCCGTCGTTGACGAAGATGATCTCGTGATCCACCGGCAGCGACGCGAACACGGCCGACAGCCGCTGGTACATCAGCGGGATGGCCTGCGCGTCCTTGTAGCAGGCGATGACGGCGGAGAGCCGCGGCCTGGCCTCAGCCAAGAACGGCCCGCTCCAGGCGCGCGCGCAACCGGGGACCGGCGAGCGCGCTCTCTTGCTGATGCCAGCGCTGGCTGCCGTAGCGCCCGCTGGGGTATCCCGTCGCGTGCAGGCTGGTGAACGACAGCGGGCCGGCGCCCCGCTCGAGCAGCTGGAGGCTCAAAGCCTCCGCCAGTCCCCCGGCCCGGTAGTGCTCCTCGACGGCCACCACCCGCCGCTTTTCTTGGATGCTGGTCAGGAGGTCGGCCGGCATCTCGTCGAGCGGCAGCAGGCCCACGTTCCAGATCTCCAGCTCGTCGAGCAGCGCCGGATCGGCCAGCTCGAAGAGATTTCCGAGGACGGGGCCGAGGCCGATCACGACGCACCGGCGGCCCGAGGTGAGCTTTCGCCACGGCGCGAACGGGGCCGCGCCGCCCGGAATCTGGGCGGCCGCGTTCAGGCGCAGGTAATTCGGCCGCGGATCGTCCGCCATCAGCGTCACCGCCTGTGCCACGTCGGCGGCCGTCAGCGGGACGTAGACGCGCATGTGGGGCAGGGCGCGCATGGCGCCGACGTCCTCCAGCGCGTGGTGGGTCGCGCCCATGATGCCGTAGCCGTATCCGCCTCCGTTGCCGACCAGCTTGACCGGAAGCTCGTGCAGGCACACGTCGGTTCGAATCTGCTCGTACGGACGAAACGCCACGAAGGGCGCGATGCCGTACACCCAGGGCAGCTGCCCCTGGCGCGCCAGGCCGGCGGCCACCGACACCATGTTCTGCTCGGCGATGCCGACGTTGACGAAGCGCTCGCCCAGTACGTCGGCGACGGCTTCCACCGCCATGTAGCCGACGTCCGCGGTGATGAACACCAGATCGCTGCGCGCGCCGCAGAGCGCGACCATCGCGCGCACGAACTCATCCCGCATCGCGCGACCCCGACACGGCCGCGGCGTGCGCGATCGACAGGTCCTTCAAGGCCTGCTGGTACTGGGCGTCGTCCATCGGCAGGTAGTGCGACGCCACCGTGTCCTGCATGTGCCGGACGCCGTGACCCTTGACGGTGTTGGCGATGACGGCGACGGGCCTGGCGCCGGTCTCCAGCGCGCGCGTGCAGGCGTCGCGCGCCGCCAGCAGCGACGCGAAGTCGTGGCCCTCCGCGGTCACCACGTGGAACCCGAAGGCCTCCAGCTTGGCGTCCAGCGGCTCGAGGGCCAGCACCTCTTCGGTTCCGCCGATGCCCTGGAGGCGGTTGCGATCGATGAGCCACACCACGTTGGTCAGCTTGCGGTGCGCGATGAAGAGCGCCGCCTCCCAGGTGCTTCCCTCGTCGAGCTCGCCGTCCGAGGTGAGGCAGAAAAACCGGGCGTCGCGCCGTTTCAGGAGCGCGCCCACCGCCATGCCGGCCGACAGCGACAGCCCGTGGCCGAGGCTGCCGGTCGCGAACGGAATCTCGTCGAGCGTGTTGACCGGCGGACGCGCCGGCAAGCGCGTCCCCTCGCCGTAGAACGTCTCCAGCTCGCGCGGGTCCAGGGCCTCTCCGTCGGCCAGCAGCGCGTAGAGCGCGGCCACCGCGTGCCCCTTCGACAGGACGAAGCTGTCTTCGCCGCGCATCCAGGCGTCCTTCAGCAACACCAGGATCTCCGCGCACGACAGCGAGCTGCCGATGTGTCCGGCCTGCGCGCGCTTGTACATGGCCAAGAAGCGCTTCTTCAGCGAAAACACCCGCTCTTGAAGCTGAACGCGCTCGGCTGGGCTGGCGGTCACGTGCTGCTGTCCTCGCTGCGAAGCGCGGAATCCTATCATCCCGCGCCGAGCGGACCCAGGCGCGCGCGCGCGGCTTTCGATCCCGCGCACCACAAAAACTCAAAAAACGGGCAACAAACCTGGCGGCGAACCGACAGTTAAGTTCGAAGAACCCCATGCGACCCACACTTATTGGACTTGTCGGCTCGATGGCCCTCGCCGCGGCGATGGCAAACGGCGGATGCAGCAGCTCGAACGGCCTGCCGAGCGGCACCGGCGGAACGCCCGGCTCGGGAGGATCCACCCTCACCGGTGGGACCACCGGCGCGGGGGGCGGCGCGCCGAGTTGCACCGGCCTGACACCGTGCGGTGGCTCGGTGGTGGGGAGCTGGACGGTCTCGTCGTCCTGCCTCTCCGTGTCGGGCGACATGGACGTCACCCTGGCCAGCCTGGGCTGCTCGACGGTGCCGGTGACCGGGTCGCTGCACGTCACCGGCACGTGGACGGCCAACTCCGACGGCACGTACGCCGACAACACCGTCACGACTGGGTCGATCAGCTTCCCGCTGGCGCCCAAGTGCCTGTCGGTGTCGTCGGTGAACGTCCCCTGCGCGAATGTGGCGGGCACCGTGCAGGCCCTCGGCTGGACGTCGGTGACCTGCTCGACCGGCAGCAGCGGGCAGTGCGGCTGCGTGGCGACCGTCAACCAGAACGGCGGCCTGGGCGTGGTTTCACCGTGGGCGGCGGCCAGCGGCGCCTACACGACGGCCGGCAACGGGCTGAACACGGACGGAAACGTGGACTACTCGTACTGCGCGTCGGGCAACGCCACGCTGACGGTGGCCCCGACCGGCAAGATTCAACCGGTCACCGGCTCCATCGTGCTGCAGAAGAGCAGCAGCTCGGGCTCGGGCGGCAGCACGGGTTCGGGCGGCGCGATCGGCACCGGCGGCCATGCGTCGGGCGGCGCCACCGGCACCGGCGGCCGAGGCGGCGCGGCCGGCGGTTCTGCGTCCGGCGGCAGCACGGGTTCCGGAGGTAAAGGTGGCGGTGGCGGTGCCAACGCAGGGTCGGGGGGCAGCGCCGGCTCGTCGGGCGGCGGCATGGCCCCCTGCGACATCTACGCGGCCGCCAGCACGCCCTGCGTCGCCGCGCACAGCACGGTGCGCGCGCTCCTCGGCTCGTACAGCGGCAACCTCTATCAAGTCAAGCGCGCGGACGGCATGACCAAGGACATCGGCGTCGTCAGCCCGGGTGGCCTGGCCGACACCGCCACGCAGGACGCGTTCTGCTCGGGATCGAGCTGCACGATCACGATCGTTTACGATCAGTCGGGCCACGGCAATTTCGTCGAAGCCGAGACGCCGGACAGCACCGTCGGCGGGCACCAGGGCCAGACGGCGTCGAACGCCACCCAGGAATCGTTCACGGTGGGCGGTCACAAGGTCTATTCGCTCTACATGAAGACCAGCCAGGCGTACTGGCGGGACGGCTCCAAGTCCGGCATGCCGCTGGGCAGCTCGCCGCAAGGCATCTACATGGTCACCAGCGGCAAGCACTACGGCAGCGGGTGCTGCTTCGACTACGGCAATGGAGAGACCAGCCGCATGTACGTCGCGGGGCCGTCGATGGACGCGCTCAACTTCAGCAGCTGCACGATCTGGGGCACCGGCGCCGGCTCGGGCCCCTGGGTCATGGCCGACCTGGAAGGGGGCCTCTACGCGAAGGGGGGCGGCGGTCAGAGCTCCAGCGATCCCACCCTGGCGTACACGTACGTCACCGCGATGGAGAAGAACAACGGAACGGGGACGTTCGCGCTCAAGGGGGCCGACGCGACCACCGGCGCGCTGAGCACGTTCTACAGCGGCTCGGTTCCGCCCGGATACAACCCGGCGAAGAAGCAGGGATCGATCGTTCTCGGCAGCGGCGGCGACTGCTGCTACAGCAACAACACGCTGAGCCAGGGCACCTTCTACGAAGGAGCCATCGTGGCCGGGTATCCGTCCGACGCGACCGACTCGGCCATCCAGGCGAACATCGTGAGCGCCGGGTACGGCAAGTAGCCGTCCGGCGCTACCGCGCCAGCCGCGAGATCCGGATCGCGACGTCGGCATCGTTCTGATACTCGAGCACCGGCTCCAGCCGGCGCTGCGGCCAGATCTCGTACCCGGGGAACGGTCTGTCGGCCGACAGCTGGATCTGCTGCACGACGTAGATGTCGTAAAAAAGGTGCCGGGCGAAGGCCTGGAAGATGAACGGGTCTCGCCGGGCCGCCTCGAAGCTCATGGCGCCGTAGTCCATGATGGTGAACAGGTCCGGACGGTCGGTGACGATCAGGATCCGGTTTTCGTGCAGGCTGGCGAAGAAGCGCCAGGCGGTGGCGGTTTCGCGGGTCTGCGTCAGCCGGTTCAAGAACCGATGCTGGGACGCGATCGGCACCTGGATCGCCAGGATGCCGGCCGCCACCAGCACCGCCGCCAGCGCTCGCCATCGTCGCAGCGCGACGGCCAGGGCCCACGCCGCGAAGAACGAGAAGAAGGTGTCGACGGCGATGAACAGACGCGCCGCGGAGGGCGCCTGGGCGCGTCCCCAGGCGTAGCTGTAGAGCACGGCGGCCTGCAGCAGCATCCAGGCGACGACGAAGGCCGCGAATCGCACCCGCGCGTCCTTCCAGTTGGGCGCGCGCCATTGCCGCCGCCGCGGCCAGGCCCAGAGCAGGCAGCCCACCAGACCCAGCGCGATGACGATGCCGGCGTGGGCCGGGTAGCCTTCGAAGGGCGACAAGACGGGCCTGAAGTACTCGCGCAGGTTGCCGGCGACGTAGCCCAGGCTGAAGGGGGCCACTCCCGGGTCCTGCGCCGGCACGCTGCCGCGGAACACCGCCTGCCAGGCCCGCGGCGCCAGATAGGCGGGCGTCAGCGCGTAGACGAAGGCGTACGGGCGGAGCAGCGGCCAGCGGATCAGCCGGAAGGCCAGCAGCAGCGCCACCACCGGCAGCAGGAACAGCGCGCTCTCGTAGCGGACCTCCGCGAAGAGGCAAAGGTTCATCCAGAGGATGGCCAACGTCGCCGGGCGGGGATCGCGAACGTGGTCGAGCAGGCTCTTGATGACCAGCAGCGAGAACAGCAGGGCCAGGAAGTCGAACCCGCCCGAACGGACCGTGATGAGCGTGATGGGATGGGCGGCCACCAGCAGCGCCGCCACCACGCCGAACGTCTCGCCGCCCAGCGATTTGGCCAGCCGGTAGGACAGCAGCACGAAGGCCGGCAGCAGCAGCAGGTTGAACCGGAACGCGTTCTGGTACGTGTACCCGCAGACGACGTGCACCAGGCTGACCAGGAACGGGAACAGCGCCGGCCGGCGATCGATCGCGACGTCGACGTCCCAGTAACTGTCGAAGTAGTTCTTGCCCGACACGGTGAAGGTCGCCGCCCGGGACGCGTAGAGATTCTTCGACGTGCCGACCAGGTTGGCTTCGTCGGAGAGGACCCATAGCCCCGGGTGAATCGCCAGCCAGGCGACGGCGGTCACGAGGGCCGCGATGACCAGCCCGGGCCAGTTCTCCTTCACCCACTCGACGACGGTTTGCCGGCGCAAGCCGCGAGCGGCGTGGAGATAGGTCCCCGCCCAGCACAGCACCGACGCCAGCAGGAAGAAGTAGGTCGTGCGAACGAACAGCGTCCGGGCGGTGCCGGCGTCCGCCAGGCCGGCGCCCAGCAAGCCGGCCAGCGCCAGCCCCACCAGAACCAGGGCGGCCCTCTGCGGTCTCGAAATCGGCTGGTCCATGGGAACGTTCCCGCGCCTCAAAACTGGTACAGCCGGTATCCGTCCAGCTGGAAGACGGGCCGGTCGACAATCTGCGCCGGCCAATGGACCTGGTCGCCCGGGTCCAGCAGGAACCAGCGCAGGCCGATCTGCTGCGCGACGGCGCCGATCGTGGCGGCGTCCTGCAGGTCCATGAAGCGCTCGATGAAGGCGATCCGCCCCTGCAACAGGTCGCCGTTGTACGGCATGATGGTCAAGGGGCGCGCGGCGTAAGTCCTTCGGTCGGCCAGGGCCGCCACCGCCGACGTCCGATCGAACTGGGAGTCCTGAAAGACGTCTCGGCTGCCGCCGTGATCGCGCATGTACTCGGCGGCGCGGACCAGGCCCAGGGGGGCGCGAACCGGAGAGAACATGCGCATGGCCGGCAGCCGCTGAACCCCGGCGCCGAGGAAGGCCGGGACCGCCAGCAGCAGCAGGGCCAGGCCCCCGACGGCCGGCCGCGCGAAGCGGCCCAGCCGCGGGGACTCGAGGCAGGCCAGCGCGGACGCGCCGCCGACCCAGGCCACGACCGCGAACGTGACGATCATGACCGGGCGGTGCGAGAGCTCGTCCGGCGTGCTGCTGCGCATGTCCAGCGCCAGGCCCAGGAACATGGCCAGGAAATTGGCGACCAGCAGCAGCGGGAGCAACACCAGCGCGGCCGGCGCGCGCCGGCGCAGGCGTACCGCCAGCACCAGCAGCAGCGGCGCGAACACCCCCAGGCTGGAGAGCAGGACGTACGGGACGCCCACGGTCAGGTTGGAAGCCAGCGACGCTCCGGCGCCGAGATGTGCGTCGAGGAAGCCGCGCAGCGGGCCGCGCGGCGCGAAGCCTTTGACCAGCGTGAAGATCTCGCGGACGCCGGAGCCGTCGAAGCGGATGGTGGGCACGCCCGGCACCCGCTGGACGACGGCGATCATCGCGGCGTAGAGCGCGGCGGCCGCCGCCGTCCACAGGGCCCGCCGGCGCCACCCGACGGCGCCGCGGAAGAACAGCGCCGGCACCAGCACCAGCAACAGCGCGCTCGCGATGAAAAAGTGCAGCTTGTAGACGGCCAGGATGCCGGCCATCACCCACCCCGCCACCAGCTGCCACCGGCTGCCCCGGGTGCACCCCAGCAGAACGAACAGCCAGGCCGCCGCCAGCAACGCCAGGCCATAGCTGGCGCTGGGCGAGATCTGGGTCAGCCAGTGATAGGACATGAACCGGTTGTGGAGCCCCTGCTGCGCGCCGTCCGGCAGCAGCAGCAGCGCCGCGGCCGCCGCCAGCCCCGGCCACGGTCCCCAGAACGAGCCGATCAGCGCGTAGGCGCCCAGCCCCGTGAAGAAGACCCCGAGCGGCACCAGGACGCCGGCGAAGGCGGCGTACGAATGCAGGCCGGCCACCTGGCGGATGAGGGCCGGCGTCAGGTACGCGCCATAGTGGTAGAGGCGGGCCGGCACGCCCGCCATCCGGAAGTCCTCGATGGTGGACGCTCCGTGCGCCGCGCCGAAAATTCGAAGGTGGACCGCGTGGTAAAAGCCGTCGATCCAGGGCTGGAACGTGACGGTGTTCCCGTCGACGGAGGTGGGGCGCAGCGAGTCCTGGCACCAGAGCGTGGCCGCCGCCAGCGAGAGGCCGACCACCAGCAGCCCGACCGAGTCCTGGCCGCCCCGCTGCTGCCGGAGCGGTTTCGCGGCCACGAACAGCGCCGCCGCGCCCGCCAGCAGGACGCCGAAGTTGGCGGCGATCCCCAGCGGCGACAGCCAGGCCAGCACCAGCAGCGCCGTGTTGACGGCCGCGTACCCCGCCAGCAACCGCAACGGCAGATCGAAGAGCGCGCCGGCCGCCAGGCTCCCCCAGGCCGCCAGCAGCGACCCGACCGTGTAAAACGCGAGAAAAGCCGCCTCGCACACGGCCAGCGCCCGGATCGAGAAGGCGCCTCCGGCGGCGGCGGCCCAGGCCGCCACGACGGCAGCGGCCAGCGACGCGACGATCAGATCCGACGTGCTGTAGGTCGGCCTTGCCAACTGCGGGTCATCTTACTGGACCCCGCTCCGCTCGAACAACGGAGACCGCACCAGGCCCAGGCGATGCAGCCGGTACTGCACGGCTGTGGCGCAACACAGGGCGCCGTAGCGCAAGCTCCGCCGGAAATCGATGCTGGACGCCTCGGGGAAGTACTTCGTGGGGCAGGTCAGCTCACCGATCCGGAACCCCAGGGCGTGAGCCTGCACCAGGACCTGGTTGTCGAAGACGAAGTCGTCGGAGTTGCGTTCATACGGGATGGCTTCGAGGACGCGGCGCCGGTAGGCGCGAAGGCCGGTGTGGTACTCGGACAGCTTCTGGCCGATGACCAGGTTTTCGAAGGCGGTGAGGACGCGGTTGCCGACGTACTTGTAAACCGGCATGCCGCCCTCCAGCGCGCCGTTTCCCAGGATGCGCGAGCCGAGCGCGAGGTCGTAGACGTCGTCCACCAGGGCGGCCACCATCGCGCGCACCAGCTTGGGCGTGTACTGGTAATCGGGGTGCAGCATGACGACGATGTCGGCGCCCAGCCCAAGCGCGGTCCGGTAGCAGGTCTTCTGATTGCCGCCGTAGCCCCGATTGGCGTCGTGCTCGATGACGTGCCGGATGCCCAGCGCCTTGGCCACCGCCGGCGTGTCGTCGGCGCTGCGATCGTCGACCAGCACGACCTCGTCGACGATGTCGAGCGGGATCTCGCGGTACGTCCGCTCCAGCGTCCGGGCGGCGTTGTAGGCCGGCAGGACCACGACCACCTTGTTGCCCAGCCACATCGTCGGCACCGACTTTACTAAAAAGGCGCCTTCGCGGATCCCGGAGATGCCGCTGATCGCGCGGCGCGACGGCCGGCGTTCACGCCGGCGCTGCAAACCGGAAGGCATCCGGGTAGGCTCGGCCGCCATGTCGGAGAGCCTGCTGGTGGTCGAGGTGTCGGTCCACGTCAAGCCGGACGCGGTCGAGGCGTTTCGCGCCGCCACGCTGGCCAACGCGCGGGCCAGCGTGCGCGAGCCGGGGATCGCCCGGTTCGACCTGCTGCACGATCGCGATGACCCCACCCGCTTCGTGCTGATCGAGGTGTACCGGACGTCCGAAGCGCCGGCCGCCCACAAGGCCGCCGCGCATTACGCCGCCTGGCGCGACGCGGTGGCCGACCTGATGGCCGAGCCGCGCGTCAGCCGCAAGTTCGTGAACGTGTTCCCGGAGGACGGCGGCTGGTGAACGCGTTCGAGCTGGCGACCGCCGGCCGCATCCTGTTCGGCGCCGGCGCCCAGCGCCAGGTGACCGCCGCCGTGACCGCCGCCGGGGCGCGCGCGGTCCTGCTGGTTATCGGCGCCAGTCGCGCACGCACATCAACACT
>JAICYS010000151.1 GCA_025934105.1 Myxococcota bacterium | reverse complement strand
AGAGCCCGGCCATGCGCAAGCTGATGCTCCGCGCGGCGCCCATCGCCGCCAGCGACGCGCCGGTCGTGATCTCCGGCGAGAGCGGCACCGGCAAGGACGTGCTGGCGCGGGCCCTCGCGGCGAACGGCCCGCGCAAGGGCAAGCCGTTCCTGGCGATCAACACCGCCGCGCTGCCGGCCGACCTGCTCGAGTCCGAGCTGTTCGGGCACGCCCGCGGGGCGTTCAGCGGGGCTGTCGACGCGCACCCGGGCAAGTTCGTGCAGGCCGACGGCGGGACGCTGTTCCTGGACGAGGTGGGCGAGCTTCCGCTGCAGGTGCAGGTGAAGCTGCTGCGCGCGCTGCAGGACCGCGAGATCACGGCGGTGGGCGGGACGCACGGCCGCACGGTGGACGTCCGCATCGTCGCCGCCACCAACCGCGATCTGGAGGCCATGGTCGCGGAGGGGCGCTTCCGGCGGGATCTCTATTATCGGCTGGAAGTGGTCCCCATCCGGCTGCCGGCGCTGCGCGACCGCCGGGAGGACGTTCCGGTGCTGGTCCGACATTTTCTCGAGCAGATGAACCTGCGGTTCCAGCGCGAGGTCACGCTGGCCGAGGACGCGCTGGCGCTGATGACCCTCTATGCCTGGCCGGGCAACGTGCGCGAGATGGAGAACTTGATCGAGCGGCTGGTGGTGCTGGACGGCACCGGGACGATCCGCTCCGCCGATCTGCCCGAGCGGCTGAAGGCCAGGCCCGGCATGCCGGCGGTGGCGGCCGTCGCCGCCAACCTGGAACGAGGCGCGATCGATCTGCCGGCGGTCATGGCCGGGATCGAGTCGTCCTTGATTGAACAGGCCCTGCGCCAGTCGGGCGGGAACAAGACCCGCGCGGCGGAGTTGCTGGGTCTGAGCCGGACGACTCTGCTCGACAAGCTGAAGCGCCAGGCTTGAGCGCCAGGCCGTTCGGCGGCCACAGTGCGCGCCCTCGATCCCGCAGCGACGGCGCGCCGAGGGACGGGCAGCCGATTCAGCGCCAGCGTCGGACGTTGCGCCAGCACCAACCCGGGGGGAGGTGGGTCGGTGCTGGCGCAATCACCGATGTTGAGCTCTGAATTAGCAATCGACGGGCCATCCAGAGCTTCACGCCACGCGCGGACTTCGCGCGCCGCCCGACGGTTTTCCGACGGCGGCCCGCTCGAACAGCCGTCGCGATTCCGACGGCTGTTGAATCAGGATGCCCAGGTCGCCCGCAGGCGAGCGGCGACGTCGAGCCGGGGCACCGCCGATTGCGCGCGGCGGTCCGGCGGCGGCGCGACGTCCGGCGTGGGGCGGTCGAACCTGTCGAGGATGGCGTCGGGAATGAACCGGGTGCGGGGCGTGAAGACGTGCCGGTCTCCGTGGCGGTGCTGCTGCCGGATGTAAAACCGCAGCGGGTGAATCAGCGCCAGCGTCGTCTTCGCGCGGGTCATCGCCACGTAGAGCAGCCGGCGCTCTTCTTCGATCTCGGCCGGGTGGCCGGTCGCCAGGTCGGACGGGATGCAGCCGTCGGCCGCGTTGAGCACGAACACGGTGTCCCACTCCTGGCCCTTGGCGGAGTGGATCGTCGACAGGATGAGGTAGTCCTCGTCGAGGTGCGGGTCGCCCGCTTCCGCGCCGGTGGCTCCCGGCGGATCCAGCGTCAGGTTGGACAGAAACCGCTCGCGGCAGGGGGCGGCGGCGGCGAGCTGCTCGAGCTGCTCGAGATCTCCCAGGCGGGCGCGCGCATCATCGTAGAGGCGCACCAGATGGGGCTCGTACCAGCGGCGGACCAGCCCCATCTGCGCGGCCCAGGGTGAGCCCGGCTCGCACAGCCGCTGGTAAAGCTCGACGAAGGCGGGCCAGTCGGCGCGCGCGGCGGCCGGCGGGTCGAAGCTGGTCATGGCCGGCGCCAGCGGCAGGCCGGCGGCGCTCACGTGTCGGAACAGCGCGTCCGCCAGGCGCGGCCCCATTCCGGGCAGGAGCTGCGCCACCCGGAACGCGGCCAGGCTGTCGCGCGCGTTCTCGGCCCAGCGCAGGCAGGCCAGGCTGTCCTTGACGTGGGCGGCCTCGAGAAACCGCAGCCCGCCGAACTTCACGAACGGGATGTTGCGGCGCCCGAGCTCGATTTCCAGCGCGTCGCTGTGGTGGCTGCTGCGGAACAGGACCGCCTGCTGGCGCAGCGGCACGCCGGCTTCGCGCCGTTCGAGGATCCGGCCGATGACGTAGTCGACCTGGGCGGTTTCGTCCTCGACCGTCGCCAGCACCGGCTTGCCGGCGCCGGGGCGCGCCGCCCGCAGCTGCTTGTCGAACCGGTCCGCCGACAGCGCGATGACGGCGTTGGCCGCGTCCAGGATCGGCTGCGTCGATCGATAGTTTTGCTCGAGCAGCACGGTGGCGGCCGGCGGATCGTACTGGCTGGGGAACGCCAGGATGTTGCCGACCGACGCCGCGCGAAAGCTGTAGATGGCCTGCGCGTCGTCGCCGACCACGGTGACGCCGCTGCCGTCCGGGCGCAGCCGCCGGAGAATCTCCGCCTGCAGCGTGTTGGTGTCCTGATACTCGTCGACCAGCACATGATCGAAGAGGCCGCCGATCCGGCGCGCCAGGGCCTCGTCGGACATCAGGTGGAACCAGTAAAGCAGCAGGTCGTCGTAGTCGAGGACGCCCCGCTGCGCCTTGCCGTCCACGTAGGCGGCGAACAGGCCCCGCAATTCGGATTCCCATTCGACGCACCAGGGGAAGCGCGTCTCCAGCGCGGTGCGCAGCGGCGCCTGCGTGTTCACCACGCTCGAGTAGATGGCCAGGCAGGTTCCCTTGCGCGGGAAGCGGCGGTCGGCGCGCGAGAGATCGCGCTCGTGTCGAACGCGATCGAGGAGGTCGGCGGCGTCCTCGCGATCGAGCAGCGTGAAGGCCGGGTCCAGCCCCACGTCGGGCGCATGCCGGCGCAGCAGGCGGTTCGCCACCGCATGAAACGTTCCCGCCCAGGGGAGCGTCTCGCTGCCGCCGCGCGCGCCGACCAGACGGGCCGCCCGGCGCGTCATCTCCTGCGCCGCGCGCCGCGAGAACGTCAACAGGAGGATCCGGCGCGGGTCGGCGCCGCGCGCCACCAGGACGCCCAAGCGGTGCGCCAGGGTCTGGGTCTTGCCAGTGCCGGCGCCCGCGACGATCAAGAGGGGCGCCTCGCCCGCCGACGCCGCCTGCCGCTGGGCGGGGTTCAGCGGTTCGAGGATCGATTCGACCGACGGGCGCGCTCCCACGTCGCGACTATACGTCCGTTCAGGATCGGCTGTGAAATTTCTTCCCGGCGATTCGTGATCATCTTCTTCGAGGAGGCACGGGCCGGTGAGCAGCAGGTGGGTCGCGTTGATGGAGCTGCGCAGTCGTCGCGGGAGGTCCCCCCAAAATTTCCAGGGTTCCTGGCTGATCGCCGGAGCGTTGCTGGCTCTGGCGGCCGCATCCTGCGCGGGCGGCGCCGAACGGCCGCAGCCCGCCGACGGGCAGGCGGCGCAGCGCTCGATCACCGACGGGGGGCGGCGCGACGCGTTCCGCCCGCTGTCCCCCGAGGGCGGCAGCGGGGCCGCGACGCCGCACGTCTTCGTCATCCCGATGGAGAACCAGAGCATCGGCGCCATCTACGGCAGCGGCCACGCGCCCTACATCAACGGCACGCTGCTGCCCCAGTACGCCAGCGCCGACAACTTCGCCGACGAGCTGCCCGGGCTGCCCAGCGAGCCGCACTACATCTGGATGGAGGCCGGGACCAACGCCTTCGCCGACCACACCTTCCAGACCGATTCCTCGCCGTCGGCGTCGAACAGCACGGCCAGCACCCAGCACCTGGTGACGCAGATCGAAGCGGCGGGCCTGGATTGGACCGCTTACGTCGAGTCCGTCGACCTGTCGGCGCAGCCGTGTCCCATCTCCGGCAGCGGCACTTACGTTCCGCGGCATGTTCCGTTCCTGTTCTTCGAGGACGTGTCGGGCTCGCCGCCGTCGAAGACCGCCAGCCGCTGCGCCGCGCACGAAAGGCCGCTTGCGAGCCTGACCGACGACCTGGCGGCGGGGCGGGTGGCGTCGTACGTGTTCATCACGCCCAGTCTGTGCCACGACATGCACGGCTCGTCGTCGTGCCCGAGCGGCGACAAGGTCCAGGCCGGCGACGCCTGGCTGAGCGGCGCGCTGCCGCCGCTCATCGCCTACGTCAACGCGGAGGGCGGGGTCATCTTCATCGTCTGGGACGAAGGGACGAAGCTGCCCTTCATCGCGGTGGGCCCGGGCGTGAAGGCCGGGTACCGGAGCCCGGTCGCGCTCAACCACGGGTCGCTGCTGAAGACCGTCGAGGAGATCCTGGGGCTGCCGATCCTGCCCACGGTGCAGGGCGTGGCCGACCTGGGCGATCTGTTCGCCGCGGGCGCGGTGCCGTCGCGCTGAATCAGCGCCCCGCGAAGACGTCGAGGACGCCCTCGACCATCGGCTTCGGGTGCATCTGCGCGTCGAACCGCAGCGGCCGGTGCGGACCGTCGCCGCGCAGCCGCGCCCAGGGCGGGTCGTCCAGCCAGGCGTCGCGATCGGACACGGCGTCGTCAGGGCAGGAACGTGATGTCGGTGATCGTGGCATCGATCGGGCAAGCGGGGAGGCTGGCGTCGGTGCCACCGTCGGGGGTGCCCGGTCCGGTGTAGGTCCACTGCCACTGCAACCCGACCACCTGGGCCGCGTCCGCCGACGACCAGCTGGCGAACCGGATGAAGGGCAGCGTCACCGTGGTGGGGGAAAGCGACGACGCCGACGCGAACATCGAGGCGGCCGGGTAGTTGTAGCAGCTGCTGCCGGCGCAGCCGCCGGCCGGCGTCTGGCTGGTGGGCGTCTGGTCGAAGGTCTTGACCTGCAGCTGCAGCTCGCAGCCGGGCCAGGAGCCCGACACGGTGAACTGGATCTGGCTGAACGAAGCCACCGTCGAGCACGAACAGTAGCTGAGCCCGATGCCGGCGTACCCGCCCGACGACACCGAGCCGATGCCGTGCAGGTCCTTGTTCGCCGCGTCGACGCTGGCCTTCATCATCGAGGGCGAGCCGCTGGGGCCGGCATACCCGTAGATCGAGCCGTAGAGGCCGTGCATGTTCCCCCACTTGCCGGTTCCGGTGTTCCAGTCTGAAAAGTCGGTGACGCCGCCGCTGCTGCCGTTGTCGGGCGTGACCGGCGCCGTGCAATCCAGCTCGCAGGTGGCGATGGCGGGCGCGTCCACGCCGCCGTCCGCGCCCGGCCCGGTCGTGAGTCCCGGCGTCTCGGTGGTCGCGTCCCAGTTCACGAAGGTGACCACGCTCTGCGCGGGCAGCGCGTAACTGAAGTCGCCGTTCGCCAGGGCGACCGGGCTCTTCGGGGCCAGGTTGTCGCCGGGGTCGGGCGAGGTGACCCAGGGCGTGAGCGCGTCGATGGTGTTGCCGTCGAGAACGAACTTCTGGGTGACGCTGCTGGTGTTGGTGTTGATGGCGATGACCGCCAGGTGGTTCGAATCGTCCCGGTAGGCTTCGGTCAGCACGCCGCCGGTCGGGCTGTCGGTGGCGTTCAGCCGATGGAACCCGGGCCGCACGAACTTGGACCAGTTCCCGAACGCGTAGCCGCGCTTGAACATGTAGGGCGTGCCCAAGCTCGCGTCGGGCTGGATGAAGGCGGGGTTGAGGCGCGTGTCGTCGTTGAGGCCGTCGGCGTTGATGTAGATGGCCCACCAGCTCCAGGCGTTCATCCCGGTGGTCACCAGGTCGGAGTGCATCCGCTGCGCCATCACCAGCGCGCTGGCCATGCTGGGATCGGGCGTGTCGCCGTTGGCGTTCTCCTGCGACCACTCGGTCTCCCAGTACGACTTCCCCGCCTTGGACGGCTTGGTGTAACCGCCGAACGCCCCCTGGTACCCGTGCGCCGCGACGATCGGCACCGCGCTGGCCGCCTTCGAGTCGGCGAGCATCGGCGTGACGTACTTGTCGAGGTTGGCAACGCCGGCCACGTCGGGCGCGATGATCTTCACGTCCGGGTACTTGTCGTGAAGCGCGGGCGCGAGATCCTGCGCGATGAACGTGGTCAGCGCGTCCGGATCCCACTGCGCGTTGTCCCAGCTCGCCACGTAATCGGGCTCGTTGGAGGCCGAGATGCCCAGCAGCTTGACCGGCGGATCCGCGGTCGCCAGCGTGTCGACGTACTGGACCAGGTACTGCGCGAAGTCCGGGTAGTGCGCCGGCAGGAGCGTGTTCGTGGCGAACGCATTCCCCGCGCTGTCGGTCCCCGACCCGTATTTGCTGTTCGTCGTCTTCCAGATCGGCGGCGGCGTCCAGGCCGCGGCCCAGATCTGGCAGCCGCGGATGGCGGCCTGCTGCGCCGTGACCAGCTCCGGCGCGGTGGGGACCGGGTTCGCCCCGGTGGCCGGCTCCGAGCCGTCGCTGGCCGTGTCGGCCGGCGCGCCGATCATCGTGCGCAGCAACGACAGGCCGATCCCCTTCTTGGGATCGAACAGTTGATCCGCTTGCTCGTTGGTGAGGCTCTGGCCGAAGAAGGCCGAGGACGCGCCAAACCCGTCGATGATCTGGCGGGTGTCCGACCAGTTGATGGTCGCGTCGTGCGACTTCGACCCGCCGCACCCGGCCACCCCGGCGCAGACCCAAACGCCGAACACCGCGGCCGCCGCCGTCCTCACGATCGAGCTCGTTGGAATCATCAGGGCACCGGTTTTAACCGATCTGGCGCCCCCACCGAGCTTGCAAATCCTGTAGGCCCCGTTGCAACGCCAGGGCCTGGTTCCCACCGGTGGCCGCGACGAGACACCTCGCCCCGCTGGCCCGAACCTCACAGCCCTTTCGGGCGCAAGGCCGCTGCCAGGGGCTGCTAGGCTTCGCCGGCGGTTTTCGGTTCGGGGGGCGGGCCGGCGGCCGGGGCTCCGGCGCGGACGCGGCGGCCGGCTTGAACGAGGTGAACGACCTGGTCGAGGACGACGGCCATCAGGATCACGGCGCCGACGATGATGAAGGTCCAGTTCGGGTCCAGCCGCCAGAGGCGCCGGATCCCTTCGGCGTCGGTGTACCGGAGCTGGAACATGTTGATGCCGTTGTCGATGACCCGCATCATCGTGGCGCCGATGACGATCCCCAGGATCGTTCCCTCGCCGCCGCGCAACGAGCAGCCGCCCAGCACGACCGCCGCGATGGCGTAGAGCTCGTAGGCGACCCCGACCTGCTGCGACATCTGGCCGATGTAGGCCGCGTAACAGACGCCGGCCAGGCCGGCCAGGCCGGCCGAGATCACGTAGGTCGTGGTCTCGACGCCGCGGACGTTGATGCCGGAGTAAGCGGCGGCTTCTCGGTTGCCGCCGATGGCGAACACATAGCGGCCGAGGACCGTGTAGTGCAGCACGTAGGCGCTGACGGCGATCACGCCCAGGAAGATGAGCAACGGCCAGGGCAGCAGCGGATCGCCGTTCACCATGATGAGGCCGCCGTTGGCCAGGTTGAGCAGCCGCGACGTCCCCAGGCTCAACGTGCCGCCCTGGACGATGGTCTGCGACACGCCGCGGATGAGCAGCATGCCGGCCAGCGTGACGATGAACGGCTGCAGGTCCAGCTTCGTGATCAGCAGCCCCTGCACCAGGCCGATCAGCAACGCCACCGCCAGCGCGACGGTCACGCCCAGCACCAGCGAGTGGCCGCCGCCGCCGGTCGCCTGCGACGAGATCTTCGCGATGATGACGCCGGTCAGGCCCACCAGCGAGCCGACGGACAGGTCGATGCCGCCGGTGATGATGACGAAGCCGCTGCCGATCGAGAAGATGCCCAGCATGGCGATCTGCCGGAGCGTGTTGATGGCGTTCGACTGCCCCAAGAAGTCCGCGTTGGACAGGAACAGGACCAGGCAGATCGCCACCAAGGCCCCCAACATCCCCAGTTCGCGCTTCATGCTGCGACCTTCACCGCGGCGGTCATCATCGCACCCAGACGCTCTGGCGAGAGCGCCGCGCGTTCCACAATCCCGACCAGCCGCCGTTCACGCATGACGGCGACGCGATCGCTGAGCCCCATCACTTCCTCCAGATCCGAGCTGATCATCAAAATGGCGATTCCCTGGTCGGCGAGCGCCGCGATGTGCCGGTAGATCTCGGCGCGCGCGCCCACGTCGATGCCGCGGGTCGGCTCGTCCAGGATCAGCAGGCGCGGGCGCATGGCCAGCCACTTGCCGAGCACGACCTTCTGCTGGTTGCCGCCGGACAGCGTCGCGACGGCGGTGTCGAGGGTCGGCGTCTTGGTGGCCATGCGCGTCACCTCTGCCTGCGCGACGCGCCTTTCGGTGCGGCGGTCCAGCCAGCCCCAGCGGTTGTAGTGGCCCACGTCGGGCAGCGACGTGTTCTGCGCGACCGACATGGGCAGCACCAGTCCGTGCCGCTTGCGGTCCTCGGGCGCCAGGTACACGCCGCGATTGATGGCGTCGCGCGGCCGGCGCGGCGCGAACGCCCGGCCGTCCAGCGTCATCGAGCCGCCGCGGGCCGGCGTGACGCCGAAGATGGTTTGGGCAAGCTCGGTCCGTCCGGCGCCGACCAGCCCGGCGAACCCCAGGATCTCGCCGCGGCGGACGTTGAACGTGAGGCCGGCCGGCGCCCCCGGGACCGTCAGGTCGTGGACTTCGAGCAGCGTCTCGCGGCCGGCCGGCGGCGGGTCGGGGCGGGGCGGGAAGTAGTGGCCGGACAGATCGCGGCCCACCATCAGCGCGACGATCTTGTCGGTGGTCGCCTCGGCGCGCGGCAGCTCGCCGGCGTTGCGGCCGTCGCGCAGCACCAGGATCCGGTCGGAGAGGTCCATCACCTCTTCCATGCGGTGCGAGATGTAGATGATGGCCACCCCCTCCGAGCGGAGCTGGCGGATGATCGCGAACAGGCGCTTCGACTCGTCGGCCGACAGCGCGGCCGTCGGTTCGTCCATCACGATGATGCGCGCCGAGTGCGACAGCGCGCGCGCGATCTCGACCATCTGCCGCTGCCCAACCGACAGCGAGCCGACCAGCGTCGACGGCGCGCACTCCAGACCGACGCGCGCCAGCAGCTTGGCCGTGCGCTCGTACGCCTCGCCGCGCGGCAGCGGCGCCATCCAGTTGCGCTTTCCCTCGGCGCCCAGGAACACGTTGGCGGCGATGTCCAGGTTCGGCGCCAGCATCAGCTCTTGGTGGATGAGGATGATCCCGCAGCGCCGCGTGTCGCCTACGTCGCCGAACGTGACCGCCTGGCCGTCGATGCGGATCTCGCCGCCGTCGGGCGGCTGAACGCCGCCCAGGATCTTCATGAGCGTGCTCTTGCCGGCCCCGTTCTCGCCCATCAGGGCCAGCACCTCGCCGGGCCGCGCCGTCAACGAGACGTCGGACAGCGCGGTCACGCCGGCAAAGCGCTTGCCGATGCCGTGCATGACCAGCAGGTCGGGCGCGTGATCCGGGTCGGGGTCGGCGGTCATGCTCGGTTCAGCCGCGCTTGAGCTCGGCCAGCTTTTTCTTGAAGGCGGCGACGTTGGTCTTGTCGATGATGTCCACGCCCGTGTCGATGGTGTGGCTGGGCGGCAGCGCCGCCTTGGCCGCCTGGCCCTTGGTCGCCAGATCGTCCATCCACTTCGAGGCGAGATAGCCGAACATGAAGGGCTTCTGCACGACGGTGGCCTGGATGACGCCGTTTTCGATCCCGTCCAGGGTGCCGTCGTCCTCGTCGAACACCGCGGCCAGGACCTTGCCCTTCTTGCCCAGGCCCTCCAGCGCGGCCGCGATGGCCGGGCCGTTGTAGTTGTAGAGGCCGACCACCAGCGACAGGTCGTGGTGCGCGTTCACGATGTCTTCCACGTTGGCGCGGGCCTTGGCGCGGTCGGTGTTGTCCTCACGCTTGTCCACGATTTCGATCTGATGCCCGGCAATTGCGTCCTGGATCCCTTTGAAGCGCTGTGTCGCATTTTCGGCGGCGAAGGTGCCGACGAACACGGCGATCTTGCCGCCCTTCGGCAAGAGCTGGACGATGCGGCCGCCCAACGCCTTGCCCGCCTCGTAATTGTTGGTTCCGATGTAAAGTTGTCGCTTCGATTTGGGCGCGTCGGAGTCGACGGTGATGAGGTTCGTCTTCTCGGCGACCTTGTCGAGGACCGGGACCTGGTCGTTCGGCGCGATGACGCTGACGGCGATGCCGTCGTAGCCCTGCGCGGCCAGGTCCTGCAGGATCTGGTTCTGACTCTCCGCGGTGCCGGTCGACGGGTACTTGAGGTCGACCTGGACCTTGGCCTCTTTCTCGAACTTGTGGATCCCGGCGCCGGCGATCTTCCAGAACTCACTGGTGTTGTTGGTGACGAACGCCAGCTTCACGAGTTTCGGCTCTGCGCTACCGCCGCCACCCGACGAGCGGTGGCATCCGCCGACCATCGCCAGACTCCCGAACACAGCCAAAAATGTGAAACATTTACGGTTTCTCATGATGTTCTCGAGCACGAGAGATAGTAATTTAGGGGCCGATGAGTCAACGACCTTCTCGCTATCCCAACGACAAATTCACGCCCCGTCCGGAGGACCACTTCACGTTCGGTCTCTGGACGGTCGGTAACCCTGGCCGCGATCCGTTTGGCCATCCCGTTCGCGCGGTGATGTCGCCAGTCAAGATCGTGCATGAGCTCTCGAAGCTGGGCGCCTACGGCGTCAACCTGCACGACGAGGACTTGATCCCGTTCGAGGCCTCGCCGGCGGAGCGGGACAAGATCTTGCGCGACTTCAAGGGCGCGCTGGCCGAGACCGGCATGAAGGTCCCGATGGCGACGACCAACTTGTTCTCGCAGCCGGTGTTCCGGGAGGGCGCGTTCACCAGCAACGACGCGCAGGTGCGCGCGCTGGCCCTGGCCAAGACGATGAAGTCGATCGATCTGGGCGTCGAGCTGGGCGCCTCGACCTACGTGTTCTGGGGCGGCCGCGAAGGGGTCGAGACCAACGCGTCCAAGGATCCGCGCGACGCCGTCAAGCGCTTCCGCGAGGCGTTGAACTTCCTGTGCGAATACGTGCGCGACAACGGCTACAACTTGAAGTTCGCGCTGGAGGCCAAGCCGAACGAGCCGCGCGGCGATCTCTTCCTGCCGACCAGCGGCCACATGCTGGCCTTCATCTACACGCTGGACCACCCGGACATGGTCGGGCTCAACCCCGAGGTCGCGCACGAGGTGATGCCGGGGCTCGACTTCTCGCACGTCGTGGGGCAAGCGCTGGAGGCGGGCAAGCTGTTTCACATCGACCTCAACGGGCAGAAGCCGGGGCGCTACGATCAGGACCTCCGCTTCGCCAGCGAGGACCAGAAGGGCGCCTTCTTCCTGGTCAAGCTGCTCGAGGATTCGCGCTGGGACGGCATGCGCCACTTCGACAGCCACGCCTACCGGACCGAGGACGAGCAGGGCGTGTGGGACTTCGCCTACTACAGCATGCGCTCGTACCTGATCCTGAAAGAGAAGGTGGCGCGCTTCCACGCCGACGCGGACATTCGCGAGATCCTGGCCACGCTGGAAAAGCGCAACACCGCGCAGACCGGCGGCCTCGGCCCCTCGTTCAAGTACGACAAGAAGACGGCGGCCGCGTTGAAGGGCTTCAGCTTCGACGCCACGGGCCTGGCGGCCAAGGGCTACGAGTACGAGCGGCTGGATCAGCTCACGACCGAAGTTCTCCTCGGTGTTCGTTAGCCGATAATGGCGTTCTTCCTCGGCGTCGACGTCGGGACCAGCAACGTCAAGGCGCTCGTCGTCGACGGGCGGGGAAGGGCCGTGGCGCGCGCCAGCGAACCGCTGGCGCTGCGCACGCCCCACCCCGGCTGGGCCGAGCAGGACCCGAACGCCTGGTGGAAGGCCGCCGCGCGCGCCATCCAGCGCGCCGTCGGCAGGGGCCGCGCCGCGCGGAAGATCGACGCGGTCGGCCTGTCCGGCCAGATGCACTCGTCGGTCTTTCTCGACGCGAAGAACAAGGTGATCCGGCCGGCGCTGCTCTGGTGCGACGGCCGCACCTCCGCCGAGTGCCGCCAGATCACCGAGCGGGTCGGCGAGGAGAACCTCCGCGACTGGGTGTCGAACCCCGCGCTGGAAGGGTTCACGCTGCCCAAGGTCCTGTGGCTGCGCAACCACGAGCCGGAGGCGTTTCGGCGGCTGGCGAAGGTGCTGCTGCCCAAGGACTACATCCGCTGGCAGCTCACCGGCGGGTTGGCGACCGACTTCTCCGACGCGGCCGGCACGCTGATGCTGGACGTGGCGCACCGGCGCTGGAGCCGCGAGATCCTGGACGCGCTCGACCTGCCGCAGGACCTGGTGCCCGAGGTCGGCGAGTCGACGGCCGTGCTGGGGACCATCTCGGCGGCGGCGGCGCGCGCGACCGGCTTGGCGGCCGGGACGCCGGTGGTGGGCGGCGGCGCCGACAACGCTTGCGGCGCGGTCGGCGTGGGGGCGGTGGCCCCCGGCGCCGTGGTGGCCAGCTGGGGAACGTCCGGCACGGTCGTCTGCCCCACCGACGCTCCGAAGGTCGACCCGCAGATGCGGGCCCACACCTTCTGCCACGCGGCCCCCGACACCTGGTACGTGATGGGGGTGATGCTGACCGCCGGCGGCGCGTTCGCCTGGTACCGGCAGCAGCTGGCGCCCGAGCTGGCGCGCAAGAAAGACGCCGACATCCTCTTGAACAAGGAGGCCGCCAAGGTGCCGATCGGCGCCCAGGGCTTGACGTTCTTGCCCTACTTGCAAGGCGAGCGGACCCCGCACCGCGACGCCGAGGCGCGCGCCGCCTTCGTGGGATTGTCGCTGGCTCACACGCGCGCTCACCTGACGCGGGCCGTGCTGGAGGGCATCTGCTTCGGCCTGCGCGACAGCCTGGAGATCATCGCCTCGCTGGGGATGGACGTCCGCGACGTGATGATCACCGGCGGCGGCGCCAGCGCGCCGTTCGTGCGGCAGCTTCAGGCCGATGTCTACGGCAAGCCGGTCGTCCCGGTGGACCAGGCGGAGGGGCCGGCGTTGGGCGCGGCGCTGCTGGCCGCCGTCGGCGTGGGCGGCTTCCGCGATCTGACCGCCGCCGCCGAGATCGTGAAGCGCCGCCCGCCGGTCGCCCCGCGCCCGGCGGCGCACGCCGCCTACGAAGAGCCGTACCGCCGGTTCCGGGCGCTTTATCCGGCCCTGCGCGCCGCCGCCAGGTGAGCGCGAACCTGCTGGTCACGGCCATGATCGCGACGCGCGTGAGCGCCGATCATACAATCAGACCGCCGTCCGCAGGGTGATCACGGCGGCCAGTTCTGCGAATCTGCCGCTGCCATGAACGACCTGACCTTTCGGCGGTCCGGCGGCTTCGGGTGGGCCGTCTGGCTGGCGCTGCTGGCAGCGGCCGCGCCGGGCGGCTGCGCGCGGAAGCGGCCGCGGCCCCTTCCATCGCCGCCGCACGCCACGCCGCCTTCCGCCGGCGCGCTGGATCTTCCCGAGGTGGCCGGGTTCGTGGCCGGTCCACCCGCGCCCGGTGACGGTTTCGTCCGCCGCACGTACGCGCGCGGACGCGCGCGGGTCCAGGTCACGCTGGCCCGCCTGCCGATGTCGGCCGGCGACTACCAGCGCTGGGTTGCGGCCAGCGCGTCGTTCCCGCAAGCCGATCTGGGCCTGGCCGGCGGCGACGCCAACGGCTTTTACCAGTGCGCCGAGGGCGACGATGACCGCTGCGATCTGCTCGTCCAGCTCCGGGCCGGCCTTCACCTCGAGCTCCGGGCCGGCGGGTCGGCCACGCGCGCCGACGTCGACACGCTGGCCCGCGGGCTGCCTTTGCGCGCCTGGGCGGGCGGACCTTAGCGGCAATGCCCTTCAGTTTGCGGTCCCCTTGACCGCCGGCCGACGATCCCGCCCGCTGGCTGCGCCGGGCCTGCGTGCCCTGGCCTCGTTCACCCCAGTAGACTCCGGTCCGGTTCTCGGCCCGGCGTCGCCGTCGGGCCGGCTTGTCGGCCGCCGTCTGCTTGATTGACCCGGCACTGGCATT
>JAICYS010000404.1 GCA_025934105.1 Myxococcota bacterium | reverse complement strand
GGAACGGCAGATCGAGCGCGAGCTGGTGCGCAGCAAGCAGGAGGGCAAGTCGCTCTCCGAGCGCATCATTGGCAACAGCCCGTTGATGCAGGACGTGTACAAGCGCATTGGCCAGGTGGCCGCCAGCGACGCGAATGTGCTGGTGATCGGCGAGACCGGCACGGGCAAAGAGCTGGTCGCGCTGGCGATCCACGCCGACAGCCCGCGCGGGGACAAGCCTTTCGTGGCGGTGAACTGCGCGGCGCTGCCCGAGTACCTGCTGGAGAGCGAGCTGTTCGGCCACGCCAAGGGGTCCTTCACCGGCGCCTCGCAGAGCCGCCGCGGCCTGTTCGTCGAGGCGGACGGCGGCACCATCTTCCTGGACGAGATCGGCGATTTGCCGCTGCCGCTGCAAGGGAAACTCTTGCGGGTGCTGCAATCCGGTGAGGTGCGGGCGGTCGGCACCGAGACCAGCCGGACCGTCGACGTCCGCTGCATCGCCGCCACCCACAAGGACCTGGCCGACCTGGTGGCCAAGGGGCTGTTTCGCGAGGATCTCTTCTTCCGACTGGACGTCCTGCGCGTGCGCGTTCCGCCGCTGCGCGAGCGCAATGAGGACGTCGCCACGCTGGCCGAGCACTTCTTGAAGAAGACCCTGGCCGCGGGGACCCGGTCGATCCTGATCGGATTCGAGCCGGAGGCGCTGGACTTCCTGGCCTCGTGCGACTGGCCCGGCAACGTCCGCCAGCTGGAAAACCTGGTCGAACGGCTGGCCGTGACCGCCTCGGCGCCGCGGGCGTCGCTGGCGGACGTGACCACCGCGCTGGGGCCGATGCCGGACACCGATCCGATCGTCCGCCTGGTCCGCCACCGCCTGCCGTTGCAAGAGGTCGAGAACCGCTACATCGACGGCATCCTGAAGTCCGTCGACGGCAGCCGTCCCCGCGCCGCCGAGATCCTGGGCGTGGACCCGTCCACCCTTTATCGCCGCGACAAACCGCGCCGCTGACCAGGCGCCGCCATTGGCAAGATAGCCGCCGCGAATGGCGGCAATCCCCGGGCCGAGTGCTTCGCGGCCATAACCGGCACGTTTCGGAGACGTTTCCGCTCGCGGATCCGTCCGGTTTCTGAACATCGACAAGTGGCTGGATTCATTGACGGAGGTGAGATCGCGGCGCCCGGCCGGCACCGGCGTTGCTTTGGGGACGGGCGTCGATTTTCACGAACCCTTCATCGGATCAGGAAAGGACCCCCGCAATGCTGAACGTGAGAGCTCGTTCGGTCGCCTTCGCGACTCTGGGCGCGATCGCCCTCGTGGTGGCGCTCGCTCCCGCTGTGGCGTACGCCCAGTCCGCCGCGCCGGCGGCAACGCCGGACCTGGCGACGCGCGTCGCCGACCTGGAGGCGTACATCACGAACGGCACGCCGAAGGCGCTGATCTCGCCGGGGCCCGGCCACAACGCCTGGATGATGACCTCGTCGGCGCTGGTCCTCTTCATGACGCTGCCGGGGCTGGCGCTGTTCTACGGCGGCCTGGTCCGCCGCAAGAACGTCCTGTCGGTGATGGCGCAGTGTCTCGGCTGCGCGGGCCTGGTCACCATCCTCTGGTGGGCGGTCGGCTACAGCCTGGTGTTCGCCAGCGGCTCGCCGATGCTGGGGTCGCTGAAGTTCGCGCTCTTGAAGGGGGTGACCTCCATTCCCAACGCCGACTACGCCCCCTGGGTGTCGCAGAACGTGTTCGCGATGTACCAGCTCATGTTCGCCATCATCACGCCCGGCCTGATCGTCGGCGCCATCGCCGAGCGCATGAAGTACTCGGCCATCATGGCGTTCATCGCAATCTGGATGTTCGTCGTGTACTTCCCGCTCGCGCACATGGTGTGGGGCGTCGACGGCCTCATGAACGGCGTCTGGAACGCCAAGGCCAGCATCAGGGCCATCGACTTCGCGGGCGGCACCGTCGTGCACATGTCGTCGGGCTGGTCGGCGCTGGTGCTGTGCCTGATCCTCGGCAAGCGCACCGGGTTCGGCAAGCGGGCCTTCCTGCCGCACAGCATGGTCCTGACCATGGTCGGCACCGGGATGCTGTGGGTGGGCTGGTACGGGTTCAACGCGGGCAGCGCGGTGGCGGCCGACGGAATCGCCGCCAACGCCTTCATGACCACCACGCTGGCCGCCGCCGTGGCAGCCACCGTCTGGCCGATGCTGGAATGGATCACGCGCGGCAAGCCCAGCATCCTGGGCTTCTGCTCGGGGGCGGTGGCGGGCCTGGTCGTCATCACGCCCGCGACCGGCTTCGTCACCGCGTCGGGCGCCGTGCTGGTGGGCGTCCTGGCCGGCGTCATCCCCTATGTCGCGGTCATGAAGCTGAAAGCGATCTTCAAGTACGACGACGCGCTGGACACCTTCGGCGTTCACGGCGTGGGCGGCACGCTGGGCGCGCTGCTCACCGGCTTCTTCGCCACGCCCGAGGTCAACGGGAACCTCAACACGAACCTGGCCGGGGTGGTCGGCAAGACGCTCTGGATCGAGCAACTGAAGGCGATGGGCTTCACCGTGGTGCTCTCGGTGGTCGCGACCGCCGTCATCGCCTACGCGATCAAGGCCGTCATCGGCCTGCGGCCCGCCGTCGAGGACGAAGAGCGCGGGCTGGACGAGGCGGAGCACGGAGAGGTCGGGTACCATCCCGAAGAGATGGCCGGCCACAACTCGGAAGAGCCGATGGACGCAATGTCGGGCGCGGTCGCGCTGGCGGAGCGCTGAACCATGAAAAGGATCGAAGCGGTGATCAAGCCGCACATGCTGGAGGCCGTCAAAGAGCGGCTGGGCCAGATCGGCATCTCGGGGATGACCATCACCGAGGTGCGGGGCTTCGGCCGGACCGGGGGCAAGACCGAGGTGTATCGGGGCTCCGCCTACGTCGTCGACTTCGTGCCCAAGGTGCGCGTCGACATCGTGGTGCCGGACTCGATGGCCGCCGACGTCGTGGAGGCCATCGCCGCCACGGCCCGCACCGGCAAGATCGGCGACGGCAAGATCTTCGTCACCCCCGTCGACGAGGTGGTCCGGATCCGCACCGGCGAGCGCGGCGAAGACGCGCTTTAGTCGAGGTGGCGGAAACCCTCGGGCGCCGCGGCGCCCGGGGGTTTCAAACCACCGCGAAGACGTCGATC
>JAICYS010000405.1 GCA_025934105.1 Myxococcota bacterium | reverse complement strand
TCGGCGAGCTTCGCTCTTATCAGAAGGCCGGTTACGACTGGTTGCACTTTCTGCACGACTACGACTTCGGCGGCTGCCTGGCCGACGACATGGGCATCGGCAAGACCGTTCAGACGTTGACCTTTCTGCTATCGCTCAAAGACAGGGCGGCCGGCCTCCGGGAGCAGTGGACGAACCTCATTGTCATGCCGCGCTCGCTTCTGTTCAACTGGGACCGTGAGTCGGCGAAGTTTACGCCGGGTCTAAAGGTGCTGATACACGCGGAAAACACCCGGGCCAAGGGTACGACGCGAACCGCCGAAAAACTCGAACGCATTCAGATCCTTTCGTGATGAGAGCGAGCCGACCGTGGCTCCTATTCATGACGGGCTGTCGGGTCTCGAGCGCTCTTGTCAAAAAAATGAGCGGGCCGAGGTGATCAGTCCTCCCACAGGCGGGAATGAACGAGATCAGGGGGCGATCGCTCGAATCTGGTGCGGCGATTTTACTTTTTGTAACAAACTCGTCGCTCCGGTGACAGTTACCCGCTGCAGCGGAACTGTCACCGCTTCCGACCCCCCCACCTGACCCGCTCGGTGCCCCGGGGCGAAGCAAGGAGCCTGTCATGCCCCACGGTAGTTTGCGTCGATCGTTGTTCGCCACCCTGTTGATAGGTGGCCTGGCTTGTTCATCCAGCAGTCCCGGCGGCCCGGAGGGCTCTGGAGGGTCCTCGTCGCAGGGCGGTTCGCCGGGCACGACCGGCGGCTCGTCGGGCGGGAACGCAACGGGGGGAGCGACGGGGGCGGGCGGTTCCGGGACGGGCGGAACGATCAGCACCGGCGGAACGACGCAGGCGGGCGGAGCGACGGGGAGCGGGGGGACGGCGACGGGCGGGCGTGCGGGCGGAAGCGGCGGGCACATGGGATCGGGCGGTTCGGCGGGCGGGCCGGGTAGCGGCGGGACGATGACGGCCACCGGCGGAGCCGGCGGGACGTTCATGGGGACGAAGACGCCCGGGACGGCTCAGTCCGGCGACATCACGGTGGACCCGACCAAGACCCACCAGGTCGTGGACGGCTTCGGCGAGGCCGACGTCTGGCAGGGATCGTCCTCGACGACCATGCAGACGCTGTTGTGGGACCCGGTCAACGGAATCGGGCTGAACCTGCTGCGCGTCGGCATCGACGGGACCAGCGGCTCGGCGAACATCATGGGCGCCGCCGGGTACGCCGACGGCCAAGCCTGCGTCAAATTCAACGGCAGCGATTGCAAGGTCTGGGCGGCGCCGTGGTCTCCGCCGGCCAGCATGAAGGATAACAACAACGTCAACAACGGCGGCCATCTGAACTCGGGCAGCTACGCCGCCTGGGCCAAGATCCTGGCGGCCTTCCCGGCGTTCTACAAGAGCCACGGGGGCGTCGACCTCTACGCGATCTCCGCGCAGAACGAGCCCGACTTCGTGGCCAGCTACCAGTCGTGCATCTTCAACGCCCAGCAGATGGTGTCCTGGATCAACGTGCTCGGCCCAGCCCTGGCGGCGTTGAGCCCGCCGGTGAAGGTCCTGGCGGCCGAGCCCGACAACTGGGGGAACATCTGGGGCGGCGACGGCTATGGGCCGGCGATCATCGCCAACTCGATGGCCGACATGTACGTCGGCCCGATCGCGACGCACGACTACGGCAACACCAGCGCCGGGACGTTCGGGCGGCCGGCGCCCCCCTCGAACAACACGCACCACGTGTGGGAGACCGAGTGCACGCCGGGCGACACCGGGCCGATCACGATCGCGACCATGATCTACGCCGCGTTCTCTTCGGGCGGCGTCAACGGCTGGCACTACTGGTGGACCGAGGCGTTGGTGCCCAACGCCAGCAGCCCGCCCGCGCAGGTGTACGCGCTGGGGAACTTCAGCAAGTACGTCCGGCCCGGGTACTACCGCGCCGACGTGAGCAACGCACCGAAGGCGTCCTCGTCCACGCCGCTGGTCGTGGCGTTCACGAACCCGCACGACGGAACCGTGTCCATCGTGGTCGTGAACGGTGGCTCGTCCCAGATGGTGTCGTTCTTCGTCGCCGGCACCGCCTGGCCGGCGTCGGTGACGCCGCATGTGACGACCTCCAGCATGAAGCTGGTGGCCGGATCGCCCATCACGGTGACGGGCGGCCGCTTCTCGGCCTCGCTGGCCGCGCAGTCGGTCACCACGTTCGTGGGTACGCCCTAAAAGCGTTCAGTCTTGGGGGACGGGCGGGTGGGCACGGCCGGCAGTCGGGGAGGGGCTGGCGGCCGTGCCTCGGGCGGTTCAGCGCGTTCGCACTTGCGAGCGGGTCCGTCTGAGGCGCTGCCCGTGGATTGCCAGCGGTTCAGCGCGTTCGCACTTGCGAGCGGGTCCGTCTGAGGCCTGCCCGCGGATCGTCAGACCGCTTCACAACGTCCTGTGGCCCTCCCGTTTACGTCCCGTGCGTCGTCCAGGGTCGGCGCGCGGTAGCTAGATCGACGCGCAGGCCGGATGCGTAATCGCCAGGAAGTTCCGCGCGGTCTCTTCGATGCGCGCGCGGTGGTGAAGAAGCGCTTCAGACTTCTCGAAGAAGCAGGCGATCGAGTCGCGCTGGCAGGTCGCGCTGGCCGGAGAGCTCGCGCGATTTCGGTCATTGCGAGCCGCTCCGGCTTCGAGCCAATCGCGGCCCGTTCATGCTCGTCCGGGAACACCAGCCGGAGGCGATTCGAGTCCTATCCGGCGTCGGCGATGGATGCCTGGGCGGGCTCGTTCGCGAGGAGTTCGTCGGCCACCATCATTCGTGCCGTTGACTCGGTGCGATCGCGATCGCGATCGCATTGGCGATAGGCGGACCTTTCGTGTGGCCGCCGGCGCGGAGCTTGGTCGAAACACCTCCTCGAAGAGCGGCCCAACGCCTTGCCCCGGCCCCCTTTGGCCGCCCGACGTAACCGTCCGACCGAAGACGACTACCGACAGGCGTAGCCGCCAGGCAGTGTCGCGTGCATGAAGCAGCGAGAAGCGAAGAGGCGGTTCTGGGCAGCTCTGGTGGCCCGATACGAGGGGAGCGGGGAGAGCCGGCGGGCGTTCGCAGCGCAGGCTGGCGTCGGCCTGGCGATCTTCCAGTACTGGCTCTACAAGCTGCGG
>JAICYS010000292.1 GCA_025934105.1 Myxococcota bacterium | reverse complement strand
GCCCGTCTGGCCGCCCGCGTGGCCGCCGGCCGCGCCTGCCTCGCCCCCCGGCGCGCCCGCCGTTCCAAGCTGGCCGCCGGCCCCCGGCGCGCCGGCGCGGCCGCCGGTTGCCGTCTCGCCGCCGGTTGCCGTCTCGCCGCCGGTGCCGGGCGCGCCGCCCGTTCCGTTCTCGACGCCCGACGGATCGCCCGAGCTGCAGGCGGCCATCAGCGCGCAACAGCACAAGGCGACAGCCAGCGAGACGTCGCGATGCGCCAGGTTCCTGATTGCCCGTCGGTCAGACCGAAGCACGGAGCTCATTGTTCGGTCCCTGCTGGATTGTTCACGGAAAAAGAGGCTCGTTCATCGCCGGCTCTGGAGAAACGAAAATGCGCAGTTTCCAACGGGCACCTCGGACAGGAAGTCGCGTCTCGCTCGGGCCGCGGCTCACCTCCGCGATGCCCGGCGAGGCCGTCCGCCGGCCGCCACGACGGCGCGCGAATTTCTGGCCGGCTCGAAGAGTCGAGGGCCGGGGTGGCATTGGGCGCGCGTCTCGCCGCCAGTCCCTGCCGCGCCTTCCGGCGGCCGGCGCGTCTTGCCAGGCGCCGTCGGGCAACCCGACCCCGCGCGGCTCGGCCCATCATCAAGTCTGGAGGTCGGACTGCAGCGTTTCGTGGCCCCCCGCTCTCGATCCAGTTGGACGGGCGGGCAGCCTCTTCACGGCCGTCGTATCCGTGGTTCGTCGAGCCGGTGAGACGCCGTGATATTGTGGGCCGGGATGGGCGCGTTGCGGGTGTCGAGGGTCGGCTGTTTGCTGATGATGCTGCTGGCCGCGAGTTGCTCGGGCGGGGGCGGCGGCGGCAACGCGGCGGGGCACGGAGGTGGCGCAGCGGGCGGCGCCAGGGGCGGCGCTGGAGGCTTCGCTGGAGCCGAAGGAACGGCTGGAGCCTCCGGTCAGGCCGGACGAAGCAGCGGCGGAATCGGCGGTAACTCGGGCGCCGGCGGCCTGGCCGGCAACGGCGGCTCGGGTGGCGCCGGCGCCGGCAACGGCGGCTCGGGTGGCGCCGGCGGTCTGGCCGGCAACAGCGGCTCGGGTGGCACCGGCGGTCTGGCCGGCAACGGCGGCTCGGGTGGCAACGGCGGCTCGGGTGGCAACGGCGGCTCGGGTGGCGCCGGCGGTCTGGCCGGCAACGGCGGCATGGCGGGCATGCCGGCGGCCTCGGGCGGCTCCGCCGCATCTGACGCGGGAGCCGGCGGGGCCGCCGGCTCGCCAGGGGCGGACGGCGGAGGCGGCACGATCACCTGCGCCTCCTCGCCCGGAGCGCTCATCGATCTCGGAACGCTGCCCGGCGATTCCGACAGCGCGGCGGTCGGGATCGACGACGACGGGGTCGCGCTTGCCACCTCGGTCTCGTCCGTGATGGATCACGCGTTTTTCTGGCAGGCCGGCACCACCATCCGCCTGGCGGAGATCTCTGGGAACGCGACGCCGATCGCCATGAACCACCGCGGCCGGGCCGTCGGATACCCCCAAAGCTGCCCCACGTGCTTCCAGGCGTGGGACGCGCCCTCTCCAACTCCCACCACCTTCGGCACGCAGCCCGCCATCGACACGGCCGCGGTGACCGGCGTCGGCGACAACGGCGCGCCGTTTGGCAACGCGCGCGTCCAGCGCGGATGCTCGAACTGCTTCAACGCCGTCATCTGGCCGCCGGCGCTCGGGAACACCGTCACCGATCTGGGCACCATCGACGGGATGAGCACGACCGGCAGCACCGTCTCGGCCGTGAACGATGCCGGCCAGATCGTCGGGAGCTCCGGGGGACGCGCCGTGCTGTGGGCCCCGCTGATTCGTGACCTGGGAAACTTGGGCGCTGGTGGCGCGTCCGCGACGGACATCGACGACGCGACCGACGTGGTCGGCACCAGCGCGACGGCGAGCGGCGCGCAGCACGCATTCCTGTGGCGAGCGGGCGTCATGCAAGATCTCGGCACCCTCGCGGGCGGGAACAGCCAGGCCGTCGCCATCAACGCCGTCGGCGACGTGGCCGGCAACAGCGACCGACACGCCTTCGTCTGGACGAGCGGAACGATGATCGACCTCGGCACGCTCGGTGGCGCGTCGAGCACCGCGGTCGCGATCAACGACGCGGGCCAGGTGATCGGGAACAGCGAGACGGCCAGCGGCGCGACGCATCCGTTCCTCTGGCAGGCCGGCCTGATGACGGACCTCGGCACGCTGGGCGGAACCAGCAGCACCGCGAAAGCCATCAACGCCTCCGGCGCCGTGGTCGGCACCAGCACCCTCGCCGACGGCCACAAGCACGCCTTCCTGGCCTGCCCGGCCAGCTCTCCCGGCGCCGGTGGATCGGACGGCGGCACCGGTGGAATCGCAGGCGCCGCGGGACACCCTGCGGGGGGCGCCGGCGGGATGGCCGGCGCAGGTGGGCAGTCGGGCGGCGGCGCCGGCGGGATGGCCGGGGCGGCCGCCTGCCCGCCGTTGACCGAGTTCGCGCTCCCGGCGTGGAACACCCCGGTCGGCGGGCTGACCGCGGGTCCGGACAACGCGCTCTGGCTGACCATGAAGCAGAGCGTCTTGCGAATCACGACGGCGGGCGGGGTCCTGGTCTTTTCGAGCTCCGCCGTCGGAAACAGCCCCCACATGGTCGTCGGGCCGGACGGCAGCCACCTCTGGTACGACCTCGCCCAGGGCCTGGGCCGGATCGACCTGGCCGGCAACATCACGACCTTTCCGACCTCCGACTCGCCCGGCGGCCTGACCGTGGGTCCCGACGGCGCCCTCTGGTTCACGACGGCCGTCGCCGCCGCCCACTTGGACCGCATGACGCTGTCGGGGGCGGTGACCCAGCGCGCGCTGGGCGCGACACCGGCCGGTGATCTGGTCTACGCGCAGGGCGCCTTCTGGACGGCGCGCTCCGCGGGCGTCGTGCGCTTCGACGGAGCGGACGTCTTGAACGATTCAGCGGGGGCACCGCCCGCCGTCGACTCCACGTTCGTCACGTCGCGCCAGCCGGTGAGCCTGAGCGCCGGTCCCGACGGGTCGGTCTGGTTCACGACCACAGAGACCCACCCCGGCGGTCCGGCCACCGTGGGACGGATCGACACCTCCGAAAACTGGGTCGAATTCCCGGTGTCAGGCCAGGCGGCCCGTCCCGCCGTGGCGGCGGACGGCAGCGCCTGGACCATGTTCGAGGGACCGTCCAGCTACGTCGTCGCTCACATCACGCCCTCGGGAACGATGACGACCTGTCCCGTCCCGATGAGCCCGGGTGGCGAGATCATCCTCGGCACCGACCAACACGTCTGGTTCACCGAATCATCGGAGACCCGGCTCGCGACCTTCACTCCGTGACTGGCCGGCTGTTCCCGGCGGATTCCGCACCGCCCCGACGGATCGCAGCTTCAGACTCCGCTGCCGTCGCCCACCCGTTCGAATCGTCCGTCGATCCGTCGCAAGGACCGTCGCCAACCGGGCGCAGTCGCGCCGAGGCCGGCGACTCGGGTGCCGCCCATCAGGGCGCCGGCGCGGTCATGGAAAACGTTCCCGTGCCGTCGCCGTAGAACGTCACTGGCAGCGTCGAGCTTCCCAGTTCGACCTCGAGGTCGAGGAACCCGTCGCCGTTGGCGTCGTCGATCGTCGCCGCGGTGGCCCCTGTGGTGCCCGGTATCGGCGAGGAGGTCGTGAAGCCCCCACGCCCGTCGCCGAGGGCGAGGACGACCTCCTCGTAGGACTGTGAGCTGCTCGCCCCCATGTAGTAGAAGAGCGCAATCGCATCGAGCTTCTTGTCGCCGTTGAAGTCGCCCACGCCGACGGGAGCGGCTCCTCCGCCGATGGCTCCTGCGGCGAGTCCCGAGTCCGTGTCGACCTCGGTGAGGACCGCGACCCACGCGTTCGCGTCCGGACCGGCGCTGCCGCTGAACACCAGCCAATGGACTTCCGCCGTGTTCGAGGCGGTCGTCGCAACCGCCGCCATGAACACGTCGGGGTCGCCGTCGCTGGTGAAGTCGCCGAGCGAGGTCTCCAGCGGCGCCTGCTCGACGACACTCGTCGGCGCGGGCGAAGGCAGCGCGAACACGTCGGTCGGCTGCCCCCGGATGTAGGTCACCCTGAAGGACGTTCCGGTCGTGGCCGGACCCGTCAAGATGACGATGTCGTTGCAGCCGTCGCCGTCGAGATCGGCGATCTGCGTCACCAGGAAGGCCGCCGTCAAAGCTTTGAACGTAATCCTCGGGACCGATGCGAATCCGCCACCTGCCAATCCTTTGTACAAAGCGATGTCTTGCCGGACATCGGAGATTGTCCCGGGGATCGTGAGGATGCAGTCGGGAATCCCGTCGCCGTCAAAATCGTGCGCCGCGCCGTTGAGGCCGTTGTTCAGGGAGACGGCGCAGGTCGACATGATCCCGCCGTCGGTCGGGACGCCGCCGGCCCCCCCTGGGCCGCCGGTTCCCGCAGAGCCGCCCGGCCCTCCTCCGCCACTGCCGGCACCGCCGCCAGCTCCGGCCATACCGCGTCCACCGGCACCGCCCACCGCTCCGCCGGCACCGGCTCCGCCCGATCCGGCGGCACCGCCCGCGTGCCCTCCCGAACTGCCGCCCGTGCCGGAAGAACCACCGGAGCCGGGTGCGCCGGAGCCACCGGAGCAACGATTGACCACCGACGTACCGGCCGGCACGTCGCCGGCGCCGCACACAGTGACGTTGGTCAGCGCGCAGGTTGTCACCGGCACCTCGTCTCCCGCGCAAGCCAACGACGAGCAGGTACAGGAATTGAGCCCGCGCGAGTAACAGCACTGCCCCGTCGCCGGCGGCGCCGGACAGACGGTGGCGACGTCACCGGTCAGGGCCCCCCGAACGACGTTCGACGGCCCGCAGGTGCAGTACGCGACGTTCGTGTCGTTGATGCACGTGTAGGCCTCGCATTGACAGGTAAGGCCACCGGCACTTTGACAGCAAACGCCCAGATCGCCGGGTAGCGTCGCGACCGAGCCGCTGCTGCACGCTGGCGGTTGCGTGTCGGACGGCTCCTCGTAGCAACTGCACCCGTTGGGCGTGCTGCTGCAAACGCGCCCTTCGCCCGCCCCAGCGCCGTCACCGCCCGGCGCCCCGCCCTGTCCTCCCGACCCTGGCGATCCGCCGCAACCCAAGACAAGCATGCTCGCCACCAACCAGAGCCCCGTCCAGACCGCGAACCGGTAAGAACACTTTGCCACCCGACCACTATATACCTGTCGGTGAGAGCGCGGCAGAGCACGCCAGACGGATCTACGGCGATCTGGAGCGGCTGGCCAACCGATCGGACGCGGTGATTGATCCCATCATCGCCGGCATCGGCCTCGCCCACGGCCTGGTCTTGGTCATCGGCAATTGCGCGTTCTCTGAGCGAACCATCCGAGGAGGCTGCCCTCGAGTGTTGGCGAGGAGGGCGTTGCCGGAAGGCAACGGTGAGCGCCAGCGAACCATGCCCGACGACGTGCCGCCCGCAGGCGGCCGAGGAGGGCGTTGCCGGAAGGCAACGGTGAGCGGCAGCGAACCATGCCCCACGACGTGCCGCCCGGAGGCGGCCCAGGTGGGCGTTGCCGTCAGGCAACGGTGAGCGCCAGCGAACCATGCCCCACGACGTGCCGCCCGGAGGCGGCCGAGGTGGTCCGATCCTTCCCCGGGCTCGGACCACCCAGCCCGTCGGTTCGGGTCAGGAAGTCTTGGTGTAGACCTTGACCAGAATTCCGCCGTTCTTGGGCATCATGAGGGTGAACGACGAGCTGGTCGCGGTGTAACCGGCCGAGCCGCCGTTGCTGCCGGCGTCGCCGGGTGCCGGGCAAACCTGCGTATACGTCAAGTTCGTTCCCGAGATGGTGACCGTCCCTTGGTCGCTGTCGTTCTGGACCCCGTCTGCACGAAACTGATCCAGGTTGAACGACGTCGCGCTCTGGACGTACACCAGGAACGTCTCGCGGTGGGTTCCGAAATCACCGTCGCTGCTCGCGCCGCCGTCGGGCAGCATGCCGTAGAACGTGCTCGCCGTGAGTTGGTACGTGCCGCTCGACACCGAGCCGCCCAAGGCCGTGGGCGCCGTGTCCGCCGACATCGTCGTCACCACGCAAGGACCGGTCGCGAAGCCAACGATGGTGTTGCACATGTCGCCCGATCCCGTCGCGTCGCCGCAGGTCGCGAGCGCTCCTCCGGCACCGCCGCTCCCGGCGCTGCCGGTCGACCCCGCATTGCCGCCCGCGCCTGCGCTGCCGCCACCTGCGCCCGCATTGCCGCCCGCTCCCGCGCTGCCACCGCCAGCACCCGCATTGCCGCCCGCTCCCGCGCTGCCACCGCCAGCACCCGCATTGCCGCCCGCGCCCGCGCTGCCGCCGCCGGCGCCCGCATTGCCGCCCGCGCCCGCGCTGCCGCCGCCGGCGCCCGCATGACCG
>JAICYS010000209.1 GCA_025934105.1 Myxococcota bacterium | reverse complement strand
GCGCCAGCCTGCGCGCCCGCCTGGGGCGCCTCTTGGGGCTGGAGCTGTGCGGCTACGCGCCGCTGAATTCGGTGGAGGTGACGGGGCCAGGCGGGCAGGGGCGCACGACCGTGTGGCTCACGGGCGGCGGTCTGGTGCTGGCGCCCCGCCGTTCGCCCCGCCGTCTGTCCGCCGAGGGCGGGTTGGGGGCGATGGCGGCCATGACCCGATCCGCCGGCCAGGCCACGCCGCCGGGACGCGCCCAGACGGTGTCGGGCGTGGGCGCGGTGCTCTACGGGCGCGCGGCGGGGAAGCTGCGCCTCGGGGGCGCGTGGGCGCTGCGGCTGGATCTGCTGGGGGGATGGGCGGTCGCGCGGCCGGTCATCGAGATCGGCGATCGGGACGTGGCCTGGTGGGGCCGCCCGTTCCTGGCTGCCCTGGGCGGCGGCGAAGTCCGGTTCTGAGCCGCGCGGCGCGCCTGCCGACACTGACCCGTGCATGTCGGGTTCGGCTGTCCGTCTGCTGGTTGCCATCCTGCTGGGCGTCGTCGGCGCGGGCGGCGATCCGGTCGCGCGGGTCACGCCGCTGAACCGGGAGGCGCTGGCGGCCGTCGACAAGCGCGAGTTCGAAAAGGCGCGCGAGATCCTGAAGAAGGCGCTGGAGCTGTGCGAGAGCGCGGGCCTGGACCAGCACCCGATCGCCGCGCGGACGCACGTGCACATGGGGGTGGTGATCCTGGAGGGGTTCAAGAACCGCGAGCTGGGGATGAAACAGTTCGTGCGGGCCATCGCGATCGAGCCGGACATCCAGCTCACGCCCGCGCTGGCCACCTCGGAGATGAGCGAGGCCAACGTCGACCTCGACGCCGGCCTGGCGTTCGCGTTTTAAGATGGCGCCCGCGCCGATGGCCAGCTTTCTCGACGAGGATTTCCTGCTGGACACCCCGGCCGCCGTCGACCTGTACCACGGCGTGGCGGCCCGGCAGCCGATCCTCGATTACCACTGCCACCTGTCGCCCCATCAGGTGGCCGACGACCACCGGTTTCGATCGATCACCGAGATCTGGCTGGAGGGCGATCATTACAAGTGGCGGGCCATGCGGGCCGACGGCGTCCCCGAGCGGCTGATCACCGGCGACGCGGGCGATTGGGAGAAGTTCGCCGCCTGGGCCCGCACGGTGCCCCACACGCTGCGCAACCCGCTTTACCACTGGACGCACCTCGAGCTGAGGTTTCCGTTCGACGTGCGCGGCAAGCTGCTGGACGGCGACAGCGCCCGCCAGATCTTCGACCACTGCAACCGGCGGTTGGCGGAGGACGGCTTCACGGCCCAGGGGCTGCTGCGGCAATTCGAGGTGCGCGTCATCTGCAGCACCGACGACCCGATCGACGACCTCGAGCCCCACCGGCGCCACGCCGCGCACCCGGGGCGCGCCACGCGGCTGTTTCCGACCTGGCGGCCCGACCGGGCGCTGGCGCTGCACGACCTGCCGGGGTGGAACGCCTGGGTGGACGCGCTGGGCGCGGCGGCGCAGGCGCCGGTCGCCACGCTCGACGAGCTGCGCGAGGCGCTGCGACGCCGCCACGACGCCTTTCACGCCGCGGGCTGCCGCGCCTCCGACCATGGCCTCGAGCGCATCTTCGTCGCCAATTACACCGAGCGCGAGGTGGCCGGCATCTTCGCCCGGGCGCGGGCTGGCCGGGCGCCGTCGCCCGATGAGATCGAGAAGCTGCGGGCCGCGCTGCTGCACGACCTGGCGCTCCTCGATCACCAGCGGGGGTGGGTCCAGCAGTTTCATCTGGGCGCGCTGCGCGACACCAGCACGCGCGGATTGCGGGCGCTGGGGCCGAACACCGGCTACGACGCCATCGGCGATTTTCCGCAGGCGGCCGCGCTGGCCAAGTTTCTGGACCGCCTGGACGCCGCCGATCGCCTGCCGAAGACCATCGTCTACAACTTGAATCCGGCCGACACCGAAGCCTTCGCGACGGTGATCGGCAGCTTCCAGGACGGGCGCGAACCCGGCAAGATGCAGCTCGGGAGCGCCTGGTGGTTCCTGGACCAGCTCGACGGCATGCGCAAGCAGCTCGACGCGCTCTCGAACCTGGGACTCCTGTCGCGCTTCGTCGGCATGCTGACCGACTCGCGCAGCTTCCTATCGTTCTCGCGCCACGAGTACTTCCGGCGGCTGCTTTGCCGGATGCTGGGGCAAGACGTGGCCGCCGGCCTCATCCCCGACGACCGCGGGCTGCTGGGCGGCCTGATCGCGGACGTCTGCTTCCGGAACGCTCGCGCCTACTTCGGGTTCGAGCTTTGACTACGGCACGTCGACGTTCGGACAGCCGACGATGACCTGCACGGCGCCCGCGCCGCCGGCTTGTGCCATGGCGCACCAGCTTCCGTAAAGCGCGATCGCGCTGTCGGCGCCGTCGACGTAGGCCCACCCGTCGGCTTTGGTGGCGTCGTACGGAACCTTGGTCATGTCGCCGCCCAGGTAGACCGCCGCCTTGCTGGGATCGTTCGGCAGCGGCGGCGGGTCCGCCAGCGGGAACAGGCAGCTCGAGATCTGCCCGGTGATGGCCTGCAGCGCGGCCTGCAACGTCGAGGCGTCGTTGGCCAGGTAGTAGTGGCTGGCCAGCGGGTTGGTGCTGCCAGCGCCCTCGCCGCCGGCCCGGGCCAGCGCGTTCAGCTCGGTGTTCGCGCTGGCCTTGGTGGTGGAGATGCCGACCACGAAGGCGGGGATCCCGGCCGCCCAGCGCGCTGCCGACCGCCGTGACCGTGGCCGGATACGCGCTGCTGCTGTCCTTGCTGGTGCCGATGCAGTTCGGTTCGCCGTCGGTGGCCAGCAACAGGTACTTCGGGTTGGCGTCGCTCACGGTTCCGAGGTCGTTCGCGGCGGCGGTCACCGCGTCGGCCGTCGCCGTCCCCTTGCCCTCGGGGGTGGTGGCCGCGATCGCGGCGTTCATCTGCGCGCCGTTCTTGGCGCCCATCTGCACGCCGAGGCCGAGTTCGACGACCTGAAGGTGACCGTCCTCTGATGGCCGCCCGATCGGCGACGGCGGGAAGGCCGTCTGGCAGCCCTAGTAGACGTACAGGACCTGGCCCATCCCGCGCAGGTTGTGCGGGCTGTCGCCGTCCAGGTAGTGCACTTTGGTGTACTGGCCGGAGAGGCCGAGCCGTACGGCCGGCGTGGCGTCCCAGAACAGGTTGACGTCGCCGTAAGTGGAACGGTCGGCGACGGCCCCCAGAAGCTCGATCTCGCGCCCGCCCTTCAAGTACAGGTCCTGCATGTTGCTGGAGAAGGCGTGGGTGACGTTGGCGGCGACGACCAGGCGGCCGGCGGGCGGCAGGTAGTACTGCAATCCGCCCCGGTAAGCCTGCCAGTTGATGGTGTGCAGGACGGTCCGCAGATCGAACGTGACCAGACCGTTGTCGACGTCGCCGGCGTATTCGGGCGGCGGCGACGCCTGGGCCGGGTTGGGCAGCGTCGGGAATCGCGCGCCGCCGCCGGTGGTCAACAGATCGGCGATCCCGCTGCCGGTCACGAACGCGCCGGTCAAGGTCAGCGCGTTGCCGCGGTGGCCGGCGTCCGCGGCCGGGATCACCGGCAGCAGCGCGTCGACGGACAGGCCCCAGCCGGTGACGTTGTTGGACGCCTGGGTGGGCGGCGGCGCGAAGGCGTTCACCTTGAACTGGCGCGCCACCGCCGAAACGCCGATGAACGCCGGCAGGGCCACCGTCCGCACGTTGCCCGGCGTGGTGATCCCCACCCAGCGGTTCACGGCCAGTCGCACGCCGCCCTGGACGTCGGGGACCTGCGAATCGCGCTGCGCCGGGCGGGCCGTCTCGACGCCCACCTCGACGGTCAGCGGGCCGGCCGCTCCGAACGCGTGCGACAGGCGCAGCTGCGTGTTGCGCGAGAAGACCATGTTGGGCAGGCCCAGGAACTCGGCACTCATCGGGAACGCGTAGTTCTGCCAGCCGAACAGGTCGTAGGTCTGGCCGGCCACCACGTCGACGAACCGGCTTTCCAGCTTCAGGTAGGCGTGGCGGATCCGGAAGAGCGGGCTGTCGAAATAGGCGTTCTCCGACCCGGTGGGCGGCGCGGTCTGGTCGCCGAAGAAGTCACCCTCGATCACCGCCGACGCGCGCATCCCGCCGAGCGGCGGCGACGCCAGCGACAGGCCGATGCGCGTGTTGCGCATCGAGAACTGCGTCCGGCCGTTGTGTCCGTCGTAGGTGTCGCCGCGCGCGACCAGCGCCGGACCGATGGCGTCGTTGTAGCTGCGGGTGCTGTCCGTGATGTAGTCGGCCTCCACGAAGCCGTGGAACGCCAGCGACCATCTCTGGGCGGCGGGCTCGGCGGCGACGGGCGGCTGTTCGACCTGGGCGTGGGCGGTGCCGGCCGCGGCGGCGGCGAGCAACGCGGGAAGAACGAATCTCTCAATCATCGGGGTGGACCTCGTGCGGGTGGCGGATGGGCTCGAACGACGGAGCGAGCAGGTGGTTCAGCCCGAAGGCGACCAGGTAGGCCAACCCGCAAACACCGAACAGCCAGGCGTACCCAGCGGTTACGTCGCCGGCGGCCTGAAAGCGGTCCAGCAACTTGCCGGCGACGATCGGGAACGCGATGCCCCCCAGCGAGCCGGCGGTGCTGCCGATGCCGACCACCGAGGCGACGGCGCCGCGCGGGAACATGTCCGAGACGCTGGTGAACAGGTTCGCCGACCAGGCCTGGTGCGAAGCGCCGGCCACGCCGATGAGCACGACCGCGCTCCAGTCGCCGACGCGCGTGACGGCGAAGATGGGCAGCACCGTACAGGCGAACGCGAACAGCGCCGTCTTGCGGGCGCGGGTGACGCCCAGCCCGCGCCGCGCCAGGTGGCCGCTCAGCCAGCCGCCGAAGATGCTCAGCACGGTGACGATCGCGTAGATCGTCACCAGGCAGACCCAGCTCTCCTTGATGGGCAGGTGGCGGGTCTTCTTGAAGTAGTCGGGCAGCCAGATCAGGAAGAACCACCAGACCGGATCGGTGAGGAACTTGGCGGCGATGAAGGCCCAGGCCTGGCGGCAGCGAATGATGCGGCGGAAGGGCAGGGGCGGTCCGGCGGGCGCGCCGGCGGCGCCGCCCCGGATGTGCAGCAGCTCGGCGGGATCCAGCCGGCGCACGCGCTCGGGCGCGTCGTATCCCGGGATCCAGAAGAACAGCCAGAGCAGCCCGGCGATGCCGGCCGCCACGAAGGCCGAGCGCCAGCCGAAATTCAGCGCCAGCCAGGGGACGACCGCGGGGGCGATGATGGCGCCCACGTTGCTGCCGGCGTTGAAGAGCGCGGTGGCGTAAGCCCGCTCGGCGGGGGGAAACCAGGTGGCGACCGCCTTGATGGCCGACGGGAAATTGCCCCCCTCGCCCAACCCCAGCGCGAAGCGCGCGCCGAAGAAGCCGGCCACGCTGCCCACCAGCGCGTGCGACATGGCCGCCAGGCTCCAGGCGGCGATCGAGAGGGCGTACCCGAGCCTGATGCCGACGCGATCGACGAGCGCGCCGAACCCGAGCAGGCCGACGGCGTAGGCCGCCTGGAACGCGGCGTTGATCTCGCCAAACTGCGCGTTGGTCCATTTGAGCTCGCCGTCCAGGATCGGCTTCAACAGCGAGAGGATCTGCCGGTCCATGTAATTGACCGTCGTCGCGAAGAAGAGCAGCGCGCAGACCAGCCAGCGATGGCGGCCGGCGCGGGGAGCCGAAGGTGGGCGGAGGATTCGCACGGGCGACGCCGGATTGGGTTGTCGGATGGAACCCAAACGGCTCGTGAGCCGCGCTCCGCCGGTCCGGACACCCAGCCAGCACTTCATTCACAGCGAGGAATCCGATGACGATGAAGACGAAACGGCTGGGAACCACCGCGTTGCTGGCGTTGTTGCTCGGCTGCAGCAGCAGCAACGACCCGGCCACCACCGGGACGGGCGGCGCCGCCGCGCCGGGCACGGGCGGGACCGTCGGGACGGGCGGCACCGTCGGGACGGGCGGCACGATCGGGGCCGGGACGGGCGGCGCCTCCACGGCCAGCAGCGGCGGAACGACCGGCGCGGCCGGGCAGCCGGGCACGGCCGGCGCCAGCGGATTCGGCCAGCCGGCCTGCACCACGACGTCGGGCGGCGCGGCCGTCAAGAAGGGCGGGGCCTGCACCGCCTCGGATCCGCAGGCGTGCTTCAACACCTGCGGCCCCGAGAAGAGCGGCGCCAAGTCGGAGACCTGCACCAACGGCGTCTACGCCGAGGGCTCTTGCGTCTTCGATCCGGCCAGGGACTTCTCTTGCTACAAGATCCCCGGCAGCGTGCCGGCGGCCTGTCCGACCACCGCCATCCAGGCCGGCGCGGCCTGCACGGTGCCCGACTGCACCGTCTGCGGTGGGACGACCGGCTACATGGATTCCAGCATGGCCACCAAGACCGGCTACTGCGTCTGCCAGTCGGGGTCGTCGAACCCGACGTGGAGCTGCGCCAGCACCACCGCCTGGCCCTGCCCGAGCGGCAGCGGCTGCTGATCTTGCGCCACGCCAGCCTCTGCGCCGCCGCGCTGTTCGGGTGGGCGGGCTGCCACACGCCGCCCGATGCCACGCCCATCGCGTACACGTGCGGCAGCGCCACCGACCCGGCCGACGGCATCGCCGGCGCCGCCGACGATTGCGCCGACATCGACGCGACGTTGCCGCCCGAGCCCACGCTGCCGCCGGACCCGGCCGACCCGGGCTGCATCCTGGCGGCGCAGCAGGCGACCAGCGACACGAACTGGCTGCCCGACGAGACGAACCTCGACACCGCCCGCATCCAGGGCGCGCTCGCCGCCTGCAACGTCGTGAAGCTGGTGGCGGACGGCGCCGGCAACAACGCCTTCGTGTCCGGCCCGCTGGCCGTCAACGGCCGGACGCTCTGGATCGACGCGGGCGTGACCCTCTACGCCTCACGCAACCCGGACAACTACCAGCTCCCGGCGCACCAGGATTGCGGCAAGGTGGGCGTCAACGATTCGGGCGCCTGCCAGAACTTCCTGTCGGTGTCCGGCGCCAGCCCGGCCATCGTCGGTGACGGGGTCATCGACGGGCAAGGGGGCGAGCCGCTGATCGGCTACGACTATTCGTGGTGGCAGCTCTCGGGCGCGCTGCAGATGATCGACGGCAGCATCGGGAACCCGACGCTGGTCAACCTGGCCTCGGGCACCACGCAGTTCCTGATGTATCGGATCACGCTGCACAACTCGCCCAAGTTCCACGTCAAGATCACCTCCACGCCGCCGGGCGGCGCCAGCGCGCCCTGCACCCGCCCCGGCGACGGGTTCGTGGTGTGGGGCGTGACCATCCTGACGCCGTCGCGCTGGCTGAACAGCCAGGGGTTGCTGCTGTCGCCCCACTTCGCGCGCAACACCGACGGGATCGATCCCGGCGAGACCGCGCAGGCGACCTGCGGCCTGCTGGCGCACAACACCATCAGCACCGGCGACGACCACATCGCCGTCAAGGGCGGCCACGGCGCCAGCGACATCGTGATCGTGCACAACCACTTCGGGACCGGCCACGGCATGTCGATCGGCAGCGAGACCTACGGGGGCGTGCACCGGTTGACGGTCTGCGATCTGACCATCGACGCCGACTCGCGGGCGGTCGGCGACGGCGCCAGCCCGGGCGACTTCAACGGCATCCGCGTCAAGTCCGACTCCAGCCGCGGCGGCGCCGTCGACGGCGTCGTCTTCCGCAACGTCTGCATGCGCGACGTCAACAACGCCATCCTGGTCTCGACCGCGTACAACCCGCTGTTCTCCGGGACCCTCTACCCGCGGTTCGGCGACATCGCGTTCCGGAACGTTCACGACGTCACCTGCCTGAACACGGCGGCGCCGGTGGTCACGCTGAACGGGTTCAGCGCGCTTTATCCGGCCGGTCCGCTGACCCTGGACAACGTCATCGTCGACAACCTGGGCCCGACCGCGGTCGAGGCCGAATACGCGACCGTCGCGCTCGGGCCGGGCGACGTGAACTTCATTCCGTCGGGGCCCGACGTGACCGTCACGTCGTCCATCGCCGCCGGCAGCAGCGCGCCCGTCCACTGCGTGTTTCCGCCGCTGCCCGCGCCGCCGCTGCCGCCGGGGTGGTTGCGATGAGGGCCGCCGCCGTCCTGGCCGCCGCCGCCTGTGCCGCTTGCGTGTCCGCTCCCGCGCCGGACGGAAGCTGCCGGCGCGACGACACCGTCGAGGCCGCCTGCGCAACCGTCGCCGACGGCGGCACCACGGCGGCGCTGGGCCTGGTCGGGTACGCCTGCACCGGCAACGCCCGCCCCGACGATCACCGCAGCTACGTTCAAGGCGTCCCGCAAGGGATCATCTGCGCCGATCGGCCGGCGGCCGCCGACGGCGGCGGCGCGGCCACGACGCAGGCCTACTGCTGCACCGCCGCCATCACCCCCTGCGCGCCCGACCCGGTCGCCGTGTGCGATCCGGGCACCACCGCCTACCGGTGCCTGGACGTGAACCGCCCCGAGTCTTACAACCCGGCCATCCACTGCGGCCAGGGCGTGAAGGCGGCCGACACCGTCGATTTCTGCTGTTCGGGATCGCCGCTGCCGCCCGGCTGCGGCGAAAACGACGGGCTCGGCTGCTCGGGCGGCCTCATCGGCTGGACCTGTCCGCCGGGCGCCGTTCCAAGGGGGCAGGATCTGCTGGCCAACAAGAGCCGCGCCGACCAGTACAACCTGCTCTGCGGAATCGGAACGCCGGCCCCCAACCCGAAGTACGTCAACTACTGCTGCTACCCGCCGGCGCAGGTGCCGCCCGGCGGCTCGTGCGTCGAAGATCTCCAGGTGCCCGGTTGCGCGTCGGGCCGCTTCGGCTTCGCCTGCTACGGTCCGGACCTGCCGTCCGACGATTATCCGCCCATGCGCTGCCCCGAGCCCGGCGTCGCCGGCAAGAGCTCGGCGGGGTACCAGGCGACGCTCTACTGCTGCGACTTCGAGTAATCCGGTTCATCCACTGGCGGCCGGCCGACGATCCATGTCACCGTGGGGGCCGTGTCCCTGGGGCTGGTCGCGATCCTGACGTGGATGGCCGTCGCGGCCGCGGTCGGGCCGACGGTCCCGGTCCCCGTGCGCATCGATTTCGTCGCGCCGGCCGGGTGCGCCGACGACGCCACGTTCTGGTCGGGGATCACGGCGCGCACCGATCGGGCCCGGGCGGCGCGCCCCGGCGACGCGGCGATGCGCATGACGGTCCGCCTCACGCGCATCGGCTCGAAGGTGCACGGCGAGCTGCGCATCGCCGTGCCGGGCCGCCACGTGGAAGCGCGCCGGGTCGACGGCGCCACCTGCGGCGAGGTCGTCCAGGTGCTGTCGCTGACCGCGGCCCTGGCTATCGACCCGTCCGCGACCATCGCGCCCATGCCGCCGCTCACGGGCGCGCGGCCCATCACCGGCGGCGATCACGGGGAGACGGGCGCCTCCTCGGCCCCGGCGGAGAACCCGCCGGCGGCGCCCCCAGCAGAACCTTTGCCGCCGCCACCACCAGCGCCGCCTCCCGCGCCGGCGCCCCCGCCCGGGCCGCCGCCGCCCCCT
>JAICYS010000260.1 GCA_025934105.1 Myxococcota bacterium | reverse complement strand
GGGCAGCGGCGGGACGGCGGGCGGCGGCGGAAGCGCCGGCGGGGGCGGCCGCGCGGCGGGCGGACAGGCGGGCGGCGCCGGCGGTCCCGCGACAGGGGGAACGGCGGGCGGGGCGGGCGCGGGTGGCGGCCAATCTTGTCCCGGCGACAGCCTCGATCCGGCGGCGCCGCCCAAGGCGCTGACGCTGTCCGGGAACCTCGGCGCGCACGATCCGGCGGCCTACGTCGTGGGAAGCACCGTTTACCTGGCGGCCACCGGGCTCATCGGCAAGGTCTCGAACAATCTGACCGCCTGGACCGCCGCGGCCAATCCGCTGCCGCTGCCCTCGTGGGCCGCCAGCGCCACCGGCGCGACGAACCTGTGGGCGCCGGACATTTCATTCTTCGGCGGCACGTACCACCTCTATTACGCGGCCTCGACGTTCGGCAGCAACAAGTCGTGCATCGGCCAGGCCACGCGCGCCGCGCTGGACAGCGGAAGCTGGACCGACCAGGGGATGGTCCTCTGCTCGAACATGGGCGAGAGCGACAACTGGAACGCCATCGACCCGAACGTGGTGGTCGACGACGCGGGCACCCCCTGGCTGGCCTTCGGCAGCTTCTGGAGCGGCATCAAGATGGTCAAGCTGACCGCCACGGGCGCCCGCGCCGACAGCATGCTGTACGCGCTGGCCAACGGCGCGAATTCGCGCGGCAGCCTCGAGGGCGCGTGGGTGTTCAAGCGCTGCGGCACCTATTACCTGTTCACCTCTTGGGGGTCCTGCTGCACCGACCCGTACGACTACAACATCCGGGTGGGGCGCTCGCCGACGGTGACCGGGCCGTACGTCGACAAGGTGGGGACCTCGCTGATGTCGGGCGGCGGCACGCTGCTGGTGAAGGGCAATTCCAGCTGGGTCGCGCCCGGACACAACGCAGTCATCACCTACGGCGGCAAGACCTACAATCTCTATCACGCGCTGCAAGGGGGCTCGACCGGCCCGGCCACGTTGCGCGTCGCCGAGCTGGCCTGGGATGCCGACGGCTGGCCCGTCTCCGGCGGCCCCTGAACCCGGGGCTGGCCGGGCAGGCCGTGCCGGCGGTACCGTCGCCGGATGCGCTACTTGCACACAATGTTGCGCGTTCGGGATCTGGACGCGGCGCTGGACTTCTTCGTCGGCAAGCTGGGGCTGCGCGAAGTGCGGCGGCAGGCCCACGAAGCCGGGCGGTTCACGCTGGTGTTTCTTTCCAGCGGCGCCGACCGCGACCCCGCGCAGGTCGAGCTGACGTACAACTGGGATCAACCAGAGCCGTACCCGGTGGGGCGCTTCTTTGGCCACCTGGCGTACGAGGTCGACGACATCTACGCGACCTGCGCGCGCCTGCGGGCCGCGGGCGTGGCGATCTTGCGGCCACCGCGCGACGGACACATGGCCTTCGTGAAGTCGCCCGACGGACACTCGATCGAGCTCCTGCAGCGCGGCGGGCCGCTGCCGCCCGCCGAGCCGTGGGCGTCGATGCCCAATCAGGGCAGTTGGTAACCGCTATCCCCGCGCGGAACTTTCCGTGTGGCGCCCGTTCCTCAGGGTGGCCCCAACTGATCGAGAACGGCCAGACCTCCGCCTCGGGGGCGCGGCGCGGATCAGTGACAGGGCGCCGACCCGGAGGCGGCGGATGGCCGGGTGCCGTCGGTCTCGACGAACTGCCAGCTGTAGCCGCCCGGCTGCAGCGTCAATTCCAGCACGCCGGTGCTGCCGGTGACGCTGGTCTCGAGAGCGCCCAGCCGCGGTCCGCCGAAGCTCGTGTCGAACTCGCCGCCGCCGGTGCCGACGACGAAGGTCCGGATTCCGCGCGCCGGATCGAGCTGGCCCGTGTCGTCGAGCGGTGAGAGCTGCTGGTAGCCGTGCTCGTGGCCGTTCAAGACCAGTTCGACGCCGGCCGCGTACAGCAAGTTCCACAGCGGAGCCACGGCGCTCAGCTCACCCGAGCTGGTGCCCGCCTGGAACCGCGGGTGATGCCAGAACGCCAGCGTACAGAGCGCCGGATGCGCGGCCAGGTCGGCGGCCAGCCAATCGCGTTGCGCCGAAGTGTCGCTGCACGAGACGAAGCGGCACGCGTCGCTGCTGTTCAGCGCGATGACGTGCCATGACCCGAGATCGAAGCTGTAATAGCCCTGGCCGCGCGGTCCGGCCTGGCCGTCGGGGGCAGCCGCTCCGTTGAAGTAATCGAAATAGTCGTCCGCCGAGCCCGAGGCGTATTCGTGGTTGCCCGGGACCGGATGCGACAGCTGCAAGATCTCGGGGCGGCCCCAGCTGGGCGCGTAGAAGGCCTGGAACTCGGCGGCCGAGCCGCTGGAATAGGCGAGGTCGCCCAGCACCAGCACGGCCTGGAGGTGATCCGTCGAGATGAGCTGGTCGATGAGCGCCGCCGTGCCGGCTTGCCCGCATCCGTCACAGGCGATGTCGCCGGCCGCCGCCACACGAATCGCCGCTGCCGCCGCCGTGGCCGCGTCCGCACTGCCGGGCCGGACGCTCAACGCGCCGGCCGACGTCGCGCGTGCATCGGCGACGGACGCGTCGGCCGGTCCGGGATGCCCGGGCGGCCAGGCCGCCCCCATCCCGGCGGGGCGCTGGCAGCCGAAGATGAGACCGAGGGCCGTGGCCCCGAACGCGCGCCAAACGAACCGCATCCGTGCCAACCTAAGCACCGCCGCCGCTCGCCGTCAGGCTCTGTCACGGCAGGGCCCACCGGATTTGGGCGGGCTCGGGGTGTCCGCCCGGCGGGCCCCCGGACCGGCCGCGGCGCGTGCCGGGTCGGATGCGGGCGGTCAAAGGCACGGGAGCACCCTGCGCGACCCGCGCCGAGATCGGGTGGACGACCGAGGTCGGTTGTCCCAGGAGAGGCCGTCCTCGAGGCCCAGGCCCGCGCCGGCCGCCGGGCAGGAGACGCGCCGGCTGCGGAGACCTGCGGCCCGATCGCGGCGGCACCGGCCGGCGGCCCCGGGCGGAGCGCGGCCCCAGGAGCCCCGGGCGGCGGCCGGTCAGAGCCTCCGACGTGGCGGGCGGCACGAGGCGGCCGCCGGCCGCGCAGCCGCCGATCGTCGGCACGGCCGGAGGCGCCGACCTCGGAGCTCTGCCCGGGCCCGCGCCCGCCCGCAGGCGCTCGCGTCGGTTCCCTTCAGCGAAGCAGCGTGTCGGCGAAGGCTTCCAGCTTGCGCGCGTCCGCGTTGAACCGGCGGATCCCGTCCGAGAGCTTTTCGACGGCCATCGCATCCTCGTTGTGCATCCAGCGGTACTCCTTCTCGTCGAGGTGCAGCTTGGGCGCGTCGATCTTCTTCGCCGCTTCCGGCGACAGCCGCCGCGGCAGGTCGCCGGTGCGAGCGCCCAGATCCGCCAGGATCTCGGGGCTGATGGTGAGAAGGTCGCACCCGCACAGCCGCTCGACCTGCGCCGCCTTGCGGAAGCTGGCGCCCATCACCTGCGTCTTGTAGTCGTACTTCTTGTAGTAGTTGTAGATTCGCTCGACCGACGCGACGCCCGGGTCCTCGTCGGGGGCGATGTCCTTCACGCCCCGATCCCTGACGTACCAGTCGTAGATGCGGCCGACGAAGGGCGAGATCAACGTGACGCCCGCCTCGGCGCAGGCCACCGCCTGGGCGAACGAGAAGAGCAGCGTCATGTTCACGTGAATGCCGTCCTTCTCCAGCCGCTCGGCCGCGCGGACGCCCTCCCAGGTGGTTCCGACCTTGATGAGGACGCGCTCGCGCGGGACGCCGGCTTGCGCGTAGAGCTCGATGAGCTGGCGCGCCTTGGCGATGGTCCTTTCGGTGTCGAAGGAGAGCGTGGCGTCGACCTCCGTCGAGACGCGGCCGGGCACGATCTTGAGGATCTCGCAGCCGAAGCTGACCGCCAGCCGGTCCATGAACGCCGCCATGCGCGCCGGCTTGTCGCCGCCGACCGCCTGCGACGCGTGCAACGCGGCCGCCACCAGCTCGCGGTAGGCCGGCTGCTGCGCCGCCTTCAACAGCAGCGAAGGGTTGGTGGTGGCGTCCTGCGGCCGGTGCTTGCGGATGGCCTCGATGTCACCCGTGTCGGCGACGATGGTCGTGTATTGCTTCAGCGATTCCAGCAGTGTCATGCCCGGTACCCTACCAAATCGCCACCGGCCTCGTGGCGGCCGCCGGCCGCCGGGCCATGCTCAGTTCTGGCTGACGCCGCAGGCCGTCGTGCAGGGCGCGGCGCCCAGCCGGTGAACGGCTCGCCCCCGCCGACGGACGGTCGATGGCGGGTGGTGGCCAGCCGGCCGCTTCAGGCGGCCGCGACGAGGCGCAGGCGCAGCCCGTCGCGCGGGCGCAGCGTCACGCTGGGGGCCAGCGCGAGCCGCGTGTCGGGCGCCGGCGCCACGCGAAACCGCTGCAGCAGCGTGGCCAGCGCCAGCTTGGCCTCCATCATCGCGAACCGGTTTCCGATGCAGACGCGCGGCCCGCCCCCGAACGGGAAGTAGGCGAACCGCGGCAACCGGCGCTGGAGGTCGTCACGCCACCGCTCTGGCTCGAAGCGGTCCGGGTCGGCGAACAGCTTGGCAGTGCGGTGAACGACCCACGGCGACATGACGAACTCGGCGCCGCGGCCGAAGCGGAAGCCGCCCACCTCGACCTCGCCCAGCGCCTGCCGTGCCAGCACCCAGGCCGGCGGGTAGAGGCGCATGGCCTCCAGCACCACCCACTCCGTCTGGGTCAGGGCGGCGAGATCGTCGAAGGTCGCGCGGCGGCCGCCCAGCACGCGCGCGGCCTCGTCGGCCACGCGGGCCTGCTGGGCGGGGTGCTGCGCCAGCAAGTAGAGCGCGTAGGTCAGCGCCAGCGCCGTCGTCTCGTGGCCGGCCAGAAACAGCGTCATCGCCTCGTCGCGAATCTGCGTGTCGCTCATCCCCGCCCCGTCCTCGTCGCGGGCATCCATCAGCAGCGACAGCAGGTCTTCCCGATGCGGCGACGTTCGCTTGCGTTCGGCGATGATGGTCTGGATGAGGCCGTCGATCTGGCGGGCCGCGGCGCGGAACCGCCGGTTGACGCGCGTGGGGACCCAGGCGGGCGGCTGGAACCGCGCCGCCAGCCCCAGGATTCGGCCGAACTCCTCCATCAGGGACGAGATGGCTTGCCCGATGCGCGTGGCGCTGCCTGCCACGTCGGTTCCAAACAGCGCCCCGGCGACGATGGTCATCGTCAACCGCATCATGTCCTCGTGCACGTTGCGGACCTCGCCGGCCCGCCAGCCGCCGGCCGCCCGGTCGACGGCGTCCACCATCAGATCGGCGTAGCTCTGGAGGTGACGCTGGTGAAAGGCCGGCTGCATCAGGCGCCGCTGCCGCCGCCACGGCTCGCCTTCGTTCACGAGCAGGCCCTTGCCGACCACCCGTCCCAGCAGCCGGCTGGTGCGGTCCTTGCGAAAGCTGTCGGCTTTCTTGACCAGGATCTCGTCGATGATCGCCGGCTCCGACACGAAATAAAGCTGAAGCGGCAGCCGCGTCTGCACGAACGGGCCGTAGGCGTGGTGGATGAACTGCAACCCGGTCAGGATTCCGCGGTCGAAGTTCCGCCGGACCAGCCAGAAGTCCCGCCAGGGCGGACGGGCCGGGCGGTCGCCGCGCGCGGGCGGCAGGGCGCGAACCGTCCCGGTGCTGGAGGTCGCTTCCATTTCCGAGGTAGTCTGGCCCGCCGTGGCCGGATCCGCCGCTCTCATCGCCCCATTCGCGTGGGGCGACCAGCTGCCGCGCTTGTCGGGCGGGCGCATCGCGCTGCGGCCGATTGACGATGCCGACGCGGCGGGCTTGCTGGCGATCTTCGGCGACCCCGAGGTGGTCCGGCACTGGAGCCGTCCGCCGCTGTCCAACTTGGTCGCGGCCGCCACGCTGGTCGACGAGATCCAGGAGGGTTTCTTGCGCCGCCACGCCTTCCACTGGGGAATCGTCGACGCGGCCTCCAGCGAGCTGATCGGGACTTGCATGCTGGGCTCGCTGACGTTCCGCCACCGCCGCGCCGAGGTCGGTTACATCCTGCGCCGCGACCGCTGGGGCCAGGGGCTGGCGTCCGAGGCGCTGGCGGTGCTGTTCGGGTTCTGCTTCGACAAGCTGGGGCTTCACCGCCTGGAAGCGGACGTCGATCCCGACAACCAGCGCTCGCTGCGCCTGCTGGAGCGGCTGGGATTTCAGCGAGAAGGGCGGCTGCGGGAGCGGTGGAACACCTACGGGACGCCCCGGGACGGAATTTTCCTGGGCTTGCTTCGTTCCGAGTGGCGGCGGGCCGGCCCCACGTGATGCTGGACTTTTCCTGCGATCCTGGTTAACGCTCCGGCCTCTGGCCGGGAGGTTCTCGTGAGGAAGATTCGTACTTCGCTTTTTTGGTTGCAGGTCACCGCCGTCGGCGCCGCCGCCCTGACTGCCGGCTGCGTCGAGAATGAAGACAAGAAGGCGTCCTCGGCGCCGGTCGAGCCGGCGGCTGTCACGCCGCCAGAGCCGGCGCGCGCCGTGGTCAGCATCAGTCCGTCGACGGAGTACGCGATCGCGACCGCCAGCGGGAAGTGCCTGCAGTTCAGCGGCGGCAGCAAGGAAGATCAGGCGCAGGCCGAGGTCGCCACCTGTAACGGCGGCAAGGCGCAGATGTTCTCGCTGCAGACCGTGCCGGGCGGCTACTACGCGCTCATCAACGCCAACAGCGGGAAGTGCCTGGACGTGGCCGCGTTCGGCATGGGCGACAACGCGCAGGTGCAGCAGTACGCCTGCAACGCCGGGCAGAACCAGAACTGGATCGTGGCCACGGGCACGGCGGGCTCGGTGCGCCTGGTGGCGCGGCACAGCGGCAAGGCGCTCTCCGTCGAGGGGAACGCGGCCGGTGACGCCGGGGTCGCGAAGGTCACCCAGCTCACGGCCGGCAGCGGCGCCAACCAGCAGTTCAAGATCAAGGGACCGAACACGCCCGAACCGGCCGCGGTGGCCGAATCGGGCGCCGCCGGCCGCAAGGGCAAGGAGCCCCGAGGCAAGCGGGCCAAGGTCGAGGGTAAGGGCGAGGGCAAGGCCAAGGCCGAGGGCAAGGCGGCCGCCGCCGCGGCGCCATCCGCCAAGAAGCCCTGACCGGGCCGGCGGCTCCCGCACGGGCGGGGCACAGACATTCGCCGCGCATTCGGCAGAATGGATGCCGGTCCTGCCTCAAGGAGCGCCCATGAAGCTCGGGTCTCGCCTGGCGACGCTATTGATGGCGTTTGCCGCTGTCGCGCTGGCGGACCCCGCGCCTGCCCGCGCCGAGGAGAGCGCGCGGCCCGCGGCAGCGCCGGCCGTCGAGGCGGCGCCCGCGGCGGTGCCGCCCGTCGAGGCGGCGCCCGCGGCAGTGCCGCCCGTCGAGGCGGCG
>JAICYS010000131.1 GCA_025934105.1 Myxococcota bacterium | reverse complement strand
GGGCGCTCTGGCGGCGGCGCGCAAGCTCGGAGTCGACCGAGGCACGATGACCCGGGTAGCGGCCCGGATGCCTGTCAACGCCGGCACGCTGGCGTTGCTACGCGAAAAGCTCCGCGACGACTGCGGCGCCGGAGGCGCTCAGTAAATGACGCCCGAGAAGGCGTTGGCCGGCATGCGCCGCGCCGGCCTGCGCCCGGAGGTGTTCGGCGGCCAGGTGATCTTGATGGCCGGCTCGTCGGCCGTGCGCGACGTCTGGAGGCCGCTGCTGCGCCGTCACCACGACGCGATCCGTGCGCTGCTGGTCCAGACGCCGGGTCCGCGGCCGGCGCAGATGGAATTGGGGGGCAAACGATGACGTCCGAGAAGGCGAGCGCCGCCCCGACCGGGGACGCCGCGGTGCCCAAGCTGCTCAGCCGACTCGTGTCGGTCACCGCCGACTGGATCGATGAGCCGCTGCCGCCGCGCGAGCACTTGCTGACCGACGTCCGGACCGGCAAGGGCGCCGTGGACAAGACGGGGGTGTGGATGTTCTCGGGGCCGGGCGGTGTCTCGAAGAGCTACGCGTCGATGGAGCTGACGTTGGTGGTCGGGTCCGGCGGACGGTGGCTCGGCACATTCGACACCAGCGGGAAGCCGGGCCGCGCGATGCTGATCCTGGCCGAAGACGACGCGGAGGACGCCCGCCGGCGCCTGAAGTACATCGCCGACAAGAAGCGGTACAGCGCGGCAGCGGCAGAACGGATCGATGTGCTGCCCATCCAGGACGAGTTCGTCTCGCTGGTCAGCATGGATCGAAGCGGAACGTACACCGAGGGCGAGGGGTTGGTCGCCCTGCGCGAGCTGATCGCGTACCAGCGGGAGCGACACGGCGGCGATGCCTATGATCTGGTCGTCATCGACCCGTGCGCCAGCGTGGCCGGCGTGTCGCTCGACAAAGACAGCGCCGCCGCGACCGCGTTCGTTGTCGCGCTCAACTCGATCTCCAAGGCGGCCGGCGGATTGGTCCTGGGCATCCACCACACCAACAAGTCGAGCCGTGAAGTTCGTCCCGGCAGGCGGGCCAGGGCGACCGACAACCGCGGGTCGACCGCTCTGACCGACCGACCCCGCGGGGTGATCCAGTTGGAGCCGGTAGTAGACGCCAACCTGGAACGGACGAATCGGGTCGTCCTGTCGCTCACCAAAGAGAACCACGTCGCCCCATGGAAAGACGTGGTCCTCCAGCGCGATGAGAACGGCGTTCTGTTCCCGCTGGACGAGGTCGACCGGGCGCAGTTCGAGGCGGGGCGCAAGAAGCCTGACGCCGACCAGAAGCAGGCGGCACGGGACGCCAGGGCGCGCGACCGGATGGCCGCTGACGCGAAGGTGGTGCGCCAGATCATCAAGGAGGGGTTCACGGGCAAGCTCAGGGACGCGGTACGGGCGCGGATTGGCTGCGGCGCCGAACGTGCCGACTTCGCCATCGCCCGCGTCCGGGATGAGGACGCCAGTGCCCCGGGGCCTCGCGGTGCCTCGTCGGAGGCACCAGAGGTCACCCAAGGCACCACGGTGCCTCCGTCGCAGGACGGGGATTCGGTGCCTCGGCGCCCCCCCACACCCCCCGTGCCCCGAGGCACCGAGGCACCGGGTGCGGTGCCTCTCGGGGCATTCGGTGCCTCCAAGGCACCACAAGGCACCGGAGGCACCCGAGGCACCAACGGAGGTTCCGCATATGAGGGCGCCTGAGAACAGGGACGGGCCGATCCGGACTGACGGACCTGACAGGCTTTCGGCGTATCAGGCGCCACTGACGGACTTGACGGACCCGGGGTTCAAAAGACGGATCCCGCGCGCACACACACGGAGACCTATGGACGCAGAGTCTGTCAGGTCTGTCAGGAGGCCCAAGCCGCCTGAGAACAGGGGCGGAACAGGCGCCTGGGAGCTGATCGCGGTGGCCCACCGGCTTGGGCTCGCCCTGCGCGTGGAAGGCGATCGCCTGCTGGTGTCGCCCGCTGCGAAGCTGCCCGCTGACCTGCGCACCAAGCTGGCCAACAACGCGGCGGCGGTGGCGCTGCTGCTGACCCACGGGTGCCTGCGATGTGGTTCGACCGCCTGGCGCCTGGCGCTGGTGACGGACGAGGGCGCCCGGTTCGGGTGCACCGATTGTGTGAAGAGCAAGGCCAGGGGCGGAACACCCGTCCGGGCCGCCGGAGGTGCAGCGTGAGCAAGTCGCCGATCAAGCGCGCGGCGCGTGGGACGTTCATGAAGGGGTCATCGGGAAATCCCGGTGGAAGGCCCGCGCTCGCCCCCTCGGTGAAAGAAATGCTGGCCTCGGTGATGCCCGAAGCGGTCGAGCGGCTGATCCAAGTCATGAGGGCGGCGACGTGCAGCAGGCGCGCTTGGCTGCATCCGATTTGCTGGATAGAGGGTTGGGCCGACCAGCGCAGAGCGTGGACGCGACCGTGAGGCGCGGCGCCGACGTTGGAGTGACTGCCGGCAATCCAGACCAGGCACGGCAGCGGATCGAGGCGCTGATCCTCGCCGCCAGCGCGACGGGCGCCGCCGGCATCGCCGCCAGCGCAGATCTGCCCGCCATGACCGGCAGCAGCGACCAGGCATCGGATCGGCAATCCGTTGGCGCAGGGGAGGGCTCACCGTCGGAGAACGACAACACCGACGACGCCGAACGCGCGCTCCAAATGCGCTATGACGCAAGCGGGCGAGGTGAAGAGTGATGCCCGGCGCGGTGGTCAAGACGCCGGTGGCGTTCGTGACGGAGACGCCTTCCACGTTGCGCAGCTCGCACGGTGACGGGCGTTCGACCGGTGGCTGGCCCGTAGGTGCCCCGGCCCGCTGCGCCCGTCCTACGCGTTCCCAGTGCGCGCGGCGGTGGCTGCCATGATCGACGTCGCGGCGGTGGCCGAGAAGATCGACCTGTTGAGCATGTGCCCCGACGTGCGGGCTGCTGGTCTCGACCGGTGGCGGGGCCGCTGCCCGCTGTGCGACTGCCGGACGGGGTTCTCGATCCGCCGGCAGCTCGGCCGCCTGCGGTTCAAGTGCTTCGGGTGCGGCGCCGGAGGCGACTCGATCGATCTCCTCGCCGCGCTGGGGAAGACCACCATCGGCGCGGTGCTGAGGTCCCTCGGTGATGAGGCGCCGGAGGTGTCCGACGCGGAACGGGTCGCGCGCCTTGCCGACGCCGCTCGGGCAGGCCGTGCGGAGTTCGTCGCGGTTTGCGACCGCTGCGGCCGTCATGAAGAGTTCCGGGGACGGACCTACCGCACAGGACGCACCAGCGCGATGGGGGAGCTGGTGGCGAGCGACTGGATGGTGTCGCAGTCCGGCCGCCGCTGCCTGTGCCCCGGGTGCTTCATGGACTTGGCGGGGGCGGCATGATCCCGCCGGACGCGTTCCCGCTCGCGTGGCCTGTCGGCTGGCCGCGCACGCCCGCTGACAAGGTTGCCCGCGCCCGCTTCAACGTCAGGGTGACGGGCCACGCCTACCGGACGAAGGGCCAGGTCACCAACTACGTCGGGCGCCTGCGCTTGATGGAGGAGCTGCGCCGGCTGGGCGCCACCGACATCGTGTTGTCCACCAACCTGCCCACCAGGCTGGACGGCCTGCCCTACTCATCGGCGAAGGAGCCCAGCGACCACGGCGTGGCGGTGTACTTCAGGATCAAGGGCGAGCCGCGCGTGCTGGCCTGCGACCGCTGGGACCGCGTGGCCGACAACATGGCGGCGCTGGCTGCGCACGTCGAGGCGATGCGGGGTCAACTGCGGTGGGGTGTCGGCACGTTGGAACAGGCGTTCGGCGGCTACCGGGCGTTGCCGGAGATGGGCGCCCGCCGCCGCTGGTGGGAAGTGCTCGGCCTCGACCCCGGCGCCACCATGGCTGACGTCGACCGGAAGCGGGCCGAACTGCTGATGCGGTTCCACCCTGACCGCGGCGGCGCGCATGACCAGGCTGCGGAGGTGAACGCCGCGTACGACGAAGCGCGGAAGGAGCTGGCGGCGGCAGCCTGAAGAGCGTCCGCTATCGTGGGACGAAGACCGTGCCGTCGTCAAAACCGTGGAAGCCGCCAGCCACCGCTACGACCCAGTGGGTCGGATCCTGACGCCAAACGGATTGCACGCAATCGATCGGCAGAGTGAGTCTGATACCTGGCTTGTGCATCGGGCTGGTGATCTCAATTTCGAAGGTCGTCAACGACGGGTCGATCTCGATGATCGTGACCCTGAAGCCTGGGGGACCCATGCGCATATCCACGTCGCTCAGAAGGATGACTTCCTTTCGCTGGTCCAGTGGGATCGAGTCCAAAAGGATAGCGGCACGCCGAATCTCTGGAACCATCAGCATGGCCAACTCCGTCGGTGACAGATGGGTCGTGTGTCTCGTCGTCCGCAGCGGGAAAGCCCACGCGGCGCACTTTGGGTCGTTGTTCCAGCGCACGCCGACGGGACCCAGCGGTGTCGCGTTGACGTTTATCGCCACCGCCATTCCGTCGAATGGAGCCGGTACCTTCACCTTCACGGCGTCGATCACGGGCTGCGGGCGGCAAAATTCGGCGACAGCCAGATCGTAGGCCACCGTCACGGTCTCTGCGCGACCCTCGTCCATCGGAACGTACCTCTTCAGTGTGCCCAGGTCGCGATCCTCTTCCGCCCCTACCAGGATGACGCCGCCCGTAGCGTTGGCGAATGCGGCGACGTCCTTCGCTAGCTCCACCTTCTTGGCTGGGTCCACCGACGCCTTGAAATCGTACGTTCCGCTCTCGCGGCCAGTGCCGACGGCCGGCAGGTCCGCCGCCGTCCCGACGGAACGATAGAGCGCCATGGGATGGTGAGCCTATCATCAGCGGCGCCCGGCGCTGGCGTTCTCAACGAACAGAATTCTTCCCGCGCAAACTGATCAACATCTCCAATCCACGAGACGATCAGTCTCGTGACGCTGAAGGAGACAGCGAAGCCGACCGACGCCGACGAGCGCAGCTTGTTGGACCGGATGACCGCCGTGCTTGGCCCCGACCGCACGCGGGACGTGCTGCAGAAGACACCGGCGCAGGACTACACGCCGATGCCGCTCCCGGCGCCGTGGAACGGGATGAGCGTGTGGGACGTCGGCCCCAGCAGGTTCGCGGACATCATTCTCCGTCCCAGCCAATTGATCGCGCTGCGCCCGCCGCGCCCGTACAGGATCGCGCTGTACCGTTGCGGCCGGAACTTCGGCAAGAACTTCATGTCTTCGATGACGCTCAACTACCTCGCACAAGAGGCGTGGGGGGCGATTCAGGCGGGGAAGCTTTCGCCTGGCGATGCGACGTTCCTGGTCGTCGGCAGGGCGACGGACGACACCCTGGATGCGATGGTGAAGGGCAAGTCCGGCATCGTTGAGAACAGCGCGCCCTGGCTTCCAGCCGAGTATTTGCCGGGCAGCCGCAGAATCATTTGGGGTGACGGCGCCGTCACGGCGATCGTGAGGACGGCTCAGGAACCGTTGGGCGCCCGTGGTCTGAACATCGGACCGATTGCCTGGATTGACGAGATCGCGAGCTGGCCGCACTGGGCGGAGACCTTCGGCGCGATCGACCTTGCAGTGCGGACGGGGCCGGCCCCGCGCTTGCTGGCGACTACGACCCCGTCGACGCGCGCGCCGTGGTTGAGGGATCTCATCGGCGCGCCAGGCACGATCGACATCCACCGCCCGTCGGCCGACAACGCGAGCAACATGCCGGCGGGCTGGCTGGAAGATCAGTACCGTCGGCGCACCCGGTTCGAGATCGCCGAGGAGCTGGAGGCGATGCTCCTGGACGGTATCGGGGGCGACTACTTCCAGCCTGCCGACGCCGCGATCATCGACCGCGCGCCCGACGACATCATCGCGACGTGCCGCGCGTGGGATTTGGCTGCTTCGACGCCGTCGCCCGGCAACCGCGATCCCGACTTCACGGCCGGGATTCGGATGGGCAAGACGGCGGGCGGCCGCTACGTCGTGTTGGACGCCATCCTCGTGCGCCAGCGCGCGGGTGACGTCGAGCGGCTCATGCTGGCGACCGCCGAGGAAGACGGCCCCCAGTGCACCATCCGCCTCAATCAGGACCCCGGCCAGGCGGGCAAATCGCAGGTCGAGGATCTCGTCCGCAAGCTGGCCGGCTACGTCACGGTGTCTCAGCGCGAGACCGGCGACAAGGCGACGCGCGCCCAGCCGTTCGCGGCGATGTGGCAGCACCACAACGTCGACGTCTTGCGGGGGGCGTGGAACGCGGCTTACCTCGACCAACTGCAGTCGTTCCCGAGCAAGTTCAGTCACGATGACGCCGTCGACGCGTCCGTCGCGGCATTCAGCGTGCTGGCTCCGGCCGGCGGCCGGTCGATGTTCGACGTGCCGAGCTGGGGCGAACTGCAGGAAGGCGACGGCGGCGTGGCCGGGATCGTGGGCTCGTGGTCGACCCGCGAACAGCGTGAGGCGAACTTTCTGATCGCCACGACGGCGGCCAGGCATTCGCCATGGGGACGCCGATGAGCGGCCACTTGGACATCACCCCCGACCTGATCCGCGCGGCGGCCAAGCAGACCGGCACGTCGGAGATGGAGGTGCGCAAGGCGCTGCTGGGACTCATCCCGGACGAGCATGGCGTCGTCGCCGCGCTGGTCTCGATGGGTGTGGATGCCACGTTTCTGCGCCAGCTCCACGGCGTCCCGCGAGCGACCAGCGGCGAGGTGGCGGCGTGACCGTCCGACGCATTCCACTGCCGCCGCGGCATCGAGAGATCCGCGAGCTGCGCATCGCACGCACCGGCGGGGTCGTGTTCGTCGCGATCCACGATTTCGACAAATGCGTATCCGGTCCGATCGGCGTACCCGAAGAGGCGCTGACCGCCGTCGCGCGTGCGCTGGCGGACGTGGCCGCCGAGATCGCCGCCGCCGCCGACAAGGAGCCGGCGCAGTGAACTTCGTTTTTTCGATTTGTCCCCGACCGGGTCAGTTCATCCGGGTTCACCGCGAGCCAGCCGTGGCATCGGGGACGTCGCTGGTAATTCCGCGCAGACGCGGCCGGGGATGGTCCCGCCGCCTCTCCTTGATGCGAGCCGGCCGCAGAGACGCGGGAAGCCGGCAACTCTCTCTCACCCCGACGGTCTCGGGGTGTGTTCCGTCCCTGGAACGCGCCGGTTCCACCCTTTCCGGCGTGTTCGAGGTGCGACGACGCGCGCCGGCCGCGTACGGAACAGCCGGCACCTTTCGCTGCGAGGTGAGTCCATGGACACCATCCTGATCAAGAACCTCTCCGCCAGCCCGCGAATCATCGCGTGGACAGAGCGCCGCCCGCCGCTTCCCAGCTTGTTGAACCCGGCGCACTGGGATCGTGTTCGGGGCCATCACGGCGACCACACGATCACGCATTCGGTCCCCATTCCGGTCGGCGAGGTCCGCCAGCTTCCTGCGGAGGTCGTGGCCGATCTTCGCGCAAACGACCGCATCGTGCGCGCCTGGTTCGAGTGCGGCGATTTGGCCGAGGTCGCCGAGTCCATCTGAGAACCGACCCTCACAAGGAGAGACACCGTGAAGAAGATGAAGAAGACGCTCCGTGTCCGCTCGACGGGCGACACCGTCATGCCGATCAAGACGGCCGATGCCGTCGGCGTAGCCAAGCCGGTGGTCGGCCGGCGGGCGATGCTGGCGGCCCACGCCAACAACGCTGCGCCGAAGAGCGCCGCCGCGAAAGCCGGTCTGAAAGGCCGCGCGGCGTTCGTCGCCAGCCACCGCCACGCCGGAGGATCCAAGTGACTGTTCGGGGCAAGGCGCCGACGGTCCCCGCGACCGAGGAACAGCCGGTCGAGGTCGCGCTGGCTCGCGCGATGGTCTTGGCCAGTACCATCGTCGCGCAGGACCGTGACCCGACGCCCGCGGAAAGCGCGTGGATCGCCAACGCCCAGGTCCGCGCGGAGGCGGCAGGCGTGGAGGCCGCAAGCGCGCCGTTCGCGACCTACCACCGCTACATGGCGCACCGCGAGCAGCTTGCGGCAGACGCCGCGCGCCGCGAACAGGATCGCCTGGAGAAGGAAGAACGCCGCCTGGACTGGCTGGCGAGGCCAGCGCGGTTCCGTGCGCTGCCTGACGACGTGAAGCTCCTCTTCCACGTCGCTGCGTTCGTCGTTTCCGATGCCTCGTTGCGCGGCAGCGATCTACTGACCGCATTGGAAGCGGCACGTGCGGAACTGTTGCTGCCGGAGTCGGAACGGGTGGTGCCGTATCAGTTCGAAGCGGGACTGGTCAGCGAGGCGAAGCGCCTTCGGTTCACTGTCGACGGCGTCCAGCGCTTGGGTGGTCCGGCATGACGTTCATCGACGGCCAGGGATTCCACAAGAGCACCCGCGCGGAACGGTTGGCCGACCTGCAGACGGCGTTCGTTGCGACCTATGGGACGGACATCTCGATCGAGCCAGGCACGCCGGACGGTGATTGGCTGGTCGAGCAGGCCAACAGGATCTCCGACGCCGACGACCTGGTTGAGAAGATCTACTTGATGCGCTCGCCGTCTGCCGCCACCGGCGCGACCCTCTCCCGCCTGGCGTTGCTGACAGGCGTCAGCCGCAAGCCGGCGCAGTTCAGCACCGCGCCGGTCACGCTGGGCGGCACCGCTGGGACGGTCATCCCGATCGGTTCGCTGGTCGGGTCGGACGGACTGGATCAGAACGGCAAGAACACCTGGACCGCTGTCGCGGCGTACACCGTCGGCGTCGGCGGCACGGTCACCGGGCAGGTCCAGGCGCAGAACAGCGGCCCCGTGCTGGCGCAGTCCGGGCACATCAACATCGTCAAGAGCGTCATCGCCGGCTGGACGAGCGTCACCAGCACGGCCGACGCGTCGCCGGGGACCGACGTCGAGACCGACGCGGCGCTGCGCGTGCGCCGGACGGCGTCCGTTGCCTTGCCGAGCCAGGGCCTGGTCGACAGCATGTATTCGGCGCTGGGTCAGCTCGACAACGTCACGTCCGTCGCGGTCTACGAGAACTTCACCGAGTCGACCGACACGAACGGGCTGCCGCCTCACAGCATCAACGCGCTCGTCGACGGCGGTGCCGATGCCGACATCGCGGAGACGATGTGGCTCCGCAAGGGCCAGGGCTGCACGCTCAAGGGCGATCAGACGTACACGATCTTCGACGCCCAGGGCAACCCGCAGATCATGCGGTGGGATCGTCCCGCGGGGATCAACGTCTACATCATTGTGAATCTGGACAGCCCGGCCGGCAGCGACGTCCACGACGCGATCATCAACAACCTCGTCGCGTGGGGAAACGGCACGTTGAAGGACGTGAACGGGAACGTGGTGTCCGCCGGCTCGCAGATCGGGCGCAACGTCGTTTGGTCGCAGCTCTTCGTGCCACTGAACATGACGGCGGTGCTGGACATCGGCAGCCTGTACCTCGGCAGCGCGCCCAGTCCGTCGGCGCAAGCCAACCTGGTCATCCCGTTCAACGCGATCGCGCGGTGGCACCCCGAGAACATCATCGTCACCGGGCCGTGACCTGGCGTGGCGGCAGTCGCGGCAGACGTCCTGATCCCGGCGGCGAACCTGACGCCCCGATGGCGCCGGCCGCGCCGGCCGGCGCCGCTGGGCAAGCTCACCGACGCTGAGCGCCGCGAGCTGGAGGAGATCGAGTCCGAGCTGGACGCGCTGGGCGTCGACAGGACCAGACCACGAACCCGTGCGGGGTGCCCGCCCGACGATGAGCCCTGTCCCTGGATTGGTTGCCGCCATCACGCCGCGATCGAGATCACAACGACCGGCGCTGTCCGCTTGAGGTTTCCGCACCTCGACATTCTCGACATCCCGCAGACCTGCACTCTACGCGCGGCGAATGCGGGCGGGATGTCGCTCGATGAGGTGGCGCCGCTGCTCAACGTCAGTCGTGCCCAGGTCGGCCTCGACGAACACCGTGCGCTGGCCAAGGTGAGAGAGGGGTTGGAGCGGCAACCACGGCGGACGCCAAAGCGATGATCGTCCGCGACCCAGTCGCCCGTGTGCGGGCCAGCTTGGTTCGGACGCTGCGCGAGCTGCGGAAGTATCTGCGCCTGCCTCATGTCTCCCGGCCGACACTGGAGGCCCTGCTGGCGGACGCCCCGGCGATGAACGCGCTGGAGGCGATGGCTGCGCAGGCGGGCCTGCCCGGCGTAGCGCGCGCGTTGGCGGCGCTGGCGATGGGCCTGGGAGGCGGGTCAGTCCACCTTGAGACGGCGCCGGCCCGCGGTGCCCGCCTGCTCCGTCCGGACGGCTGACTTCGCCTCGATGCGCTCCTTGATCTTGCTCGCCTCCTTCAGCAGCAGGCGGCGCGCCCAGTCGACAAGTTCCCTGTCTTCGTGCTGCGCGACGGAGAGCAAAAGGTCTCGCTGCGCCGACGTGAACCTGATGTGAAGAATGAATGATTTCAGCTCGCTAGGCGCCTTCGGGGACATCGCGCTGCGAGCCTACGTCGGTGCGATTGAGCCTCCAAGTCGGTTGACCAGAGTCGCCGCGTGTATTCATAGAATCTTTCGAATACTATGAATACGAAAGTGGCCCCGCGCGGTTGGCGCCGCCGGGGCCGTGGGCCAGCCCTGAACAGGAGGACCGACCGTGAAACAGAATACCGAACGCGCGCGCAGAGGCCGAGTTCGCAGGCGCCGCGCAGCCGAGTCCCGCAGCTCCGTCCTGCTTCGCTGCACCGACACCGTGGAATGCGACTTCCATCGGGACGGCGGACCCAAGTCGGAGCGCTGCCCTGGTCTGTGCGATTGGCCGGCGTGCGCCTCTAACGGGCACTACGAGGTCGGCTCTGACCGGACCCTGTGCTGCCTGCACGGGGCGGTGACCCTTTTGGCGCGCGTCATTCGGGAAGCCCTCGCACGCGACGGCGAACAGAACTCGAAGGAGGGCCGGTAACCATGACGTCGTCGAAGAGGTGGGTCCGGCTGGAGCTGGCGTTGTTGTGGATTGTGTTCTCGGCCGTCGCCGGGATCCTGCTCGGGCGCCACTTCGCCCCGTACGAGCCGGGCGGCCCGCAGTTCCATCGCGGGTCGACGCTGGACGCGATGGCGGGAGGGCAGCCGTGAGCCTCGACGGCGAGGGGGCGCCCGTGACCGCGTCGGTCGACCAGCCGGATGCGGGCGCCTACAGCGAGAACTCCAAGAAGAAGGGCGCGCCCCGGCGGTCTGGCGCGTGGGGCTACGTCATCAAGCTGGGGCCGAAGTCGTACGCGATCAGGTGGCGTGAGGGCACTCGGCAGCTACAAAACAGCGGCTTCACCACGCACACCGCCGCCGCTGACGCGTTGGCCGAGAAGAGAATCGCCGTAAAAAGCGGAGAGGTCACCATCCGGCGCAAGGCAAAGATTACCTTCGACGAGGCGGCGCAAAAGTGGCTGGAGTTGCACTCAAAGGTGAAGCTCCGGAGTCACGCCGACAACGTCGCCAGGTATGAGCGCCACGTGAAACCGGTCCTGGGTTCCGTGCCGCTGCCCGCGTTGACGCACGAGCGAATCTTGGAGCTGCGGGCCAAGCTGCAAGCGAAGGTGACGAAGAGGCGAGGGCGACGGAAAGACGGTCAGGTCGGAGAGATCAAAGGGAAGCTCGCTGGTCGGACGATCAATCTCGTGATGGCATTGGTGCGGACCATCTTGAACTTCGCCGTGAAGAACAAACTGGGCGGGATCAAGGCGTCTCCCCTCGCCGGCATCGGCCGCGGTGACCTGATGATGCCGATCACCGTGGAGCAGATCGACCCCCCGATCGGCCGACCGGAAGACGTTTGGCGGGTGCTCGAAGCCATTCGACAAATCGGCGAGGAACGGCAGCGTCCGAGCCTCTATCCATTCTTCGCAACGCTGGTGTACACCGGCCTGCGCCGCGGAGAGGCAATCGGGCTTCGGTGGGACAACGTGCACTTCGAGACGCGGCTGCTCAAGGTCAAGCGCAGCTACGTCGGGCAAACGAAGTCAAACCGCCACCGGACCGTGACCATGCCCTCCGAACTGGTGACGATCCTGAAGGCTTACAAGCTGGCCGACCCCTGGAAGGCGGAGCTGTGTTTCCCGAACGACGCGGGGCAGATGTACACCGCCCACGCGAAGCTGCACGCCGTACTGCACGAGGCCCTGCGGCGGGTGGGGCTGCCGCGCATCAGGATCCACGATCTCCGCCACACGTACGCCAGCCACTACCTGATGAATGGCGGCGACCTGTTCACCCTTCAGAAGGCGCTGGGCCACTCCAGCACGCAGCTCATCTCCGACGTGTATGGGCATCTGTCGCCCAGCCACCTGGCCGCCGAAGCGGATCGGCTCTCCTTCGCCAAGCCCGCCAAGGCCGGAACGGTCCTCCCGTTCGAGAAGAAATCAGAACAGCGCGCGGATAGCGCGTTTGAGAATTCAGACACCGAGGCTGCTGGCGGGAATCCTCAATGATTTCAAGTGGGCCCAGCAGGGTTCGAACCTGCGGCCTACGGATTAAAAGTCCGCAGCTCTACCAGCTGAGCTATGGGCCCGGGTGTTCCCCCGCCGGCGAGGAGCGCCGGCCGACGGATGAACGGGCGAACCATGCCACAGATTGGAAAAGCTGCGCCAGCCTAACTTGTGCGGACGGCGGGCGGCGTCGACGGGGGCAGGAGCGGGGTCACGTCCGGATCCTCCTCCAGCGAGGCGGCGGCGCGGGGGGCGATCTCGATGCCGTGGGCGGCGGCGAAGCGGATCAAGCTGGCGGTCGTGCGGACGCCCAGCTTCCGATTGATGTTCGTCCGGTGGGTGTCGACGGTCTTGATGCTGATGAACAGCTTGCTGGCGATCTCCTTGCTGCCGCGCCCGGCCACCACCAGCCGGAAGATCTCGCGCTCGCGCCGGGACAACCGGTTGAGCCCACTGGCTGTTTCGGACGGAGCGTCGGGCCGCAGGCGCGACGCGATGACCGGCGAGACGTAGGTGGCCCCCCGCGCGACCGTGTCGATGGCGGCCAGCAGGTCCGACGTGGGCTGCTCCTTCAGGATGTAGCCCCCGACGCCTGCCGACATCGCCTCCGACGCGGAGAACTCGTCGCGGAAGGCGGTCATGATCAGCACGCGCGTTTTCAGGCGCAGGCGCTTGACAGCGCGTACCAGCTCGATGGCGTTGCCGTCCTCGAGGGACAGGTCGGCCAACAAGAGATCCGCCGAGCAGTGTTCGAGCATCGCCAGCGTCTCACGGACGCTGGAGGCGACCCCCACCACCTGCAGATCGGGCTTTTCGGCGAGCAAGCTCGCCAGGGCGTCACGGACAATCGGATGATCGTCGACGATCAGTATGCGTGTCATCGGCGCCTAATTTCGTACGGCGGGGCGGGATGTAAAGAGCGTTCGGCGCAGATCCAGTGTCCCAAAGCCGGTCGGGGCCTATTTTCAGAAATCCCCTGACTCCGGGATGGGAGAAGTCAGGGCTTCGGGGGCGTCCAGGCGGTGTCAGCCAGGTCGCCCTCCGCGAAACCAAAGTAAATTTCCATCTGCCGGCGCATGAAGCCCTGGGCTTCCTTGGTGGTCAGATCCAACCGGTACGTGTTCACGAACTTGACCGAGTCCTGCAGCCACATCTTCCAGGCGTCCATCGACACCTCGTTGTAGATGCGGTCGCCCAGTTCGCCGACGACCGGCTTGAAGGGGAGGCCGGGCAGGTCTTGACCGAGCTTGCGACAGTGAACGATGCGCGTCATGTGGGGGTCTCCGAAAGGACCCCTATACCCCAATGTCGGCGCCCGTCAAGGTGACGTCAGGCGGCGGGCGCCATCTCGTCGACCAGCCGGCGCAGCCCGGGGATGTCCAGGGGCTTTTCCAGCCGGCGGTTCGGAATCTCGTCGAAGAAGGCGCGGACCGCCGGGCTGAAGACGCCGCCGCTCATGAATACGACGCGGTCGGCGACCTCGGGGCGCAGGTGCGCCAGCTCTTGGTGAAATTGCATGCCGTTCATCTCCGGCATCATGACGTCGCACAGGACCACGTCGAACCGGGCGCCGCCCTGCAGGCGTTCCAGGGCGTCGCGGGCCCGTTCGACCACGGTGACGTGATGGGGCGCCAGCAGTCGGGGCAGCACGCGGCCCAGCGCCGGTTCGTCGTCAATCACCAGGATGGTGGCGCGGCGGCGCTCGGTGCCCGGGGCCGGCGCGGAGGCCAGGGGCCCGGCCGCGGCGCCTCCGACCGCGCGCCGCAGCCGGAGGCGGACCGTCGTCCCTTCTCCAGGGGGGCTCTGCACCTCAATGCTGCCCCCGAGCTCGGTCACGATGCGGTGGCAGATCGCCAGGCCCAGGCCGTTGCCGACGCCGGCCGGCTTGGTCGTGAAGAAGAGGTCGAAGATGTGCGGCAGCACGTCCGGCGCGATCCCGACCCCGGTGTCCCGGACCTCGACCACCACGCCCCGGTCGTCAGCCGAGGTGGCCAGGGTGATGGTGTGCTCGCGGGCGCCGCTGTCCGGGATGGCTTGGGCGGCGTTCACCAGCAGGTTCACGAACACCTGGCCCAGGCGCGCGGTGTGGCCTTCGACCAGCGGAACGTCGCGGAACCGGCGCACCAACTCGGCCCGCCCGCGCAGCGCGTTCTGGGTCATCCGAACCGAGGACTCGAGCACCTGGTGGACGTCGACCGGCTCGCGCTTCATCTCGTCGGGGTGCGAGAACAGCCGGAGATCGCGCGTGATCAGCTGGACCCGCCGCGCGGCTTCGGAGGCGTCGGACGACGCCTCGCGGAACAGGGCGATGGCGTCGCGCACGGGCGGCGGCAGGGCGCTCTCCCGGCCGCGCAGCGCATCGACCAGCACCTGGAACTGGCGCTCGAGCACCTCGAGGTTGCCGGACATCACCGACAGGGGATTGTCGATCTCGTGGACGATGCCGGCGGCCAGCGTCCCGACCGAGGCCATGCGGTCGGCGATGAGGAGCTGGTCCTTCATCTTGCGGCGTTCGGTCCGGATCCCGGCTTCGCGCAACTCGCGTTCGATGGCCGCCACCAGCCGGCCGAGGTGACCCTTCAGCAGGAAGTCGTGCACGCCGGCCCGCATCGCGTCGACGGCCACCTCTTCGCCGGCGGTGCCGGAGACGATCAGGAAGGGGATGTCGCACTTCATCTCGCGGACCACCCGGTGCGCCTCCGGGCCGCTGAAGGTCGGCAGCGTGTAATCCGACAGGATGACGTCCCAGGGCTGCTCGGTCAGGGCCGCGCGCAGCTCGGCGGCGGTCTCGACCCGGCGGGCGAGCGGCCGGTAGCCGCCGCGCCGGAGGGCCAGGCAGATCAGCTCGGAGTCGTCGGGATCGTCCTCGATCAACAGCACGCGCAGAGGGTTGGGCGCGTCGTCGGGCGCCGAAGGCGGCGGAAGCTGCGGGCCGCTGGCGGCGTCGCGGCCGGTCATGTCCGCGGCGCCGGCTGATTGAGGCGGAGCCAGCAGCCCGTGGCGAAAGTCGGACCGAGCCGAAATGGGCGCGGCGGGGCCGGATGCAAGGAGCAGCGAAGCGCCGAATACCCGAGGTATTCAAGCGAGCAGCG
>JAICYS010000424.1 GCA_025934105.1 Myxococcota bacterium | reverse complement strand
GAACTTCTTCCGAGTCCCGGCGAGATCCTTGCTCGGCTTCCCAAGGCGGTCGCAGCGCGGACCGACGTCACTGCCTTGGCGTCGGTGATCGAACGGGCAGGTGACGTGGCCCGCTGTCATACACATGGCGGCGGATTCTCCTCCGACGGTCGCCGCGCAGACATCGAGCTGGTCGCCCTCGTGCGAGACGGCGTCGTGCGAGCGCTGTCCAACCCGGAGCTGTCGTTGGCTCTCGCTGCGCCGTTGTTCGGTGCCGCGCCAGGAACCTTCGGGGACTGGACGCTCGTCGAGCTTGCTGCGTTCGCCCGCTTCCGGGACCAGGTCGGCAAGGTTCGATCATCCGATTGAAGCGTCCACGACGGACGCGCCTGGAATCCGACGAAGACATCTGCGGCGCGTTCCTCCGCCGAGTGGATACGGGCGTATGGTGGGCGCTGAGCCGAGATGCCTCGAGCCGCAGCCACGCCGAGGGCGCCCTCCGCTCCTGCGATGCCCCCAGGAGCTGGCTGCGGTGCCGTCTGGTACGACCGAACGACGGCGCCCAGCAAGCGGTCCTGGGCCTGTGAGCTCGCCGGATGGCGATGCTGTGGGGCGCACGCGCCCAACCACCTTCGGTTGAGCAGCCGCATCACCCCCGGGTGACCGGGCTTGACCTGTCACCTGCCAATGGGAGTCGGCTAGCGGCGCCTATCGGCGTTTCCAGGAGGAGGCTTGTGGTAGTGGACGGGGCCGTCGGAGTACGGTAAAGAGGAGGGAGGCTGGCGTGGCAGGCAGCGGTTCAAGCGTCCCGGCTCGTCGGTCGGCAGATCGAGTACGGAGCCGTCGACGACCTACTCTCGGGCGCCAGAGCGGGGCGCGGCGCTGCCCTGGGCGTACGCCGCCAGGCAGGGATCGGCAGACCCGCACTGTTGCAGCCCTCCTCGACCGCTCCGTCGGACCATAGTTCCGCGCCCACAGTCCACATGACTTCGACGGCAGGGGGATTCGAACCAGGCGATGAAGGATCCCTCTGCTATGTATCGGCTCATTGGTGGCTTCGTCGGACGGTTGGGGGTGGAGGGTGTCGACCCCGGTGGTGCCGGGGGTAACAGTCAGCGGGGGCGGGGACTGTGTGGCCGGCGGGCCGAGCGGTCAGCGTTGGACTCGTTGTTGGCCGAAGTGCGGGCAGGTCAGAGCCGGGTGTTGCTGCTGCGCGGGGAGGCGGGCGCCGGGAAGACGGCGCTGCTGAACTACCTGCAGTGCCAGGCTTCTGGGTGCCGTGTCGCGCGAGCGGTGGGCGTCGAATCCGAGATGGAGGTCGCATTCGCTGGCCTACATCAGTTGTGCACGCCGATGCTCGACCGGCTCGGTGCTCTTCCAGGCCCTCAACGGGATGCGTTGAAGACGGTCTTCGGCCTGAGTGCCGGGAAGCCGCCGGATCGGCTACTGGTCGGTTTGGCGGTTCTGGGGTTGTTGTCTGAGGTGGCTGGAAGGCGGCCGCTCGTGTGCCTCGTCGATGACGCCCAGTGGCTCGATCGGGCCTCTGCGCAGGCACTGGGGTTCGTCGCGCGTCGCCTTTTGGCCGAACCGGTCGCATTGGTGTTCGCGGTGCGGGAGGCTTGCGAGGAGCAACCATGGGCGAGCCTGCCAGTGCTTACGGTCGCGGGTCTGAGCGATAGTGAGGCGTGTGGGCTGCTGGACTCGGTGACGCCCGGAGGACTGGACGAGCGGGTGCGCGACCGGATCGTCGCTGAAGCACGCGGCAACCCGCTGGCGTTGCTGGAGCTGCCCCGCGGCATGTCCGCCGCGGAGCTCGCCGGCGGGTTTGCGCTTCCCGACGTTCCATCGTTGGCCAGCCGCATCGAACGGAGCTTCCTACAACGACTGGGCTCCCTCCCGGTCCAGACGCAACGACTCCTGCTCGCGGCGGCAGCAGAGCCAACAGGTGACGTGGCCTTGCTGTGGCGCGCGGCCGAGCGCCTCGGCGTCGGACCGGACGCGGCGGCCCCCGCCGAGGCCGCGGGGCTGCTCGAGCTAAGCGCGCGGGTGCGCTTCCGTCACCCGTTGTTGCGCGCGACGGTCTACCGGGCGGCGTCCTTGCCCGCCCGCCGGGAGGTGCATCGGGCTCTGGCCGAGGTAACCGATCCCGGCGCCGATCCCGACCGCCGGGCATGGCATCGAGCCTGCGCCGCCACGAGCGTCGATGACGCCGTGGCCACCGAATTGGAGCGGTCTGCCGCCCGGGCGCAGGGCCGCGGGGGCATCGCGGCGGCGGCCGCTCTTCTGCAGCGGTCGGCCGAGCTGACGGCGGATCCGGCGCGGCGTACCGAGCGCGCGTTGGTCGCCGCGCGGGTCAAGTTCGCGGCGGCCTCGCTGGACGCTGCCTACGAGCTTCTTGCGATGGCGGAGCTCGGTCGGCTTGATGAGCGCCAGCGCGCCGAGATGGCGCGGCTGCGCGCCCAGATGGCCTCTGCGGAACGGCGTGTGAGCGACGCTCCGCGGTTGCTGCTCGATGCGGCGAGGAACCTGGCAGCGTTCGACAGTCCGCTGGCTCGGGAGACCTACCTGGAAGCGCTTGGGGCGACGATCTTCGCAGGTCGTCTCGGCCGGGGATCGGAGGCCCGAGAGGTGGCTGAGGCTGCGCGGGCTACGGCACCGCGGGCACCGCAGCCGCCGCGGCCACTGGACCTGCTGCTGGACGCGGTCGCGACGCGGCTCACCGAGGGCTACGTCG
>JAICYS010000086.1 GCA_025934105.1 Myxococcota bacterium | reverse complement strand
GTGGCGGTGGGGGCGGACGGCGCGGCGGAGGCCCCGGCCGATCGGGGGGAGGTGCTCGCGGGCGCGGGCGAGCCGGCCGGCGCGGGGACGCAGGTCGTGGTTTGCGCCGTCGGAGAGCCCTGGGCCGCCGCGGCGGGAGAGGCCGCGGCCGAGCTCGTGCCGGCCGGCGCGGCCGGGGCTGGCGCCGCCTGCTGGACGGGCGCGGCCGGCGCATCGGCCGGGGTCTGAGCCACCGCGCCGACGGCCGTGCCGGCCAGAAACGTCCCCACGACCATCCCGAAAAGCCCGCGCCGCCCGATGCTCCTCATGTTGAAAACCTAGGCGCACCCCCGGGGCCGGCAAGCCGGACCGCGGCAGCGACGGCTGCGCTTCGTCGTCGCGCTGCGGACGCGCGTCGGGGTAGATTGGCGCCGTGCCTCAGCGTCGCACGAAGATCATCGCCACCATCGGTCCCGCGCAGGATTCCCCGGGGGCCCTGGAACGGCTGCTGGACTCGGGCGTCGACCTCCTGCGGGTCAACCTGTCCCACGCTTCGCCGCGCGCGCAGGCCGAGCGGGTGCGGCGCGCCCGCGCCCACCGCCCCGACATCGCCGTGCTGGCCGATCTGGCCGGTCCGAAGCTACGCCTCGGCGAGCTGGCCGACGACCTGAAGGTGATCGAGGGCGACACGCTGGTGCTGGGCGCCGGCGGTGTCCCGGTCGGCGACTCCTCGCTCTACGGCCGGGTCCGCGTCGGCGACCCGGTCTTCATCGCCGACGGAACCATCGACCTGGTGGTCACCGAAGTCGCGGCCGATCGGGTGGTCTGCCGGGTGCGGGTGGGCGGCGTGTTGCGCACGCGCAAGGGGATCAACCTGCCGCTCGACACCTCGTCGCTGCCCGCGCTGACCGACAAGGATCGCGCCGACCTGGCCGACATCGCCGTGCTGGCGCCCGACTACGTGGCGATTTCGTACGTCCGCCACGAGCGCGACCTGGCCGACGCGCGCGAGCTGACCAAGCTGCCGCTGGTCGCGAAGATCGAAAAGCAGCAGGCGCTGGAACGCCTGGACGCCATCGTGGCGGCCGCGGACGCCATCATGGTGGCGCGCGGCGACCTGGGCGTCGAGATCCCGATCGAGCGGGTTCCGGCCACCCAGAAGCGGATCATCCGGGCGGCCAACCGCGCCGGGCGGCCGGTCATCACGGCCACCCAGATGCTGATGTCGATGGTGTCGAACCCGCTGCCCACGCGCGCGGAGGTCACGGACGTCGCCAACGCGGTGCTGGACGGGACCGACGCGGTGATGCTGTCCGAGGAGACCGCCGTCGGTCACGATCCGGTCGGGGCCGTGAAGATGATGATCCGGCTGCTGGTCGAGACCGAGCCGCTGCCCGCGCCGCACGAAGTGCCGGCCCGCAGCGAACCCGCCAACGCCCTGGCGCACGCGGCGGCGGACCTGGCCGACGACCTGGACGCCGCGGCGGTGGTGGTCCCCACGCGCACCGGCGAGAGCGCGCAGCGGCTGGCCGCCTTCCGGCCGCGCCGTCCCATCCTGGCCTACAGCCGCGTGCCGGAGACGACCCGCCGGCTCCACCTCATCTGGGGGGTGCAGGCCATCGACCTCAGCGTCCCGCCCGGCGGCGACGCGCTGAACGCGACGCTGGCGGCGGCTCGCCGTGACCTCGGCGCGGGGGCGCGCGCCGTCGTGCTGGACATCTCGTCGAAGGTGGGCGTGCCGTCGCTGGTCAACGCCATCACGTTCTGATCGTGTCCCGGCGCGTCCCCAGCATCCGCTCGCTGACTATCCGCGATCCGGGCGCGGACTACGAGATCCGGGTGGTCGGCGCTCGATCGAGCGTCCTGCGCGATTTTTATCACCTGCTCTTGAAGCGGTCCTGGTGGGTGACGCTGGCGGCCATCAGCGGCATCTTCCTGACCGCCAACGCGCTGTTCGCGGTGGCCTTCCTGATCGTCGGCGGCGTCGCCCACGCGCAGCCCGGCTCGTTCGGCGACGCCTTCTTCTTCAGCGTCGAGACCATGGGGACCATCGGCTACGGGTTCATGTACCCGGAGTCGCCGGCGGCGAACGCGGTCATGGTGGTCGAGTCGATCACCGGCCTCACGTTGATCGCGCTGTCCACCGGCCTGGTGTTCGCCAAGTTCTCTCGCTCGACGGCACGCATGATGTTCTCGCGCCAGGCGGTCATCTGCACGCTGGACGGGGCGCCGGCGCTGATGTTCCGGCTGGGCAACCAGCGCGGCAACCAGATCGTCGACGCGCAGCTGCGGGTGGTGATGGTCCGGACCGAGCGCACGGCCGAGGGGGGCACCTTCTACCGGATGCTGGACCTGCCGCTCACCCGACAGCGCGCGCTGTCGCTGTCGCGGTCCTGGAACGCGCTGCACCTCATCGACGGCGCCAGCCCGCTTTCGGGCGAGACGCCCGAGACGTTGATCGAAAAAGAGATCGAGCTGCAGATCCTGGTGGTGGGCCTGGACGACGTCACGATGCAGACCGTTCACGCGCAGCATCGCTACTTCTCGAAGGACATCCTGTGGGGGCACAAGCTGGCCGACGTGCTGTCCGAGACCTCGGACGGCCACTTGCTGCTGGATCTGCGCCGCTTTCACGACGTCGAGCCGCTGCCGGCGGTCCGGACCTGATGTTCCAGGCCATCCTGTTCGACAACGACGGCGTCCTGGTCGACACCGAGTCGCTGTACTTTCGCGCCAACCGCGAGGTGCTGGCCACCGCCGGCGTTCAGCTGGACGAGGCGGCTTACGTCGAGCTTTATCTGAGGCAGGGCCTGGGCGCGTTTCATCTGGCCACCGAACGGGGCCTGTCGGATGCCGACGTCCAGGCGCTGCGCGCCGCGCGCAACCGCCGCTACATCGAGCTGGTGGCCAACGAGGACATCCTCATCCCCGGCGTCTTCGATCTGGTGCGGCGCCTGTCCCGGCAGGCTCGCCTGGCCATCGTGACCAGCGCCGAGCCGGAGCCATTCGCGCGCAGTCACGCGCGCACGGGCCTGCTGTCGTTCTTCGAGCTGGTGCTCACGCGCGCCGACACCCTTCGCGCCAAGCCCGACCCGGAGCCCTATCTGCTGGCTCTCGCCCGGCTGGGGGTTGCCGCGCCGCAAGCCCTGGTGATCGAGGACTCCGAGCGCGGCCTGCGGGCGGCCAAGGCGGCGGGTCTGGCCTGCTGGGTGATCCCCTCCGGCCTGACCCACGGCAGCGATTTCAGCGCGGCGGACGCCGTCTTGCCGGACCTGGCCGCCGCGGCGGCGCGTCTGCTGGGGCCGGGCGCTTCGCGGGATTGACCGCGCCTCACCCGTCGTCCCGCGCCCGTCGGCGGCGGCCGGAGCCGGTGCGCGCCCACTCCACCACCGGCTCGGGCCCGACCGCGAAGCTCCACGGCCGCTGCCTGGCCCGCCGGCGGCGCCGAGCACGACAGACCGCAGCGGACGGCCATCGTCCGGCCGATCGAATTGTCGCGCGCGGCGGGGCGCGGAGGTCCGACCCGCGGCTCGTCGTCACGGCGGGCCGGGCCTGGCAGAGCGGCGACGCCCGTCGGGACGGCCGGCCCCCGCCCCGATCCGGCGACGCGCCCCGGCCCGCGCGCCAGGTCTCGCGCGCACCGCGGGCGGGATCAGCGCGGCGGCGGATTGGCGGGCGCCGCCGCTTCGCAGGCGGCCAGTCTCTGCCTCCAGCGGACCGCCTCAGGGCTGCGAGGCTCGTCGCGCAGCAACTCGCGGTAGGCCACCGCCGCCTCGGTCCAGCGACGCTGGGCGAACAGGCGGTCGGCGCGCGCCGCGGGCGTTTCGCGCGCAGCGCGCGCGGGCGCGGCGGCCGGTGCTGCAGAGATCTCTCCGGCCGGCGCCGGGGCCCTTTTCGCCGCGGCGGCCGACCCGGCGGCGCGGCCACCGGAGGCCGGGCTGTCTTCGGCGCGGAGGAGATCGTCGTCCACCTCTCGCTCGGGCGGGCGCTGCTCCCGCTCGTCTCGTGCCCTGCCCGGCGGCGGGGGCGCGACGGCCGGCGCCGCGGCGGCGGGCGCGGCCCCCTCCAGCATGTCGTCCAGCGATCTTTTGGCCGGCCGCCGCGGCGCGCTCGGAACGGCGGCGGCCGTCGGCTGCGACCTGCGGCGCGCGGGACGCGTTCCGGCCCCCGCGCCGCCGGCCGGCTGGGTGACTTCGTCCTTGGCTGCCCGGTCAGCTCTCTCGAGCCCGGCCGTCGCGTTCTTCGGTCCCTGGGCGGCCGCCGCGGGCGCGGCCTGCGGCGCCGGCGTCGACGGCGCCCCCAGCCCCTGCCGCCCGCGCTGGTAGGTCTTCTCCGGCTCCAGGAAGATCCGGCTGGCCAGCAGGAACACGGCGACCGCGCCGATCGTCGCGAAGGTCGGCAGGGTCCATCTGCCGCGCAGCCGGTCCCACCACGACGGCCGCGCCACCGCGGCGGCGCCCTTTCGGGCCGGGACAGCGGCGGCCGCGGCTTGCAGGATGGCGGCCCGCGCCCGCGCCGGCGGGGCGTCGGCGGCCAGGGCCTGCCGCGCCAGCCCGCGCGTCGCCTCCAGAGCCCGGAGCTCCGCCTTGCAGGCCGGGCACCCCGCCACGTGGGCGTCGACCTCCGCGCGCGCGCCCGCGGCCAGCTCGCCGTAAAGCAGCTCGAGCATCCGTCCGCGCGTCTGTTCGCAATCGGCAGCCATGGCTATCCGGCGCTCCCCGATTCTGCCGCGCCCGGGCTGCCGTCGCCGGCCAAATCGGCCAGCGCCGCCCGCAGCTTCTCCAGCGCGTATCGCATCCGGCTCTTCACCGTCGGCTCCGACGCGCCGACCACCGCCGCGATTTCCGCGAACGGCAGCTCCATCACCTCGCGCATCAGGAACACCTCGCGCTGGTCGTCGGGCAGGGCCGCGATGGCGCGGTCGATGCGCGCCGCCGCCTGCCGGCCGGCCAGCACCGCGTCGGGCGGGCGATCCGGGGCGGCCAGGCGGTCGTGCAGCGACACCGGCGCGCCATCGTCGTCGTCGCCGCCGCCGTCCATCGAGGCCGCCGCCCGGATGGCCTCGCGCCGCGCGCGGTCGACGCACAGGTTGCGGGCGATGGTGTAGAGCCAGGTCGCGAACTTGGCCTGACCCTTCCAGCCCGGCGCCGCAGCGTCCTGGGCGTCGCGCACGACCCGCAAGAACACCTCTTGCAGCAAGTCCTCCGCCGCCTGGTCCTGTCGAACGAAGCGGCGGAGGTAGGTCCAGATCGGCTTTTCGTACCGCGCCAGCAGCTTCTCGAAGGCGGCCGCGTCCCCGGCCCGGTACGCCGCCAGGAGCTGCTCGTCCGAAGGGGCGCCGTCCACCAGGACGGCATCCTCGCCGGCCCTAGCGGCCGTCGCAAGAACAGCGGCTGCCGCAGCCCGGCGTCCAGCCGGCGGGAGCCGGCGCGTAGCGGCGTTCGGCGAGCGGAAACGGATCGGCGGACCGGCGAAGCTCGGCGTCCGAGAGGCGCGCGTCCCCGTCGACGGCAATCCCCATGGCGAGGAGGCCGCGCCGGTCGTTGTAGCGCACGCCCAGCACGGCGGCCGGACGGGTGGCGTTGGCCCGAACGAACTCGACCTCGGTGATGCGCGACGAGACTGCCTCACCGTACTCGGTGCCGAGGCCCGGTCGGTCGGCCAGGCCGCGCGCCGCCTTGGCCGGCCGGCCGGCGCCGCGCGCCGAAGGCGCCGGGGCAGCGCCGCTGTCGAGCTCCCCGAGCGACTGGTCGTCGATCTCGCGTCGAGGCACGAGCTGCTCCCGCGGGGCCAGCGCCGGCGCGGGCGGCGGCGGAAGGACCTGCTCGGGAAACAGCGCCACGCCGATCACGCCCACCTCGCGCGCGTCGCCCATCCGCGCGGCGTACGAATGGGGCACTGGCGAGAACCGGAAGGCCGCGGCCTGGTCGCGCGAGATCCGCCAGCCGTCGATGTCGACCGACCCCCAGGCGGGTATCATGTAGCCGCGGTTGCTGCGGAAATCGCCGGGCTTGCCGTCGACGACGTCGCGTCCGTCGATGGACACGACCGCTTCCACGCGGCGGCCGGACCGGTTGGCGACCCGCAGCGTGTAGCGCGCGCCGAGCTCGCCGAGGACGTACGTCCCGCCGTCGTGCTGGAACGTCTCGGCCGGGACGCCGTCGATCAGCACGGTCAGCTCGTAGCCGGCCAGACGGTCGCGCAGCGGCGGCCGCGGCGGCAGCGGGGTCGCGGCGCAGGATGCGGCGGCGAACAGGGTCGCGGTCGAGAGCAGGGTGGTCAGGATCTTCCGGCGGTTCATGGCTGGCCTCCTGTCCCTTGCGACGGACGAGCGGGCGGGAAGATCTGCCGACGCTAACTTTTCTTCAAAGGGCCGGGTCTAGGCTGGTGAGACGGGAAAGGAGACCTCCTCATGCGTACCGAAGAGACCCACACAGAGACCCGCAACCCGACCACCAAACGCCGGCGTTCCTGGCGATTTCTGGCTCCCGCGCTGGCCGTCCTGGCGCTGGGCGGCGGCGTGGCCGCCACCGCCGCCTATGCCCAGGCGGACGCCCAGACCGAGCCGGGGGCCGACATGGGCTTCGGCGCCCACCGGCTGGAGAGGGTGCTGGACAAGGTGAACGCCACGCCGGCCCAGCGCACCCAGATCGAGGGGATCTGGAACAACCTGCGGCCGCAACTGGCCGGAAACCACCAGCAGCACATGGCGCTGCACCAGCAAATGGTGGCGGCGTTCACCGCCCCCACAGTGAACCCGACGCAGATCGAGCAGCTGCGGCAGCAGTCCATGAGCCTCGAGAATCAGCGCTCGCAGCTGTTCACGCAGGGGCTGGTGCAAACGGCGCAGGTGTTGTCGCAGGCGCAGCGCCAGCAGGCCCAGGCCGCCCTCCAGGAGGCGCGCGCCCACTTCCATCGTCACGGCGGTCAGCCGCAGCCGTGACGCCGGCTCAAGCCTCGACCGCGCGCGTCCGGTACTCGGCGGCGCGGTCGCGGCGCAAGCGGTCGAGGTAAAGGTAGATCACCGGCGTCGAAAACAGGTTCAGGAGCTGCGACACGGCCAGGCCGCCCACGATGGTGATGCCCAGCGGCCGGCGCAGCTCTGAACCGGCGCCGAAGCCGATGGCCAGGGGCACCGCGCCGAACAGCGCGGCCAGCGTGGTCATCAGGATGGGGCGGAACCGCAGCAGGCAGGCGCGCCGGATGGCCTCCGCGGGCGGCAGCCGCTCGGCCCGCTCGGTCTCCAGCGCGAAGTCGATCATCATGATCGCGTTCTTCTTCACGATGCCGAGCAGCAGGATCACCCCGATGAGCGCGATGATGCTGAAGTCGAAGCGCAGCAGCATCAGCGCGATCAACGCCCCTACCGCCGCCGACGGCAGCGTCGAGAGGATCGTGATGGGGTGGATCAGGCTCTCGTACAGCATCCCCAGCACGACGTAGACCGCGAACAGCGCGGCCGCGATCAGCCAGGGCTCGCTGCTCAGCGACGCACCGAAGGCCTGGGCGGTCCCCTGGAAGCTGCCGTGCACGCCGGGCGGAAGCCCGATCTGCCGCATGGCCGTGTCGACGGCCTTGACCGCGTCGCCCAGCGCCGCCTTGGGCGCCAGGTTGAACGACAGCGTGGTGGCCGGAAACTGGCCCTGGTGAGTGACCGACAGCGGCGTGGCCGTGACGCTCATCTTGGCGATGCTGGGCAGCGGAACCAGGTTGCCGCTGGAACCGCGGACGTAGATGTGCGCCAGCTGGTCCGGGCTGGACTGCTGCTCGGGCGTGGCTTGCATGACCACGCGGTAGTAGTTGAGCGGGGTGAACGAGGTCGCCACCTGCCGCTGCCCGTAAGCGTCGTACAGCGTCTGGTCGACCATCTGGGTCGTGATCCCCAGCCGGCTGGCGGTGTCCCGGTCGACGTCGACGGCCAGCTCGAGGCCGGCGGTCTGCTGGTCGGTGTTCACGTCGCGCAGCTGGGGCAGCGATTTCAGCTTGGCCAGCACCTTGGGGCTCCAGGCCTGCAACTCGGGCAGGTCGGCGTCTTCCAGCGCGTACTGGTACTGCGTCCGCGACGAGCGGCCGCCCATCCGCAGGTCCTGCACCGACTGCAGGAAGAGCGCGATGCCCGGCATGCGCGACAGCTTGGGGCGCAGCCGCCCGATGACCTGGTCGGCGGTGCTCTTGCGCTGCGTGTAGGGCTTGAGGCTGATGAACATGGTGCCGGTGTTGCCGGCGCTGCTGCCGCCGCCGACGAAGGCGATGATGTGCTCGACGTCGGGGTCCTTCATCACGATGGCGTTCAGCTTTTCCTGGGCCTCGCGCATGGCGGTGGACGAGATGTCCTGCGAGGCCTCCGAGAACCCGGCCAGCATGCCGGTGTCCTGCTGCGGGAAGAGGCCCTTCGGGATCTTCACGGCCAGGAACACCGTCAGCCCGACGGTGCCGAAGGTCAGCAGCAGCATGATGAACGAATGCCGCAGCACCCAGCGGAGCCCGCGGTCGTAGCCGTGAACCAGCCACTCGAAGAAGCGCTCGGTGGCCCGGCTGACGCGGCCTTGCTTCTGCTCGCGCATCGGCCGCAGCAGCCGGCCGGCCATGGTGGGCGTGACCGTCAGCGACACGATGGCCGACAGCGCCACCGCCACGCTCAGCGTGACCGCGAACTCGCGGAACAGCCGGCCGATGATGCCGCCCATGAGCAGGATCGGGATGAACACCGCGAGCAGCGAGATCGTGATGGAGACGATGGTGAACCCGATCTGCCGCGCGCCCTCCAGCGCGGCTTCCAGGGGCTTTTTGCCGTCCTCGATCAGGCGGGCGATGTTCTCGGTGACGACGATGGCGTCGTCGACCACGAACCCGGTCGAGATGGTCAGCGCCATCAGCGACAGGTTGTCCAGGCTGTAGCCGAGCAGGTACATGACCCCGAAGGTGCCGACCAGCGACAGCGGCACCGCGATGCTGGGGATGGCGGTGGCGCGCGCGCTGCGCAGGAAGACGTAGACCACCGCGATCACCAGCAGCACGCTCAGCAGCAGCGTCCGCTCGACGTCGTCGACGGAGGCGCGGATGGTGGTGGCGCGGTCGACCGCCAGGCCGACGTCGATGGCGGGAGAGATCGACTGGCGCAAGAAGGGCAGGGCGGCTTTGACGCCGGCGATGGTCGACAGGATGTTGGCGCCCGGCTGGCGGCGGATGATCATGAGGACGCAGCGCTGCCCGTCGATCCAGCCGGCCAGCCGGTTGTTCTCGACGTCGTCGAACACGTGGGCCACGTCGCCCAGCCGAATGGTCGCGCCGTTGCTGGTCGACACGATCAGGTTCCGGTAGGCGGCCGCGCCCATCAGCTGGTCGGTGGCCGCGATGTTGTAGGTCAGCTCCGCGCCGGTCAGCGTCCCTTTGGGTTGATTCGAGGTCGAGGCGGCCAGCGCCGTCCGGACGTCCTCCAGCGACAGGCCGTGCCCGGCCAGCGCCTGCACGTCGATCTGGACGCGCACGGCGGGCTGCTGGCCGCCGCCCACGTAGACCTGTCCGACGCCGTCGATCTGCGCGATCTTCTGGGCCAGCACGCTGTTGGCGGCGTCGTACACCTGCGCCAGCGGCAGTGACTTCGACGTCAGCGAGAGGATCAGGATCGGCGAGTCGGCCGGGTTCACCTTTCGGAAGTTGGGGAGCGACGGCAGGTTGGGCGGCAGCTCGGACAGGGACGCGTTGATGGCGGCCTGCACGTCGCGCGCCGCGGCGGTCACGTCCCGGTCCAGATCGAACTGCAGCGTGATCGAGGTCGACCCCAGCGCGTTGATCGACGTCATCTCGTTGAGGCCGGCGATCCGGCCGAAGCGCCGTTCGAGCGGCGTCGCCACCGACGAGGACATGGTGTCGGGGCTGGCACCGGGCAGCGCCGCCGAGACCGAAATGGTCGGGAAATCGACGCGCGGCAGCGGCGCCACCGGAAGGTTCCGGTAAGCCACCAGGCCGGCCAGGATCACCGCCGCCGCCAGCAGCGACGTCGCGACCGGGCGCCGGATGAACGGGGCCGAGATGTTCATGGCGTCTCGGGGACGGCCGGCGCACCCACGCCCGGTTGTGGCTGGGCGTCTCCGGTGCGCTTCTTGCGGAAGCGGACGGCCAGCCGCTCCATGTAAAGGTAGATGACCGGCGTCGTGAACAGCGTCAGCACCTGCGACAGCAGCAGCCCGCCCACGATGGTGATGCCCAGCGGGCGGCGCAGCTCGGCGCCGGTGCCGGTCCCCAGCGCCAGCGGCAAGCCGCCCAGCAGCGCGGCCATGGTGGTCATCATGATGGGCCGGAACCGCAAGAGGCAGGCCTGATGGATCGCCTCGCGCGGCGACTTGCCCTGGTCGCGCTCGGCCTCCAGCGCGAAGTCGATCATCATGATGGCGTTCTTTTTGACGATGCCGATCAGCAGGACGATGCCGATGAGCGCGATGACCGAGAACTCCGAACGGCACAGGATCAACGCCAGAAACGCCCCCACGCCGGCCGACGGCAGCGTCGACAGGATCGTGATGGGGTGGATGTAGCTCTCGTAAAGCACGCCCAGCACGATGTAGACGGTCACGATGGCGGCCAGGATCAGCAGCGGCTCCGTCGCCAGCGACTCGTGAAACGCGGCGGCCGCGCCCTGGAACTCGCCGTGCAGTCCAGGCGGCGCGTTCAGCCCGGCCACCGCCTCCTGGACCGCGCGCACCGCCTCGCCCAGCGAGGCGCGCGGCGCCAGGTTGAACGAGAGCGTCACCGCCGGAAATTGGCCGGAGTGCGCGATCGACACCGCCGTCTGGGTCCGCTCGAAATGCGCGAACTGGTTCAGCGGAATCGCCTCCCCACTCGTCGACCGGATGCGGATGTCGCCCAGCGCGGCGGCGCTCTGCTGATACTCGGGCAGCACCTCCAGGATCACGCGGTAGAGATTGAGCTGCGTGAAGATGATCGACACCGGCCGCTGGCCGAAGGCGTCGTACAGCGTGTCGGAGATGGTCTGCGCCGTGATGCCCAGGCGTGAAGCGGTGTCGCGGTCGATGACCAGCGTGACCTGCAGCGCGCCGTTCTGCTGGTCGCTGGCCGCGTCGGCCAGCTCGGGAATGTCCTTCAGCCGGTCCAGCACCTGCGGCGCCCAGGTGGCCAGCTCTTCGGGGTTGGCGTCCTCCAGCGTGTACTGGTACTGGGTGCGGCTGACCTGCGTCGAGATCTGCAGGTCCTGCACGGCCTGCAAGTAGGTCGTGACGCCCGGGATCTGCGCCAGCTTCGCGTTCAGCCGGTCCATGATCTCGGCGGCGCTGGCCCGGCGCTGATCGCGGTTCTTGAGCGTGATGGCCAGCCGCCCGCTGGACAGCGTCGGGTTGGTGCCGTCGGCACCGATGAACGACGCCACGTTGAGGACGTCCGGATCCTTGCGGATCACGTCGGACGCCGCCAGCTGGCGCTGCGACATGGCGGCGAACGAGATGTCGACCGGCGCCTCGGTGATGCCGATCAGCAGCCCGGTGTCCTGCTGCGGGAACAGCCCTTTGGGCACCACCACCGCCAGCAGCGCCGTGAAGGCGACCGTCGCGATCGTCAGCAGCAACGTGAGCGCCTGGTGGTCGAACACCCAGCCCAGGCCGCGGTCGTAGACCTTCACCATCCAGTCGAAGGCCGCCTCCGACACGCGCGCGACCCGCCCCTCGTCCTGCTTGCGGACGGGGCGCAGGATGTGGCCGCACATCATCGCGGTCAGCGTCAGCGAGACCAGCCCCGAGACGACGATGGCCGTGCTCAGCGTGACGGCAAACTCGCGGAAGAGCCGGCCGATGATGCCGCCCATGAACAGCAGCGGGATCAGCACCGCCACCAGGGACACGGTCAGCGACAGGATCGTGAAGCCGATCTGCTTGGATCCCTTGAGCGCGGCGGTGAACGGCGGGTCGCCCTCCTCGATGTGCCGGGCGATGTTTTCGATCATCACGATGGCGTCGTCGACCACGAAGCCGGTCGAGATGGTCAGCGCCATCAGGGTCAGGTTGTTGAGGCTGTAGCCCAGGAACAGCATCACGCCGAAGGTGGCGATCAGCGACAGCGGCACGGCGACGCCGGGGATGATGGTCGCGCGCAACGTGCGGAGGAACAGGAAGATGACCGCCACCACCAGCACCATGGTGAGGATCAGCGTGAACTCCACGTCGCGGACCGAGGCGCGCACCGTCTCGGTCCGGTCCGACAAGACCTCGACCTTGATCCCCTGGGGCATCGACGCCTCCAGCCGGGGAAGCAGGGCCTTCACGCGCTCGGCTACCTCGATCAGGTTCGCGCCCGGCTGCCGCTGCACGTTCAGGATCACGGCCGGGTGCTGGTTGGCCCAGCCGGCCAGCTGGTCGTTCTCGACGCCGTCGACGATCTTCGCGACGTCGCTGAGGCGCACCGGCGAGCCGTTCAGGTAGGCGATCACCAGCGGCCCATAGTCGGCCGCCGACGGCAGCTGGTCGTTGGCCGACACCAGGTAGTTCTGGCGCGGGCCGTCCAGGTTCCCCTTGGGCTGATTCACGTTGGCCAGCGCCAGCACCGACCGGACGTCCTCCAGCGACAGCCCGCGCCCGGCCAGCGCGACCGGGTCGACCTGGACGCGCACCGCCGGCCGCTGGCCGCCGTTGAGCGTGACCAGGCCGACGCCCGAGACCTGCGACAGCTTCTGCGCCAGGATCGAATCGGCGTAGTTGTCGACCACGCTCATGGGCGACGTGTCCGAGCTGACCGCCAGCGAGATGACCGGCACGTCGGCCGGGTTGCTCTTGCTGTAGGTGGGCGGCGTGGGCAGCGTCCGCGGCAGCAGGTTGGACGCGGCGTTGATGGCGGCCTGCACGTCCTGCTCGGCCGAATCGATGTCGCGGTCCAGCGTGAACTGCAGCGTGATCTGCGAGCTGGCCGCGCTGCTGACCGAGGTCAGGTGCTCGAGCGACGGGATTTGCCCGAGCTGGCGTTCCAGCGGCGTCGTCACCGACGAAACCATCGTGTCGGCGCTGGCGCCCGGCAGCGTGGTCGAGACCACGATGGTCGGGTAGTCGACCTGGGGCAGCGCCGAGACCGGCAGCTGGTTGTAGGCGGCGATGCCGGCCACCGCCACGCCGATCATCAGCAGCGACGTGCCGACCGGCCGCCGGATGAACGGCTCGGAGACGTTCACGGCCTGACCGCGAGCTTGGCGCCCGGACGAAGCTGGCTCTGCCCCTCGCGGACCACCTTGTCGCCGGCGGCCAGCCCCTTGGCGACGAGGGCGTCCTCGCCCTGGATGCGCTCGACGACCAGGTTGCGGACCTCGGCTCTGTCGCCGTGGGCCACGTACACGAACGCCCCTTGCGGTCCGCGCTGCACGGCGACCGCCGGAATGACCAGCGCCCCCTTGCGCACCGTCAGCCGCACCCGCGCCTTGACGAACTGGTTCGGCCACAGCGTCCGCTGCGGGTTGGGGAAGATCGCCTTGAGACGCATGGTGGCCGTCCCCTGGTTGATCTGGTTGTCGATCAGCTCCAGTCGGCCGGTGGCCAGCGTCTGCGACCCGTCGCGGTTCTGCGCGTCGATTTGCAGCGGGCCCTCCGCCTGCTGCTGCCGGGCGACGGAGGGCAGGTCGTCTTGGGGCAGCGTGAACACCACCGCGATCGGATCCATCTGCGTGACCACCACGACGCCGGTCGTGTCCGCCGCGTGCACGATGTTGCCCGGGTCCACCTGCCGGATGCCCGTGATCCCGTCGAGGGGCGACTTGATCTTGGCGTAGTCGAGCTGAAGTTTGGCGTTCTCGATGGTCGCCTGGTCGTTCATGACCGTGCCGGTGAGCTGTTCGACCAGGGCCCGCTGGTCGTCGATCTGCTGCTGCGGCAGGAGGTGCTGCCCGCCCACCGCCTCATAGCGTTCCAGGTTCCGCTTGGCGCCGTCCAGCTGCGCCTTGTCGCGGGTCAGCGCCGCTTCGCCCTGGTGGAGCAGGATCTGGAACGGCCGCGGGTCGACCTCGGCCAGCACCTCGCCCTTTTTCACCGTCTGCCCCTCGCGGAAGGTGACGCGATCCAGGCGTCCGTCGACCTGTGGCCGCACGTTCACCGTCTTATAGGCCGTGACCGTGCCCAGGCCGTCCAGGTAGATGGGGACGTCGCGCGTGACGGCCTCGGACAGCAGCACCGGCACGGCGCGGTCGGCGCCGGCCGCCCCCTTGCCCCCACCGGGCGTGGCCGCCGCGGCGTTCTGGCCGTCCTTGCCGCACCCGCCGGCCAGCGCCGCGCACACCAGCAGCGCCCCGAACCCGCGCTTCATCGGTCGCCCACCGCCGTCAAGAGCTGCGCCCGCGCGCTGGCCAGGTTGAACCGCGCCTGCACCAGCTGCGCCTCGGCCGACGTGTACGCGACCTGCGCGTCGCTGAGCTCGACCGCGTTGCCCAGCCCGTGCTCGTACCGCTGCTCCGCCAGCGTGAGCTGATTGCGCGCGTTGGTCTGCGCCTCCTCGGCGGCGCCGATGGTGGCCTTGGCGGCTTGCACCCCCAGGCGCGCCTGCTCGACGTCGACCTGGATCTGCAGCCGCTCGGCCTGTTCCTGGCCGACCAGGTTCTCCAGCGTTCCCCGGGCTTCGCGCACCTGGCCGTTGGTCAGGCCGCCCTGGAGGATGTTCCAGGTCAGCCCCAGGCCGACGTACCAGTTGGGGACCAGCCCGTCGATCGAGGTCCCGTTATCCGACAGGTTGGCGATGGCCGACAGCGCCGGCCCGTACGAGCCCTTGATCGACCGCAGCGTCAGCTCCTGGGCGCGCCGCTCGTCGATCAGGTTGGCCAGCTCGGGGCGGGCGCGCTCGGCCCGGTCCAGCAGGGCGGCGGTGGGGCCGTCCTCGCCGGGGACGGCCGGCAGCTCGGCGTCGGCCAGCACGTACGCGGGACCGACCGCCACGCCCATGGCTTGCGAGAGCTGCGCCTGCGCGATGGCGTCGTTGTTGCGCGCGGTGACCAGCTGCACGCGGGCGTTGGCCAGCGCGGTCATGACCGTGGCCAAATTGATGTCGGGCTGGATCCCGGTGCGGACGAACGCCTGCGTCTGTTCCACGTGCTTCTCTTGGTTCTTCACGGTCTCCTCGGCAACGTCGACCAGGTCGCGCTGCGCGCGCGCCAGGAAGTAGGCCCGGCGCACGGTGAGCAGCGCCTGCAGCGCCGCGGTGCGCGTGTTCTGGCCGGCGGCGTTGCGGCTGGCCGCCGCCGCCCGCCACCGGTTGCTGGTCAGCCCGAAGTCGTAGAGCAGCTGCGACCCGGTCGCGCCCAGCAGGTAATAGTTGTACTGCGGGTTCCAGCTGACGTGCGTCGGCGCCGCCGTGAGCGCGCTGCCGTTGGTGCCGCCCGTCGAGAGGCTGTTGGGCAGCACGCCCGGGCGCGGGGCGAAGTTGCTGGTGGTCCGTTCGTAGGTCCCGTTCACCGTGATTTGCGGAAGGTACCCGGAGCGCGCCTGCTCGACTCGCCCCTCCGCCGCCTCCAGCAGCCCCTGGGCTTCCATCAGCGTCGGCTGGTTTCGCAGCGCGGCCGCCTCGGCCTGCTTCAGCGACAACGGCGTGGGGGCGGGGGGCGGCTCGCCGTCGGCGGACGCCGCCAGGACGACGGCAGCGACCAGGACCAGGAAGGACAGAGGAAGGACGACGGGGCGGGGCGGGTTGGGCATCGGTTCAGGATCGAGGGCCGGACGTGGCGGTGCCGGTCACGCAACATTCGCGCCACCGGGCGGACGGCGCAAACCGGCTGCCGGCGTCGGTGGCCGGGCGCGCCCCTCGGCGGTAACCTGTATCGATTCTGTACACCTGTCGCGCGTCCAGTCAGCCGGCGATGAAGTCGGAGCCCAGGAGATGGCCAGCAATGGGCGGTATCAGCCTTGCTTGACGACCGCCGAATGGGCCGAGGGATCCGACACCGACTGTTGACGCTGGCGGTGGTCGGGATGGTGACCGCGGCGCTTTCGGGCGACGCCCTTTACCGGTCGATCTCGGTCACCCACGCCCAGCGGATCGAGCGGGCGCGCGAGGCGGTTCACGAGGAGCTGGATCGATTGGCGGCGCTCGGTCCGGCGGCCAACGCCTCCACGTCGGCGGTGGTCGGCCTGCGGGGCGGGATCGCGCCGCGGGCGCGCGCGGCGCAGCGCGTGCCGGCGCTGGTCCCGGCGAAGTGGGCGGCGACGCTGGCGGCCATGGTGGGCGGCGGCGCGCCCGCCGAGGCGATGGTCGACCTGGACGGCGGGCAGCTCATCGCCGCGGTGGCGCCGGCGGCGGGCGACCGCCTGCGCTGGGCCGCCGTGCTGGTCCGCCCGTCGCCGAACTTGCAGAGCTGGCGGCTGCTGGTGGTGGCGCTCGGGTTCTCCGCGCTGCTGCTGGTGGCCAGCGCGGCGTACTCGCTCATCTCGCTCAAGCGGGCGGTGGCCGGCCTCCAGGCGTCGCTGGCCGCGCTGGCCGACGACCTGGCGGCGCCGGTGCCGCGCTCGCAGATCGGCGAGCTGGACGACATCGCGCTGGGCGTCGCGCGGCTGGCGCGCCGGCTGGACGAGTCGCGCCGCGAACAGGACCGCATGAGCCGCCATCTCTCCCGGCAGGAGCGGCTGGCCGCGCTGGGACTCGTGGTGGCCGGCGTGGCGCACGAGGTCCGCAACCCGCTGGCGTCAATCAAGCTGCGGCTGGACCTGGCGGCCGGCCCCGACGTCGCCATGCCGCCCGGCGCGCGCGCGGCGGTCGAGCACGCGACGGCGGAGATCGCCCGCCTGGACCGCCTGGTGGCCGATCTTCTGATCGTGGCGGGCCGCGCGGTGGGGGCGCGCGCCAGCGTCGAGCTGGGAGCGCTGGTCCGGGCGCGCGCCGATGCGCTGATCCCCTGGGCGGCGCTGCGGCGGGTCGGCATCGTGGTCTCGGGCAGCGGGCGCGCCGTCTGCGACCCGGACGCGCTGGCCCGCGCCCTCGACAACGTGCTCCGCAACGCCGTCGAGGCCTCGCCCGAGGGGCAGACCGTGGCGGCGACGGTCGAAGAGGCGAACGGCGCCGTGCGGGTGCGCATCGCCGATCGCGGGTCCGGCGTTCCCGACGGCCGTGCCGGCGAGATGTTCGAGCCCTTCTTCACCACCAAGCCCGACGGCACCGGCCTGGGGCTGGCCATCTCGCAGGCCATCGCCCACGCGCACGGCGGCGACCTGACCTACGCGCGCGAGGGCGGCAGCACGCGGCTCGAGCTGACGCTTCCGGCCGGGCCGGCGCGCGACGCTTCGCCGGCCCCGCCCGACGGCGGCGCCCTGGCGGAGACCGCGTGACCGGCGCGGTGCTGATCGTCGAGGACGAACCGGGCCTGCGGGCCGGCCTGGCCGACGTGGTCCGCACCATGGGCGGCGAGCCCCTGCCGGCGGCGGGCGTCACCGAGGCGCGGGCCATCGTCGCGGCGCGCGCGGTCGATTGCGTGCTGCTGGACATCCGCCTGCGCGACGGCGACGGCCTGGATTACTTGACCGAGCTGCGGTCGAGCGCGCGGGGCGTGCCGGTCATCGTCGCCACCGCTTACGGTGACAGCGAGCGGACCATCCGCGCCATGCGGGACGGCGCCTTCGACTACCTGACCAAGCCGTTCGATCTGACCGCGCTGCGCGCCACGCTCGAGCGGGCGGTGAACCTGCGCGCGCTGGCGCAGCAGGCGCCCCCGGCGCCCGACCTGCCGGAGGTCCGCCAGGACCTGGTCGGCTCCAGCGCCGCCATGCTGGCGGTGTGGAAGATGATCGGCCGCGCGGCGGGCTCGACGGCGCCGGTCCTGGTCACCGGCGAGACCGGCACCGGCAAAGAGCTGGTCGCGCGGGCCATCCACATCTACTCGCCCCGCGCGCGCGCCCCGTTCGTGGCCATCAACCTGGCCGCCTTGCCCCCGACGCTGATCGAGAGCGAGCTGTTCGGGCACGAGCGCGGCGCGTTCACGGGCGCCACCGCGCGCCGCAGCGGCCGCTTCGAGGCGGCGGCGGGCGGCACGCTGTTCCTGGACGAGATCGGCGATCTGGACCCGGCGCTGCAGGCCAAGCTGTTGCGCGTGGTGCAAGAAGGGACCTACGAGCGCGTGGGCGGCGACGACTCGATCGCGGCCGACGCGCGGATCATCGCCGCCACCAATCGGCCGGTGCGCCCCGGCGTGCCGGGCGCGGCGCTGCGCGAGGAGCTGTACTACCGGCTGGCGGTGATCGAGATCGAGCTGCCGCCGCTGCGCGCCCGGCCCAGTGACATCCCGCTGCTGGTGGCGCACGCGCTGCGCGGGCACAGCGCGCGCGCCGTGTCGGAGGCCGCCATGCAGCGGTTGCTGGCCAATCCCTGGCTGGGCAACGTCCGCGAGCTGTTCCACGTGCTGGAACGGGCCGCCGTCCTCTGCGGCGGCGAGGTGATCGACGTCGGCGATCTGCCCGAGAGCGTCCGGGCCGCCGCCGCGCCGCCGCCCGGCGCGCCCGACGACGACGACCTCACGCTCAACGCCGCCGTGGCCGCGCTGGAAAAACGGCTGATCGCGCGCGCCCTCGAGCGGGCCAAGGGAAACCGGTCGGCTGCCGCGCGGCTCCTCGGGATTGGCCGCCCGCAGCTTTATGCGAAGTTGCAGGAACATGGCCTCGGCGGCCCGCGCGACGACTGACGCCCGTCCACGAATGCGTGAGCGATCAGCCAGGAACCCTTCTACGGTTCCTGGGACTGGCCAACGCGTCTGTGAGCGACGGTTTGCGCTTCCTGGACGAAACGAATCCGCCGCGCTTGCTACCGATCGGTAGCACCGGGCCCGGGAAACCTGGGGTTGTGCTGGCACGTCTTCTGCTGAGGCCTTGCTGACCGTTTACTCGGCGACCCCGAAGCAGGAGCCCTCGTACATGCAGAACTCGCTTGATGGTCGATTCGCGCGCGGGTTGGTTGGCTCGCTGGTGCTGGCCACCCTCGGATGCGGGCAGCCGCCTGCGGCCGGGCCGGAGCTGGTCGCCAAGGACACGGTCCGGCAGGCGCCGCCGCGGCCCGTCGCGAAGGTCCGGCGGCTGGCCCCGCTGGCCCTCGACACGTCGCCCGCCACGGGCGCCACGCCGCTGGCCGGCGCCGTCGTCGACGCGCGCGTCCTCATCATCACGGCCGGCGGAACCGACTCGGATCTGGACGCCATCCAGAACACGCTGCAGTTTCTGGGAACGCCGTTCGACGTGTTCAACGCCGGCACGACGACGCTGACGGCCGACACGCTGGCCAGCGGCGCGCACGGCAAGTACAGCGCCGTGTTTCTCGAGACCGGCGCGCTCTCGGCCACCAGCGGCAGCGCGTTCACCACCGACGAGTGGAACACGCTGGCGACTTACGAGGCGCAGTTCCAGGTGCGGCGCGTGTCGCTGTACACGTCGCCGACGGCGTCCTACGGGCTGGCCGACAACGGCGAGGTCGACCCGGCGACGTCGCCGGTGACGATGACCTGCACGGCAGCCGGCTCCGCCCTGTTCGTGGGGGCCAACTGCGCCAATCCGGTGGTGGTCAATCAGGGTTGGGTCTACCCCGCGACGGCCGCCGACAGCAGCACCACGCCGCTGCTGGTGGACGCCGCCGGCAACATCTACGCGGCCGTCCACACCACCAGCGACGGACGCGAGGCGCTGGCGCTCACCTTCGCGCAAGCCTCGTACTTCAATTCTTATCTCGAGCTGGCCTACGGCCTGGTGAACTGGGCCACGCGCGGCGTGTTCATCGGCGAGCGGCACGTGTACGCCGTTCCGGAGCTGGACGATCTGTTCCTGGCCAGCGACATCTTCACCGGCGGCACGTACCGCATCACCGACGCCGACATGCAAGCGCTGGCCGACTGGCAGAACGGCAAGCGCGCCAATTCGCAGTTCGCCGGGTTCCGGATCGCCTGGGCGGTCAACGGATACGGCTCGCAGTCGATGCCGGGCGACCCGCTGACGTCCAAGGCGGTCGCGCTGGGCTCGACGTTCGCGTGGATCAACCACACCTGGGATCACGCGACCCTGGACAACATGAGCTACGCGGACGCACTGGTCGAGTTCACGCGAAACAGCACCTATCTGCAGGGGCTGCCGCTGACGCCTTACGCGACGATCAGCGCCGTGACGCCCAACATCTCGGGCCTCGGGGACCCGAACGCCATGCAGGCCATCCACGACGCCGGCATCCGTTACATCGTCAGCGACACGTCGGTGATGGGCGAGGACAACCCGTCGCCCAACGTCGCCTTCTGGAACGCGCTGCAGCCGACGGTCCTCGAGATCCCGCGGATCCCGACGGACCTCTATTACAACGTGTCGCAGCCGTCCGAGTGGATCCCCGAATGGGAGCAGCTGAAGATGGTGTCCACCGTCGACTACCCGAGCATGATCGCCGACCAGAGCGACCAGCTGGCGGGGTACATGCTGGCGGGCAACAAGGACCCCTGGATGTTCCACCAGGCGAACGCGCGCAACTTCGACGGCGCCGGGCACAGCCTGCTGTCGGATCTGCTGGAGGCGGCGTTCTCGAAGTACGCCGCCGCGTCGACGCTGCCGGTGCAGAGCCCCACGCAGGACGAGCTGGCGCAGATCTTCCTCGACCGGATGGCGCTGCAGGGCTCCGGCGTCACCGGCACCATCCAGCCGGGCACGTCGATCACCGTGTCGGTGACGAACGCGGCGACGGTGCCCGTCACCGGGCTGTGCACGTCTGGTGCCGAGAGCTACGGCGGACAAACCATCTCGTACCTGAAATTGTCGGCGGGCCAGTCGGTGACGCTGTCGCTCTCGGGATGTAATGGCGGCATGGGCGGCGCTGGCGGCGCGGGCGGTGCCGCCGGGAGCAACGGTGCCGCCGGGAGCAACGGCGCGGCGGGGAGCAACGGCGCGGCGGGGAGCAACGGCGCGGCGGGGAGCAACGGGGCGGCCGGGAGCAACGGGGCGGCGGGGAGCAACGGGGCGGCGGGCATGGGCGCGGGCGGCGCCGGCGGGGCGATCGCCAGCGGCGTCGGCGGGATGGGCGCGGCCGGTGCGGCGGGCACCGGCGTCGCCGGCATGTCCGGCACGTCCGGCAGCGGTGGGACGGCGGGCTCCGGGGTCGTGGTGACGGGGGCGGGGGGCACGTCGGGAACCGCCGGTGCGGGCGGCATGATCCTGGTCGGGACGGGC
>JAICYS010000330.1 GCA_025934105.1 Myxococcota bacterium | reverse complement strand
GCCGCGCGCGCGGCGAACGCCTCGATGCCGTGCGTCGCGGCCACCACCCCGACGCGCGGGCCGGGCCGGCCGCCCACCACCACCCAGGCGGGCACGGCGGTCGCGCCGGCGCCCGTCCGCCGCGCGAGCGGGATCATCACGGCGCGCGCCACGCCCGGCCCGACGGTCACACCGCCCACTCGAATGCCGCGCGCAGGGAGCTCGACCGCCATGCACTAGTCCCCAGGAAACGTGGATCGATGCATGTCTCGACGGTCCTCTTCGTGCCTGGCTGCGTTGCTCGTCACTCGAATACGTCCAGTCTTCGCGTTCCTCGCGCCTCGCCGGGCAGGAAGACGCCGCCTCGAGAGATGCACCTCTTCACGCTTCCAGGGACTAGCTTGCCGAACTTAGGCGGGCGCGCGCTTTTTTCGATGGTTCGCCTCACGGGCCAGCACGAATCGGCCGATTACGCCTCTACGCTCGGCCTGACCGTCTTCCGCGATGCGCGGCGGGCGGCGCGTGCTGCACGAACCTACAACGCGCTACACGCAACGAAGCCGATCGCGATTTTGATGAACGTCGACCGACGTGCCGAGGCACTCACCCATTAGCAAGTTTTGCGTACTTTCCGCGGTGCCCTGGCGTAATCTATGGTGCAGGGTCCGACCGGCCCCACTCCCCCCCTTGGAGGTCTCGTGATGCGTTTCGACGGGCGATTGTTGAAGCTTTTGCTTTTGTCCGCGCTGGCAGGCTGCGGTTTCACGCCCGGTGAAGCCGCGCCACCGACGGGGACCGGCAACACCGGCAACAGCGGCAACACCGGCATCGGCGCGTCCACCGGAACGACCGGAACGGGCGCGTCGGGCGTCGGCCTCAACAGCGGCGCGGGCGGCGACGTGGGAATGACCGGGGGAAGCTGCGGGCAGACGAACGTTCCGATCGAAGCCGTGCCGCCGGACGTCCTCATCATCCAGGACAAGTCGGGCTCGATGGCCGACGACGACAGCGGGAGCTCCTGCGGGCGGAACTGCACCCAGGGCTCGAAGTGGACGCAGATGGTCACCGCCGTGTCGGGCGTCGTGATGTCGACCGACAGCCAGATCAACTGGGGCCTCAAGTTCTTTTCGGACGACAACGTCTGCGGCGCCTCCAAGGCCCCGCAGGTCGGCGTCGGAAGCAGCACCGGCACCCAGATCGCCAGCACGCTTCAGATGACGAACCCCAACGGCAACACGCCGACGCGCGACGCCGTCACGACGGGGGCCTCCTACCTCGCGGGCGTGAAGGACAACAACCCGAAGTACATCCTGCTGGCCACCGACGGCCTGCCGAACTGCCCGGCGGGCTGCGCCGACATGGGCGGGCAAGCGTCCGACATGTGTACGCGTACCGACAACCCCAGCGAGGACGTGGCGGCGACGCAGGCGATCGCCGACGCCCTGACCAAGTACAAGATCAAGACCTTCGTCATCGGCGTCGGGAACGTGTCGGCGGCGCAGAACACGCTGAACAACTTCGCGATGGCCGGCGGCCTGGCCCAGTCCGGCGCCAGCACCAGCTACTACGCCGCGACCGACCCGCAGGCCCTCGAGAACGCGCTGAACGCGCTGGTCGGCGCGGTGTTCTCCTGCACCGTCTCGCTGTCGGGCGCCCCCTCCGGATTCACCAACGTCGCGGTGTCGGCCACCGACACGTCGATGAACAACAAGAACGTCGCCATCTCGCAGGACGGCACGAACGGCTGGTCCTACGACGCGAACAAGCAGAACATCCTTTTGAACGGCGATTCCTGCAGCAAGCTGAAGAACGGGACCTACACCAACCTGAACTTCATCTACGCCTGCGAGGGGACGACGATCTGCATCGACCGCAACCAGGACGGCACCTGCACGGATCATATGTAGGGCGGGATCTGGCATCCTTCACGGATGCCGACCCGTTCCCCAGCCAAGCGCGCAGGTAAGCCCAGCGGCACGCCGCGGCGGCGGCGCGGCGTCAAGCTGCGGCCGACCGAGCTCGGCCCCACCCAGCTGGCGCTGGACGCGCCCCCCGCCGAGCTGGCCGCCCTCATCGACGCCGTGCGCGGCGACGGCGGCGCCGTGCTGGCCGCCTACCGCGAACCTCTGGGCGGCCACGCGCTGCTGTTCACCGCCCTGCCCCTCGACCAGATCGCGCCCACGCCCTTCCAGCGCGACATCTCCGACGCGCACGTCCGCCGGCTGACGCAGGCGATGGACAAGACCAAGCGCTTCTTGGACCCGATCATCGCGGTCCGCGAGAAGACCGAGTCGGCCTCGTACTGGACGCCGAACGGGTATCACCGGCTGACTGCCCTCAAGGAGCTGGGCGCGAAGACGGCGCTGGCGCTGCTGGTCCCCGAGCGGGAGGTGGCCTATCAGATCCTGGCGCTCAACATCGAAAAGGCCCACAACCTGCGCGAAAAGGCCATCGGCGTCCGCCGCATGTACCAAGACCTGGCCGGGCTGGCCGACGGAGCGGCGGGGGAAGAGACCTATGCGCTGGAGTTCGAAGAGCCGGCGCTGGCGACGCTGGGCTTCGCCTACGAAGAACGAGGGCGGCTGTCGGGCGGCGCCTACCACCCGGTGCTGCGCAAGGCGGATCGCTGGCTGCCGGGGCGATTGCGCGACGCCTTGCCGGAACGGCGAGCCCGGGCGGCGCTGCTGCTGGAGTACGACGACGCCGTCACGGCGGCGGTCGGCGCGTTGAAGGCGCGCGGCTTCAACAGCCCCTACCTGCGGAACTTCGTGGTGGCGCGGACCAACCCGCTGCGCTTCATCAAGGGCGAGCCGCCGCCCGTCGACGAGCTGCTGCGCACCATGACCAAGCGCGCGCGCGGCATGGACGCCGCCAAGATCAAGACCGAGGACGTGGCCCGGTCGGGCGGGCCGGCCGAGGCCACCGAGTGACGGCCACCACCCCGCGCGCGGTGATCTTCGATCTCGACGGCACGCTGGCCGATTCGGCGCTGGACTTCGACGCCATTCGCGCCGAGATCGGCCTCGAGCCGGGCCTGCCGATCCTCGAGCAGCTGGTGACCGCCGACGCCGAGACCTGCGCGCGCGCCGAGGCCATCCTGCGCCGGCACGAACGGGACGCCATCGCCGGCGCGCGCCTGACCGACGGCTGCGCCGAGCTGCTGGCACACCTCGGGGCCCGGCGTATCCCGATCGGCATCCTGACCCGGAACATCCGCGAGGTGGTCGAGACCTTCGCCCGCACCTTCGGGTTCGCGTTCGACGCCGTCTACACGCGTGAGGACGGGCCGCCCAAGCCGTCGCCCGCCGGCGTGCTCGCGCTGTGCGAGAAGCTGGGCGCGGCACCGGCCGACACCCTGACCGTCGGCGACTTCAAGTTCGACGTGCTGGCCGGACGGCGGGCCGGCTGCCGGACGGTCCTGTTGCGGACCCAGCCGCTGCCCGACGGCGAACGGGACGAGTGGGGCCCGCCCGACCTCATCGTCCGCACGCTGCGCGAGCTGGTCCCGCTGTTTCCCTGAGCGTCGTTTGATCTCGGCGTCCCAGTACTCGCCGAGGTCGGTGGCATCGAGGCTGGCGGCTAGGGGTGTCCCTAGATCGGGACACCCCCTAGCTCGATCAGCTCCTCGCGTTGTTCGGGCTCGAGCTTGAGCGCTGCCTCGAGGATCTGTTTCACCGCGGCGGACCTGTTCTCAGTGCACCTCGCTGCTCAGCGGCGGCCCACGACGTTCGCAGATCCGCGACGCTCGCGCCCGGCCACCTGGGACCGTCGAGCGAGACCACCCTGCAGCGCAGCGGCGCGGGCGATGCTTGGAGCGCGGGCTGGCCGCGACGGTGGCCATTTCCAACTCCTCGTCTCGGTTCACGAGTGCGGGAGATCATGCTTCCCTGCGATTGGACGGTTGATTTACGCGCGCGGCCTGAGTGAAACGGCCTGGGTGGCTAACGCAGGCTGGCCAGCAGCTTGGGCAGTCCGTTGGCGAACTGGCCCTTGGCCATCACCTCGGCGCCTTGCGCGCGCGCGGCGTCCATGACGTCGGTGCGCTCGTGGTCGACGAAGCCGACGGTGCGCGGGCGAGGCGAGATCGCCTGCAGCGCCTCCAGCGCGGCGGCCGCCACCGGCAGCCGCAGGTCGACGATGGCCAGCTTGGCCTCGCGCGCGGCCGCGGCGAAGGCCGCCGGGTCGCGCGTGGTCTGGACGGTGAAGCCGCTGGCCTTGGCCGCTTCGCGCACCTTGGACGAAAACAGCATGTCCTGAATCAAGGTGGCGATGTCGGCCATGGGAAAAAAGTAATGGTCCCGAGCACCCGGTCGACTGGTTACCGTTGCTCCCTTCCGGGCCTGGCGGGGTTCGCCGGCGTTCCGTCGCCCGGGACCGCCTCTTATGTGTCACAGAACGCGCCCGAGATCCAGGGGAGACGGTCGTGATAGATCTCGGCCATGCCCAGCGACCGCAAGCTCGACGTCGGCAGCGCCGCGCCCGCCTTCTCCGCGCCCGACCAGGACGACAAGACCGCCAAGCTGTCCGACTACAAAGGACAGTGGCTGGTTCTCTACTTTTACCCGAACGACGACACGCCGGGCTGCACGACCGAGGCGTGTGACTTCACGAACGGGCTCAAGGACTTCGAGAAGCTGGACGCGGCCGTGGTCGGCTGCAGCCCCAACACGACCGAGAGCCACCGCAAGTTCATCGCCAAGTACAAGCTGAAGGTGCGCCTGCTCAGCGATCCCGAGCACAAGGTGATGACCGCCTACAACGCCTGGGGCGAAAAGGTGCTCTACGGCAAGAAGAGCGTCGGCGTCATCCGCTCGACCGCCATCATCGACCCCAAGGGGAAGATCGCGCACCACTGGGCGACCGTGAAGGCCGCCGGCCACGCGGACGCCGTCCGCGAGAAGCTGAAAGAGCTGCGCGCCGCCGCCTGAAGCGCGGAGGGCCCGGGATGCTCGCGGGCCGGCGCCGGAACGCCGTTCACCGTCGCGGCCGCGTGACCGCCGGCCGGCTTGTCGGCGCCTGCGCTCGACCGAACGGCCTGGCGGCGAGGAGGGCGTTGCCGTCAGGCAACGGTGAGCGGCAGCAAACCATGCCCGACGACGGGCCCCCCGGAGGCGGCCCAGGAGGGCGTTGCCGTGAGGCAACGGTGAGCGGCAGCGAACCATGCCCGACGACGGGCCGCCCGGAGGCGGCCAAGGATGGCGTTGCCGTCAGGCAACGGTGAGCGGCAGCGAACCATGCCCGACGACGGGCCCCCCGGAAGCGGCCAAGGAGGGCGTTG
>JAICYS010000331.1 GCA_025934105.1 Myxococcota bacterium | reverse complement strand
CTGGAGACAGTTCGCCGAGCGGACCGACAGCTCCAGCTCGTCGACCGACTTCCAGAGGTTCTCGTTCAGCTTGGCCTGCTCCTCCGACACGTGCGCGTCGTGGGTCGGCTCGCTCCCCTCTTCGAAGTTGATGAAGATCGAGAGCTGGTCCTTCAGGATCTTGGCCGCGAACGCCACCGCGTCCTCCGGCTTGACGGCCCCGTTGGTCCAGACCTCCAGCGTGAGCCGGTCGTAGTCGGTCTGCTGGCCGACGCGCGCGTTGGTGACCTGGAAGTTCACCTTCCGGATCGGCGAAAAGAGCGCGTCGATCGGGATCACCCCCACCGGCGTCTGCGGGCCCTTGTTTCGGTCGGCCGGGACGTAGCCACGGCCGGTGCCGACCGTCAGCTCCATCCGCAGCTTGGCGCCCTTCGAGCAGGTGAGGATCTTGTGATCGGGGTTCAGCACCTCGACCCCGTCGGTGAGCTGGATGTCCCCGGCGTTGACACGCCCGTCGCCGTCCTTGTCGATCCGCAGCACGCGCGGCTTCGAGTCGGAGGTCTTCAGCAGGACCTCCTTCAAGTTCAGCACGATGTCGGTCACGTCCTCGACCACGTCGGGGATGGTCGTGAACTCGTGCAGCGCGCCTTCGATCTTGACGGCCGTGATCGCCGCGCCCTGCAGGGACGACAGCAGGATCCGGCGCAGGCTGTTCCCCAGCGTCGTCCCGAAGCCGCGCTCGAGCGGCTCGCACGTGAACTTGCCGTAGTTCGCGGTGAGCGACTCGGGGTCGACCTCGAGGTTCCGCGGACGGATGAGGTCGCGCCAGTTCCGCGCGATGAAAGTGTTCTGTGAACTGGAGGACGTCGTAGCCATTGCGGTCGCCATGTCTTGAAATCCTTCTCTTGGAATCAGCGCGAGTAGAGCTCGACGATGAGCTGCTCGCGAATCGGCAACGTCAAATCTTCGCGCGCGGGGAGCGCGGTCAGCTTTCCCTTGAAGTTGTCCTTCTCGAGCTCCAGCCACTTGGGAACGCCGCGGCGGTCGACGGCGCCGACGCTCTCGAGGATGCGCGTGATCTTTTTCGAGCCGTCGCGAACCTCGATCTGGTCATTGGCGCGGCACTGAAACGACGGGATGTCGACCCGCCGCCCGTTCACCAGGAAATGGCCGTGGCGAACCAGCTGGCGCGCCTCGGCGTGATCCGAGGCGAAGCCCAGACGGTAAATGACGTTGTCCAGGCGCCGCTCGAGGAGCTGCAGCAGGTTCTCGCCCGCCACGCCCTTCATGCGGATCGCCTTGTGGTAGTAGCCGCGGAACTGCCGCTCGGCGAGGCCGTAGAGGCGCTTCACCTTCTGCTTCTCGCGCAGCTGCGAGCCGTAGTTGGACAGCTTGCGTCGGCGCGCCTGCCCGTGCTGGCCGGGCGCGTAGGCGCGCCGCTCGTAGCCGCACTTGTCGGTGTAGCAGCGGTCCCCCTTGAGGAACAGCTTCATGTCTTCGCGCCGGCAGAGCCGACAAACAGGACCGGAGTAGTTAGCCATTTCTTTGCAGCTCTCTCGAAATCAGACGCGGCGCCGCTTGGGCGGGCGGCAGCCATTGTGGGGAATGGGGGTGAGATCGCGAATCAGTGTGATCTTGAAGCCGGTCGAGGCCAGCGCACGCAGCGCCGATTCGCGCCCCGAGCCCGGTCCCTTCACGAACACGCTCAGCGTGCGCAGGCCGTGCTCCATCGCCTTGTGGGCGGCGTCCTCGGCGGCCAGCTGGGCGGCGAACGGCGTCGACTTGCGCGACCCCTTGAAGCCCTTCACGCCCGACGACGACCAGGCCAGCACGTTGCCGGACACGTCGGTGATCGTGACGATGGTGTTGTTGAAGGACGCCGTGATGTGAGCGATGCCGCTCTGGATGTTCTTCTTGACCTTCTTGGCCTTGCTCTTCTTCGGCTTTGCGGTCTCGGGTGCGGTCGCCATGAATTACGCTCCGGTTCCTTCGGTCTTGCGCTTGATCGCCTGGCCCTTGCGGGGGCCCTTCCGCGTGCGCGCGTTGGTGTGCGTGCGCTGCCCGCGGACCGGCAGGCCCTTGCGGTGACGCAGGCCCCGGAAGCACCCGAGGTCCATCAGCCGCTTGACGTTCATGCCGACCTCGCGCCGCAGGTCGCCTTCGACCTTGATCTGGCGCGCTTCGATCACCTCGCGGATCCGGCGCGTCTCGTTGTCGTCGAGATCGTCGGTGCGCTTGCTCAGCGGCACCTCGGCGGCGTTCAGGATGTCCTTCGCCAGGGCCTTGCCGATCCCGTAGATGTACGTGAGCGCGATGTCCATCCGCTTGTTGCGCGGAAGATCGACGCCAGCTAGACGCGCCATTTATCCCTGCCTCTGCTTATGACGTGAGTTCTCGCAGATGACCCGCACGACACCGCGCCGGCGGATGACCTTGCACTTGTCACATACCTTTTTGACCGAAGCCCTGACCTTCATCGGACGCTCCCGATAGCACGAATTCGTTACAATTGCCGCTGAAATGCGGCCGGCGCCAGCCTACGCCCTGGAGAGCACCACCGGGCCGCCATCGGTGATGGCGACGGAATGCTCGAAATGGGCCGAGAGGCTACCATCTTTCGTTACAGCCGTCCACCCATCATCTTCGATGACCACCTCCGGTCCCCCGGCGTTGACCATCGGCTCGATGGCCACCACCAGGCCGGCGGACAGGCGCCGGCCCTTGCCGGCATCGCCGTAGTTCGGGACGTGCGGCTCCTCGTGCATGGCCCGCCCGATCCCGTGCCCGACGAACTGTTTGACGACCGAATAGCCCAGCCGCTCGACGTGGGACTGGACGGCGTAGCCGATGTCCCCCAGCCGGTTCCCCGGGACGCAGGCGGCGATGGCCCGCTCCAGCGACTCCCGGGTGGCGTCGATCAGCGCCCGGGCCTCTTTCGACACCTGCCCGATCGGCACGGTCCGGGCCGAGTCGCCGCACCAGCCGTCCTTGAACGCGCCGAAGTCGATCGACAGGATGTCGCCCTCTTTCAAGATGACGTCCTTGCGCGGCACACCGTGGACCACCGCCTCGTTCACCGACGTGCAGAGCACGGCCGGGTAAGGCGGGTGGCCGTAGTTCAAGAAGGCCGAATCGGCCCTGAGCTGCCGCAGCCGCTGGGCGGCGATCTCGTTCAGCTCCCAGGTGCTGACGCCTGGCTTGGCCGCCTCTTCCAGACGGTCGAGGACGTCGGCGACGACCAGGTTGGCCTCGCGCAGCTTGGCGATCTCGCCCGCGCTCTTGAGATGGATGGCCATGGCTACGACAGCAGCACCGCGGCGTAAATCCGCCCGAAGATTTGGTCCATGTTGCCGTTGGCGTCGATCTTCCGGACCGGCCACTTTTCGGACATGAAGTAGTCCAGCACCGGTTTGGTCTTGGCCAGAAACTCGCGCAGGCGGTTGCGGATGATCTGCTCGGAGTCGTCGCTGCGCTGGATCAGCACGCCGCCGCAGCGGTCGCACACGCCCGCCACCTTCGGGGGCTTCGAGTCGACGTGGTAGGTCGTCTGGCAGCTCTCGCAGGTGCGGCGCCCCGAGATGCGGCGCACCAGCTCTTCTTCCGGGGCGTCCAGCACCAGCACCCGGTCCAGCTTCTTGCCGTAACCGATCAGCATCCGGCCCAGGACCTCGGCTTGCGGAACGGTCCGCGGAAATCCGTCGAGCAAGAAGCCGCGCTCGGTGTCCGGCTGTTGCAGCCGCTCGCCAAGCAGGTCCAGGACCAGGTCGTCCGGAACCAGCTGCCCCTTGTCGATGAACTGCTTGGCCCGCTGGCCGAGCGGCGTGTACGACTGGATGGCCCCGCGCAACATGTCGCCGGTGGCGACGTGCGGGATGTTGAAGACCTTGGACAGACGGGCGGCCTGAGTCCCCTTCCCCACCCCTGGCGGTCCGAACAACAGAAGGTTCTCACTCAACGCCCGGCTTCTTCACCGAAGGCCAGCCGCGCTAGCGGCTGGCCGCCCCCGCCGCACGCGCGCTGCGCCCGCGAAGTCGGGGTCCCCGCGGTCCCGTGAAGCCCTCGTAATTGCGGGTGATGAGGTGCGATTCGATCTGCTGGACGGTGTCCAGCGCCACGCCGACGACGATCATCAGGCCGGTGCCGCCAAAGTAGAACGGCACCTTCATCTTTTCGTGCAGCAAGGACGGCAACACGCAGATGGCCGAGATGTAAACCGCGCCCCCAAAGGTGATGCGCGTGAGGACCTTGTCGATGTAGGCCGCCGTGGCCTTGCCGGGCCGGATGCCCGGGATGAAGCCGCCATACTTCTTCATGTTGTCGGCGACGTCCACCGGGTTGAAGGTGACGGCCGTGTAGAAGTAACAGAAGAAGACGATCAGGGCGACGTAGATGGTGTTGTAGCGCCAGTCCCCCGGGTGCAGAGCCTCCGAGATCCGCTGCATGGCCGGGTTCTGCCAGAACGAGGCGATCTGCTGCGGGAACATCAGAATGGACGAGGCAAAGATCGGCGGAATGACGCCGGAGGTGTTGACCTTCAGTGGCAGGTGCGTCGATTGCCCGCCGTAGACCTTCTGGCCGACCACCCGTTTGGCATATTGAACCGGGACCTTTCGGTATCCCCGCTCGAAGAAAATGATGACCGCGACGACCAGGATGATCACCAGGCCGATGACCGCCAGGTCGAAGGCGGTAATGTCGCCCATCTTGGCCTTCGAGAACATGCGGACGGCGGCGTCCGGCATCTCGGTCACGATGCCCGCGAAGATGATGAGCGAGATCCCGTTGCCGATGCCGCGCTCGGTGATCTGCTCGCCGAGCCACATGATGAACGACGTGCCCGTGGTCAGCGAGACCATCGTCATCACGCGGAAGCCCCAACCGGGATCCGTGACGACCTGCCCGAACTGGGCGTAGGAGCGGTTGTTCCCTTCCAGCCAGCGGGCGATGAAGAACGACTGAATCAGCGACAAGATCACGCACCCGTAGCGGGTGTACTGATTGATCTTCCGCTGCCCCATCTCCCCTTCTTTGGAGAGCTGTTCCAGCTTGGGGACCACGACGGTGAGGAGCTGCAGAATGATCGACGCGCTGATGTAGGGCATGATGCCCAGCGCGAAGATCGACATCTGCTCGAGCGCGCCGCCCGAGAACATGTTGAACAGGCCCAGGAACGTGCCCGAGGCCTGGTTGACGATCTTCCCCATGATGGCGCGGTTCACGCCG
>JAICYS010000417.1 GCA_025934105.1 Myxococcota bacterium | reverse complement strand
GGCGTCCAAGCCGCCGGGCGGTCCCCCCGATTTAACTGGTAGGTAACCAATGCCCATGACTGACCCCATCGCGGACTTTTTGACCCGCATTCGCAACGGAATCCTGGCCCGCCACGCCGAAGTTCTGGCGCCGGCGTCCAAGCTGAAGATGCGGCTGTGCGAACTGCTCAAGGACGAGGGCTACATCGCCGGCTACGACGTGCGAGCGCCCGAGGAGGGCGGCGCCGCCGAGCTGGTGGTGCGCCTGCGCTGGGCCGACCCGCGGACCAACGCCATCACCGGTCTGCGCCGGCGCTCGCGTCCCGGCCAGCGGATGTATGTGCGCCACGGAACGATCCCCAAGGTCCGCTCGGGCCTGGGCATCGCCATCCTGTCCACGTCGAAGGGCCTGATGACCGACCGCGCCGCCCGCAAGCAGGGGCTGGGCGGCGAGCTGCTCTGCGAAGTCTGGTAACGGAGACTGGTGAAGCGATGTCACGTATAGGACGAAAAGTGCTGCCGCTGCCCAAGGGGGTGACGCTCACCCAGAAGGCGGGTGCGGTCAGCGTGAAGGGCCCGAAGGGCGAGCTCTCGAGGCCGGTGCCCGAGGGCGTGTCGATCACGGCCGAGGCCGACAAGGTGACGGTGCTGCGCGCGGACGACTCGCGCCAGAACCGCGCCAAGCACGGCCTCATCCGCGCGCACCTGGCCAACATGGTCAAGGGCGTGACCGACGGCTGGACGCGCGAGCTGGAGATCAACGGCGTCGGTTATCGCGCCGAGGTGGCCGGGGACACCATCAACATGGCGCTCGGCTACTCGCACCCGGTGGCGTTCAAGCTGCCGAAGGGCGTGTCGGCCAAGGTCGACAAGAACCGCGTGGTTCTCACCAGCGCCGATCGCGACCTGGTCGGCCAGACGGCGGCCAAGGTCCGCGAGCTGCGCCCCCCCGAGCCGTACAAGGGCAAGGGCGTGAAGTACGTCGAAGAGGTCATCAAGCGGAAGGTCGGCAAGGCCGGCGCGACCGGAGGCGGCGGCTAAGCCGCGCGAAGAGGAACCATGCTCGTCATCACCTACAAGAAAGAGAGCCGCGAAAAGCGGCACGCCTCGCTGCGCAAGCGTATCCAGGGCACGGCCGAGCGGCCGCGCCTGGCGGTGTTCCGCAGCTCCCGCCACATCTATGCGCAGGTCATCGACGATCTGCGGCACAAGACGCTGGCCGGGGCGTCGGACCTGGGCCTGGAACGCCTGGACGACGAGGACAAGAAGGCGGCGGCCAAGAAGGTGGGCGCGGCCATCGCGAAGAAGTGCCTCGAAAACGGGATCGACAAGGTCGTGTTCGACCGCGCCGGCTTCAAATACCACGGACGCATCTCCGCGCTGGCTGACGGCGCGCGCGAAGCGGGACTCAAGTTCTAAAGGACCCAGATGGCAATCAACTACGAAGACGTCGGCGAGCTCGTCGACAGCGTCGTTTTCATCAACCGCGTCGCCAAGGTCGTCAAGGGCGGGCGGCGGTTCTCGTTCTCGGCGCTCGTCGTCGTCGGTGACCAGCGCGGGTACGTGGGCGCCGGGCTCGGCAAGGCCAACGAGGTGCCGGAGGCGATCCGCAAGGGAACCGAGCAGGCCAAGAAGAACCTGTTCCTCATCCCGCTGGTCGGCGGCAGCATCCCGCACGAGGTCATCGGGCGCTTCGGCGCCGGTTCGGTGTTGCTGCGTCCGGCCAGCGCCGGGACCGGCGTCATCGCCGGCGGCGCCGTTCGGCCGGTGCTCGAGGTGGCGGGGGTCCAGGACATCCTCACCAAGTGCATCGGGACGTCGAACCCGCACAACGTCATCCACGCAACCATCGACGCCCTCCAGCAGCTCCGCAGCGCCGACGTCTCGGCCGGCCTGCGTGGCAAGCGCGCCGAAGAGATCCGGGAGTAACCAGCCATGGCCAAGTCGCTGCGTGTGACGCTGACCCGGAGCGGGATCAACCGCCCCGAGCAGCACAAGCGGACCATCGCGGCCCTCGGGCTCCGCAAGATGGGCGTCTCCAGAACGTTGCCCGACAACGAAGCGGTGCGTGGCATGATCCGCGCCGTCTCTCACCTGGTTCGAGTCGAGAAAGCCGAATAGGTTTAGAAAGCCAAGGACACCACGATGGGCACGACGCTTCATAGTTTGAAGGGGCCGAAGGGCGCGACGCGCAACCGCAAGCGCATCGGCCGCGGTCCGGGCTCGGGCACCGGCGAGCAGTCGGGCAAGGGCGTGAAGGGGCAAAAGGCCCGCGCTGGCCACCATGGCGCGCGCCTCGGGTTCGAGGGCGGTCAGATGCCGATGCAGCGCCGCTTCCCGAAGAAGGGGTTCAAGAATCCCTTCCGCACGCAGATGTTCGCCGTCAACGTCGGTGCGCTGGAGAAGCGCTTCGAGAGCGGCATCATCGACCTGGCGGCGCTGCAGGGCGCCGGCATGGTTCCCCGCAAGCTGGACGGTGTGAAGATTCTGGGCGAGGGGGACCTCACCAAGAAGTTCACCGTCAAGGCGACCTCCTTCTCGGCCTCGGCCAAGGAAAAGATCGAGAAGGCCGGCGGCACCGCCGAGGTCGTCGCGGCCTGACCGCGCTCAACTTCGAGGTCGACCCATGGCCGGCGGATTTCAAAACATAGGGAAAATTCCGGAGCTGCGGCGCCGGATCCTGTTCACGCTGGCGCTGCTGGCCGTTTATCGCATCGGCGCGTTCGTCACGACGCCGGGCGTGAACCGCGCCATCATGGGGAAGATCATCAACCAGTCCTCGGGGTCGTTCCTGGGGCTGTTCAACATGTTCTCGGGCGGCGCGCTCGAGCAGATGTCGATCTTCGCGCTGGGCATCATGCCCTACATCAGCGCGTCCATCATTCT
>JAICYS010000472.1 GCA_025934105.1 Myxococcota bacterium | reverse complement strand
GTCGAGACGCGCCATTACTTCTTCCTGGTCCGCCTGGTGGCGTTCATCTTGCTGATCTTCGGCATCATCGACAAGAACCGCGCCCGGCCGGCCGGATAGGGTGGCGCCCCGCGCGTGACGGTCGCTGCCGCCCGCCAGGCGCGGCGCAGGTCGGAAACGGCCCGGCGTCCCGGTGAGCGCCCGCGCCGAACAGCACCACGTGCGGAGGCCCAGCTTCTCGGGCGACCCGCTCGGGTCGACGGCGATCCTGGTGCCGCCGTTCAGGATGGTGTCACACCGGTTCTTTCGAGACTGGCTCGAGGACGACGTAGCCGGTCGACTTTCGTAACCCGTCGAGCCCCGCCGCCGGCCCCAACACGCCGCCCACCCGCAGCGCCAGCTTCAACCAGGGCGGCAGCGGCGCCGGCCGTCCCAACCGCCGGGCCTCGATCGGCAAGTACTTGATGTCGGCGGCGCGCCAGCCGTGCGCTTCGAAGAAGGCGAACCAGTCCGGCGGCTCGAACTGGAACGGCGCGGCCGGCATCGGGCGGCGAAGCCGCAGGCGCTTGCTGAACCGCACGCTCTCCGGCGAGGCGTAGTCGACGATCCAGCGGGCCCCGCGCAGGCGGCGCAGGTCGTCGGCCAGCGCGCCGACCGCGTCGTTCGTCAGGTAAGGGACCACCCCTTCGGTCAAGGCCATCACGGACGGCGATTCGGCGGCGATGCGCGCGAACAGCTCGCGGCGCGCCTGGCCATCGGTGAGGTCCAGCCCGATCCGCTGGACCTGACAGCTCGGGCGCGCGTCCTGCAGCCGCGCTTCCTTCCAGGCGATCACCTCGGGGAAGTCGACCTCGATCCAGCGCAGCCCCGCCGGCCAGGTCAGGCGATAGGGGCGCGCGTCCAGCCCGGCGCCCAGGTTCAGGACCGTGGCGGCGCCGGCGCCGACCGCCGCGCGCAGCAGGCCGTCGATGATCACGGTTCGGATCACGACTTGCCACTGGCCCATCGCGCGGCTCCCGGCCTCGTCGGCCACGTCCAGGCCCCGCGCGCCGGCCAGGCGGTGCGCAAACTTGTCTTGAAACAGGGCGTCCGGGCGGTCGGATTCGGCGGCGCGCCAGGCGGCGACCATGAACGCCGTGTCAGGGACCCCGGTCATGAGGCGCTTCATCGCCAGCGGCTCAGGGGGCGTCTTGTTCGGCGGCCGTCCTTCGCAGCAGGGTCAGCAGGCGGCGCGCTTCGGCGTTGCGCGGATCCTGCCGGACGGCTTCCTGCAGCTCCGGTTCGGCGGCCTTGTAGTTGTGCAGGTTGATGAGCAGCGTCCCCATGAGGACGTGGGCGGGCGCGCCGGCTCCGGCCCCGATGGCCTGCCGCGCGCGCGCCATGGCGCCGGCGGTGTTCCCGCGCTCGAACAGGTCGTCGGCTTCCCTGAGGAGCTGGTCGGCGCCCTCCGCCCGCGTCGCGCGCGCCACTGCGTCGGGCGCCCGGCGGGACGTGCGCGGCACCGCCGGAGCCGTCGCGCCCGGGTCC
>JAICYS010000245.1 GCA_025934105.1 Myxococcota bacterium | reverse complement strand
CGCTGCTGTGGGGGCGATCGCCACGGGCCGGGGTAAGTGATCGATCTTCATGGGGTTTCAGCCGCGATTCCTTAACCGACCAGCATTGGGCCTAGGAGGGCGTTGCCGTGAGGCAACGGTGAGCGGGAGCGAACCATGCCCGACGCCGTGCCGCCCGGAGGCGGCCTAGCTCCGAGGCGGTTCAGTTTGCGGTCGCTTGACCGCCGGCGACGCGCCCCCGCTGCCGGCGCTGGCTCTCGCGGCGCGGTTCTCCAGCAGCCGCTCGGCTTTGGCCCGCACGATCGACCTTCCCAGGCGCGCCGGTCTAGTGGTAGTTCTCCGAGCCGATGGCCATAGTCCCGTTCAAGCGCGTGCTCTGCGCCAACCGCGGCGAGATCGCGATCCGCGTGTTCCGCGCCTGCACCGAGCTGGGCTTCCGGACGGTGGCGATCTTTTCGGAAGAGGACCGCGTCCACCTGCACCGCTACAAGGCGGACGAGGCGTACCTGGTCGGCAAGGGGCTGGAGCCGGTCGCGGCCTACCTGGCCGAAGATGAGATCGTCGAGCTGGCCAAGCGGCACGACGTCGACGCCATCCACCCGGGCTACGGGCTGCTGTCCGAGCGGGCCTCGTTCGCGCGCAAGTGCCGCGCGGCGGGGATCGTGTTCATCGGCCCCACGCCCGAGGCCATCGAGGCGCTGGGCGACAAGGTGGCGGCGCGCAAGATCGCCATGGCGGCCGGCGTCCCGACGGTGCCCGGCACGCCCGACGCCGTCCGCACGCTGGACGCGGCGCGGGCCTTCGCGGAGCAGGCCGGCTACCCGGTCATGATCAAGGCCTCGGCCGGCGGCGGCGGGCGCGGCATGCGCGTCGTGCGCAGCGCGGCCGAGCTGCCCGAGCTCCTCGATCGGGCCCGCTCCGAGGCGCTGAAGGCCTTCGGCGACGACGTGGTCTTTCTCGAGAAGCTGGTCACGCGCCCCAAGCACATCGAGGTGCAGATCCTGGGCGACAACCACGGCACGCTGGTGCACCTGTTCGAGCGCGACTGCTCGGTTCAGCGCCGCCACCAGAAGGTCGTCGAGTACGCGCCGGCCTGGTCGCTGCCGCAGGAGCTGCGCGCCCGGCTGGCCGACGACGCTCTCAAGATCGGGCGCCAGGTCGGCTACGCCAACGCCGGCACCGTCGAGTTCCTGGTGGCCGACGACGGCCGCCACTACTTCATCGAGGTCAACCCGCGCATCCAGGTCGAGCACACGGTCACCGAGGCCATCACCGGCCGAGACCTGGTTCAGGCGCAGCTTCGGATCGCGCAGGGCCACAAGCTGAGCGACCCCGAGATCGGCATCGGTTCGCAGGCGGACATCGTCCAGCGCGGCGTCGCCATCCAGGTGCGCGTCACCGCCGAGGATCCCAAGAACGACTTCTTGCCCGACACCGGCAAGATCCAGGTCTATCGCCCGGCCGCCGGGCTGGGCATCCGCCTGGACGACGGTTCGGGATACGTCGGCGCGCGCGTGTCGCCGTACTACGACTCGCTGCTGGTGAAGATCACGGCCAGCGGACTCGAATGGGATTACACGCGGCGCAAGGTGATGCGGTCGCTGCGCGAGTTCCGCATCCGCGGCGTCAAGACCAACCTGGCCTTCCTCGAGAACGTGCTGCTTCACCCGACGTTCGCGGCCGGCAAGGCGCACACCACCTTCATCGACGAGACGCCCGAGCTGGTGCAGTACCAGCCGCGGCGCGACCGCGCCACCCGCATCCTGCGCTACATCGGGTCGACCATCGTGAACGGGCATTCGACGGTGCGCGGAAAGCCCAAGCCGCCCATCTCGGTGCTGGCGACCGAGTCCCTGCCGCCGCCGGTGCCGAAGACCGCGCCGCCCGCCGGGACCAAGCAGCTCCTCGACAAGGAAGGGCCGGACGCGGTCGTCAAGATGCTGCGGTCGAATCCGCGGGTGCGGCTGACCGACACCACCTGGCGGGACGCGCACCAGTCGCTGCTGGCCACGCGCGTGCGGACCTATGACCTGGCGCGGGTGGCGCCCGCCACGGCGCACCTGGCGCACGACCTGTTCTCGCTGGAGATGTGGGGAGGCGCGACCTTCGACGTCGCCTACCGGTTCCTGTCCGAGGACCCCTGGCTGCGCCTCGAGCAGCTGCGGCGCCTGGTCCCGAACGTCATGTTCCAGATGCTGGTCCGCGGCGCGAACGCGGTCGGCTACACCAACTACCCCGACGACGTGGTGGAGGCGTTCATCGAGGAGGCGGCCGCCGCCGGGATGGACGTGTTCCGGATCTTCGACGCGCTCAACGACGTCGACAACATGGTGGTCGCCATCGAGGCGGCCCAGAAGACCGGCCGCATCGTCGAGACGTCCATCTGCTACACCGGCGACGTCTCGGACCCGACCCGCACCAAGTACGACCTCAAGTACTACGTGAACCTGGCCAAGGAGATCGTCCGTCGCGGGACCCACCTCCTTTGCATCAAGGACATGGCGGGCCTGTTGCGGCCGCGCGCGGCCACCATGCTGGTCCAGGCGCTGCGCGACGCGGTCGACGTGCCGATTCACCTGCACATGCACGACACCGCCGGCAACAGCATCGCCTCCACCCTGGCGGCCATCGAGGCCGGCGTGGCCGTGGTCGACGGCGCGGTCAGCAGCATGGCCGGCATGACCTCGCAGCCGTCGCTGTCGTCGCTGTCGTTCGCGCTGCAGGGCGCGCCACGCGACCCCAAGATGTCGCCCGAGCTGTTCGAGAAGCTGTCGGCCTACTGGGAGCCGGTGCGCGCCTACTACGCGCCGTTCGAGTCGGGGCTGAAAGCGCCGGCCGCCGACGTCTACCAGCACGAGATCCCGGGCGGCCAGTACTCGAATCTGCGCGCCCAGGCCGAGGCGCTGGGCGTCGGTGACGGCTGGGAGGCGGTCAAGCACGCCTACGCCGAGGTCAACCAGCTCTTCGGCGACATCCCGAAGGTCACGCCGTCGTCGAAGGTCGTCGGCGACATGGCCATCTGGATGGTCAAGCAGGGGCTGGACGGCAAGGCGGCCGCGGCGCGCGCCAAAGAGCTGACCTTCCCCGAATCGGTCATCGAGTTCATGCGGGGCTCGCTGGGCAAGCCGCCGGGCGGGTTCCCCGAGCCGCTGCGCAGCGACATCCTGAAGGGCGCGGCCGTGGTGGACGGCCGCCCGGGCGCGAGCATGCCGCCCTTCGATTGGGCGGGCGCCAAGCGCGAGATGGAGGCGCTGGCCGGCGTGGAGGTCGCGCGGCGCGACGTGGTGTCCTACGCGCTTTACCCGAAGGTGCTGCGCGGCTACATGGAGCACCGCGCGCTGCACGGCGACACGTCGGTGCTGCCGACGCCGACCTTCTTTTACGGCCTGCGCGTCGGCGAGGAGGCCTGGATCGACATCGAGCCGGGCAAGACGCTGATCATCAAGCTGCTGTCGCTGGGCGAGGTCGAGCCGGACGGCGCGCGCGTGTTGACCTTCGAGCTGAACGGGCAGTCGCGCCAGCTGCGGGTCGCCGACGATTCGGCCAAGGTGTCGGGACCCAAGCGGCGCCGCGCCTCCGGCAAGCCCGGCGAGGTCGGCGCGCCCATGCCGGGGCGGGTCATCGACCTCGTCACCAAGGTCGGCGAGCAGGTGAAGGCCGGCCAGAAGCTGCTGGTGACCGAGGCCATGAAGCTGGAGACGGTGATCAAGGCTCCGGTCACCGGCACCGTGCGCGAGATCGTGGCCGGCGCCGGGGAGAGCGTCGAGGCGGGGGACCTGCTGGTCGTCGTCGAAGAGACGGCGGCCGAGGCGGCGGCGGCGCCCGTTTCGTAAGGCTGTCCTTCCGCGGCCGGGCGGTCGCGCCCGTCAACAAACGCGAGGTGCGGACCGGACGTCGCGCTCGTCGGGGCGCGCGCCGTGGAGAGGGCCGGGGTCGGGCGCTCCGGTGTAGAGTCTGGTCCATGAGGCTGTTTCGCTTCGGCCCCTCCGGCGGTGAGAGGCCCGGCGTGATGCTGGGGAGCGACCGCGTCGACGCGTCGGCGTTCGGCGGCGACTGGGACGAAGCCTTCTTCTCGGGCGACGGCTTGGCGCGGCTGGCCGCCTGGGTCGGCGCCGAAGGTCCGCGCGCGCCGCGCGTGCCGGCCGGCGTGCGTCTGGGGCCAGCCGTCGCGCGCCCGTCCAAGCTGGTCTGCATCGGGCTCAACTACCGCGACCACGCCCGCGAGACGGGCGCCGCCGTCCCGCTCGAGCCGATCATCTTCCTCAAGGCCTCCAGCGCGCTGGCCGGCCCCGACGACTACCTGGCGCGGCCGGTCGGCTCGGACAAGCTGGACTACGAGGTCGAACTGGCGGTCGTGATCGGCCGGCGCGCGAAGAACGTCACCCGCCAGGCCGCCTTCGAGCACGTGGCCGGCTTCGCGCTGCACAACGACTACTCCGAGCGCACGTTCCAGAAGGACCGGGGCGGCCAGTGGACGAAGGGGAAGAGCGCCGACGGATTCGCGCCGCTCGGCCCCTGGCTGGTCACGCCCGATGAGTTTGCGCAGTTCGGCGCGGCGCGGATCTGGTTGAACGTCAACGGCCAGCCCAGGCAGCACAGCTCGACGGCCGAGATGATCTTCGACGTGCCGACGCTGGTCAGTTACGTGTCGCAATTCATGACGCTGTTGCCGGGCGACGTCCTCAGCACCGGAACGCCGGCCGGGGTGGCGATGGGCGGCAAGCCGCCGGTCTACCTGCGCGACGGCGACCTGGTCGAATACGGCATCGACGGTCTGGGCCAGGCGCGGCACCGCATCGGATGACTCTCCTGCGCCGTCTGCTCCGGTCCGAGCAGGCCGGCTTGCTGCTGATCATCCTCTTGATGGTGGTCGGCCTGACGCTGGCCGCGGGTGCGCACGTCGACCCGATCTCGGACCGCTCGGTCAACAACTTCTTCAATTCGTACACGCTCATCCAGACGGCGACCGACGCCAGCTTCTTCGCCATCATGGCGGTGGGCGCCACCATCGTCATCATCTCGGGCGGCATCGACCTGTCCGTCGGGTCGGTCTACGCGCTGGCCGGCGTGAGCATGGGGCTGCTGCTGCGCGCGCACCCGGGCCTGGGCGGCGGGGCCGCCGTCCTGGCGTCGCTGCTGGTCAGCGCCGGCGTGGGGCTGGCCGCCGGCGCGCTCAACGGCGCGCTGGTGGTGGGCCTGCGCGTCCACCCATTCGTCATCACGCTGGGGACCATGTGGATCCTGCGCGGGATCGCCTTCGTGACCAGCAAGGCCGAGAGCATCCTCTTGCCCGAGGCGCTGACACGTTTCGCGAAGGCGCCGCTGGGCCTGGGCGCGGCCCTCTATCCGGTGCCGATGCTGGCGATGGTGGCCGTCGCGGTGCTGGGGTCGGTTTACCTCGGGCGCACGGTCATGGGCCGGCACGTCTACGCCGTGGGCGGCAACCCCGAAGCCAGCCGTTTTGCCGGCCTGCGTCTGGGCCGCATCCAGATCGGCGTCTACCTGCTGGCGGGCCTGACCGCCGGCGTGGCTGCCTTCCTGGGCGGCGGCTTTTACGGGTCGGTCTCCTGTGGAGACGCGACCGGATATGAGTTATACGTCATCGCCTCGGCGGTGGTCGGGGGCGCGCGGTTGAGTGGTGGCCGTGGAAGCGCAGTCAACGCCATGTTGGGGGCGGTGCTCATCGTCCTCATTCGTCAGTCGATCCGGACGTTGCACCTCGATCAGAACTACGAATGGATCATCATCGGATCTGCCATTGTCGTCGCGGTGGTCCTGGACCAGGCGAGCGCGCGCTTCGCGGCGCGCCGGCTTTCGGACCGGCGATGAGCCGGTTTTTCCGCGCCCGCCCGGTTGTCACCGCGCTGTTCGCGTTTTGCGTGCTGGCCGCCGCCTGCCATTCGTCGAGCGGCCCCTCCGCCGCCGCGACCGACGCGGCCAAGGCCACCAAGCCGATCAAGATCGCGATGATCGCGAAGAGCTCGACGAACCCGATCTTCCTGTCGGCGCGGCGCGGCGCCGAGACGGCGGCCCGCGATCTGTCCGCCAAGATCGGCGTTCCCATCGACATCGTCTGGCTGACTCCGCCGACCGAGGACGGGCAGATCCAGGCGCAACGGATCGCCCAGGCCGTCAACGAAGGGGCCAGCGCCGCGCTGGTCTCGTGCTCGGACGCCGGCAAGCTGACCGGCGCCATCAACGACGCGGTGGCCCGGGGCGTGCCGGTCATGACCTTCGACAGCGATGCGCCGGCGTCGAAGCGCTTTGCCTACTATGGCGTCGACGATCGCCGGCTGGGCGAGCAGGTCATGGCCGAGCTGGGCAAGCTGCTGAACGGCCGCGGCAAGGTGGGCATCCTGGCCGGAAACCAGAACGCGCCCAACCTCCGCCGGCGGGTCGAGGGGATCAAGGCCGAGGCCGCCAAGTGGCCCCACATCCAGATCGTCGGCACCTTCTATCACAACGAGACGCCGCAGGACGCCGCCGCCGAGGTGATCCGGGTGAACAACGCCTACCCCGGCATCAGCGGGTGGGCGATGGCCGGCGGCTGGGCGCTCTACACGAAGACGCTGCTCACCGACCTGGATCCGCGCAAGGTGAAGATGGTGGCGGTCGACGCGCTGCCGCCCGAGCTCCCCTACGTGGAAAAGGGGCTGGCGCCGGTGCTGCTGGCCCAGGCCTCGTACCTGTGGGGCAACGTCGGCGTCACCAAGATCATCGACAAGATCTACTTCAAGAAGGACGTGCCCGAGATCGTGTCGATGGATCCGGTGCGCGTCAGCATCGACAACCTGGGGGCGTGGGCGCGGCAGCTCCGGCAGTGGGGCTTCCCCGACGTCCCGGAAGAGTACTTGAAGCTGAAGTAGGGCCGCGCCGATGACCGCCGTAGAGCTGCGCGGGGTCGGCAAGCGTTTCCCCGGCGTGCGCGCGCTGGAAGACGTCAGCTTCTCGATCGGGCCCGGTTCGTGCCACGCGCTCTGCGGCGAGAACGGCGCCGGCAAGAGCACGCTCGGCAAGCTGCTGGCCGGCATCGAACGGCCCGACGCCGGCCAGATTCACGTCCATGGCGTGCCGGTCCGGTTCGAGACCCCGCGCGACGCGCTGCGGGCGGGGATCGGCATCGTCCACCAGGAGCTGGCGTTCTGCGAGAACCTGTCGGTGGCCGAGAACTTGTGCCTGGGCGCGCTGCCCCGGCGCGGGCCGTTCGTTTCGCGCGCCGAGATGGCGCGGCAGGCGCGCGCGCAGCTCGGCGCCATCCAGGCGGAGGGCGACCTGGACGTCGACCGGCTGGTCGGAGATCTGACGGTGGCCGAGCAGCAGGTCGTGCAGATCGCCGCGGCGGTCGGCGGCGGCGCCCGCGTCATCATCTTCGACGAGCCGACCAGCAGCCTGTCGCAGCACGAGGCCGAGCGCCTCTACGCGCTCATGGACCGCCTGCGCCGGCGCGGGACGACCTGCATCTACGTCTCGCATCGGATGCCGGAGATCTTCCGTCTGTGCGACACCGTCACCGTCTTGCGCGACGGCCGCCACGTGCTGACCGCGCCGGCGGGCGAGCTGGATGAAGGCGCGCTGGTGCAGGCCATGATCGGCCGGCGCCTGGAGCAGTACCTGCCGCAGGGACCGGCGCGGCCGGCGGGCGAGGTGGTCCTGCGCGTCGAGGGTCTCTCCAGTCCGCCGCGGTTTCGGGACGTCACGTTCCAGGTGGCCGCCGGCGAGGTGGTCGGCCTGGCCGGCCTGGTGGGGGCCGGCCGCTCGGAGTTGGCGCGCGCCGTCTTCGGCCTGGACCCGGATGCGCGCGGCCGCGTCGAGGTGGCCGGCGTGGCGCTGTCGCCCGGCTCGCCGGCGGCGGCCCTGCGGGCCGGCGTGGGCCTGGTCCCCGAGGACCGCAAGCGGCAGGGGCT
>JAICYS010000363.1 GCA_025934105.1 Myxococcota bacterium | reverse complement strand
CTAGGAGGGCGTTGCCGCAAGGCAACGGTGAGCGGCAGCGAACCATGCCCGACGACGTCCCGCCCCCGGGCGGCCTGGTCCCGATCCAGTTCACTTTGCGTTCCCTTGAACGCCGGCCGGCAGCCCGGCCGGCGGGTATAAGCCCGCGCCGAGAACCGGATCGGCGTTTGTCCGGGATCGAGGCCTATTTCGCGCCGGGCCGGCCATACCGGAAAAGCATCCCGATCGGTCGGCGCGGCGTCCGGATTGAAGAGCAGGCCGTCGGGCTCGCCCCTCGACCAGCCGGTCCGAGCGTCAGCGGCGCGGCTCGTCGGGCGGGGGCGGTGGTTGCGGCGACAGCAGCTCGGCCAGCGGCCGGAACGCTCCCGTCGAGCGGCGCACGCTGCCTTCCATCAGCCGCGGCAGCTCGGCCAGCGCCTGGGTCGCGGTGACCGTCTCGGGCTGCTCCGGACGCAGCAGCGCCTCCAGTTCTTCCAGCTCGCTGGCGGCGCGCCCCGGCGCCAGCCAGTTGCGCTCGATGGCGCGGCGCAACCGCGCTTCGTCGACGCCCAGCTCGGCGGCGATGTCGATGTTCGGATCCACCGTCGGCAGCGGCCCCGTCGTGACGCCGTTCCGGCGCGGCGCGCCCCCGCCCGGCGCCGGTCGTGCGCCGCCGCCCGCCTGCGCGGCCGCGACCGCCGCCGCCTTGCGCGCCAGCATGCGGTTCACGACGTCGCGCGAGGGGACGTCCAACCGCAAGAACTGCACGCCCATCCCGTGCGGTTTCTGGGGCATGGCCGGGTCGAACTCGCGCACCCAGGTCACCTTGCCCTCGCCGGACAGGGCCACCTCGCCGCCGGCCAGCAGCACCTCGAACGTGAACACCTCGCCGACCGGACGCGGTGTCCGGCTGGCCAAAAAGACGCCCCCGCGCGTGACGTTGGGGGCGAACTTGTCGATGAACGTCTCGAAGGCGGCGTAGCGAAGCCGGACCCGGACGGGTTCTGGCGACGTCGGCTCGGAGCTCACGGGTGAATCACCGGAACTTCCAGTATCCGCCGCGCGCGCCGCCTCCGTCAATCCAGTGCGAACACCTTCCGCGTGTTTGCCGACGTGGCGGCGTCCAGGTCGGCGGCCGGCAGCCCGCGCAGCTCGGCCAGCACGCGCAGCGTCTCGGCGATGAACGCCGGCTCGTTCCGCTTGCCCCGGTGCGGGATGGGCGCCAGGTAGGGGGCGTCGGTCTCGACCAGGATCCGGTCCAGCGGCGCGAAGACCGCCGCCTCGCGAATGGCGGCCGCGTTCTTGAACGTCACGATCCCCGAAAAGGACAGGTACTGCCCGAGATCCAGGTAGGCCCGCGCCTCGGCCACGCCCCCGGTGAAGCAATGGATCACGCCCGCCATCCCCGCGGCCTCGACCCGCAAGACGTCGGCGGCGTCGGCGTGCGCGTCGCGGATGTGCGAGACCACCGGCAGCCCGGCCGCCCGCGCCAAGGCGATCGAGCGCCGGTAGGCGGCCTGCTGCACGCCGGCGGGCGAGTGCAGGTAGTGGTAGTCGAGCCCCGTTTCGCCGATGCCGACCACCTTGGGGGCGCGGGCCAGGCGTTCGAAGGCCGCCCAGTGCTCATCGGTGGCGTGGGAGGTGTCGTGGGGGTGAACACCGACCGTGGCGTACACGTCGGGCTCGGCCGCGGCGATGGCGGCGGCCTCCTCGGCGGCCGCGGCGCCCCGGCCGACGCCGACGCAAACGAAAGCCGTGATGCCGGCCTGGCGGCCGCGGGCCAGGACCTGGCCGCGCTCCCCGGCGTAGTACGCGTCATCGAGATGACAATGGGAATCGATCATCGTTAAATGTTTGGGACTGACTCTCCGATTGTAGCGTAGGCGGCGGGCTTCGACTGCGCCCAGGATGACCGTGCTTCCCAAACCCGAAGACGAAGACAAGACCCGGGCGCTCGGCCCCAACCAGACGCCGACGCTGGCTCATGGCGGCGGCGCCGCCGGCGGTGGAGCCCCCGTCTTCGACGCCGATGCGCTGGCCCCGGGGACGCTGGCTGGTCCCTACGTCCTCAAGCGCGAGATCGCCTCGGGCGGCGGCGGCACGGTCTACGAGGCCCAGCACAAGGTGCTGGGGCGCAAGGCGGCGGTCAAGGTGCTGCGCCGGCAGCTGGCGGCGTCGCCGCAGATGGTGACGCGCTTCGTTCGGGAAGCGCAGGCCGTCAACCTGATCAAGCACCCGGCCATCGTCGACATCTTCGAGTTCGACACGCTGCCCGACGGGCGCCCCTTCTACGTGATGGAGCTGCTCGAGGGGACCGACGTCCGGTCGCTGCTGAGCGACCGCGGGCGGTTCACGCCCGCCGAGGTGCTGGAGATCCTCGAGCCGGTCTGCTCGGCGCTGCAGGTGGCCCACGAGCAGGGAATCGTTCATCGCGACCTCAAGGCCAGCAACATCTTCGTCTCGACCGGCGGCGACAAGCGCGTCATCAAGCTGCTGGACTTCGGCATCGCCAAGCTGATGCACCCGGACGCGTCGGAAGCAGGGCTGACGGTCGTCGGCACGCGGCTGGGGACGTCGTACACGATGGCGCCCGAGCAGATCCGCGGCGACGGGGTCGACCCGCGCACGGACATTTACGCGCTGGGCGTGGTCCTTTATCACCTGCTGACCGGCCAGTATCCCTTCCGCGCCGAGACCATGACCGACATCGAGCGGATGCACCTCGAGGCGCCGCCGCCGCGCCCCAGCCAGGGCGCCCCGGTGTCGCCGGCGTTCGACGCCATCGTGCTCCGTTGCATGGAGAAGACGGCCGAGCGCCGCTACCAGAGCGTCAAGGCCTTCGTGGAGGCGCTGCGCGAGGCGGTCGGCGCCAAGACCGACAAGCCCGAGATCACCGCCCAGGCCGCCGCCATCTTCGTCGACATTCGCGTGGCCGAGGGCGCCGACGCCGAGAGCGACGCGGTCCTCGACGACACGTCGGCCATCCTGGACGCGACCGAGCAGACGTTCCGCGGCGCCGGCCTGGGGCTGCCGCTTCAGACCGGCAGCGCGATCATCGGCGCCCGCGTCCTGTCCGACCAGGCGGGGGGCGGCGTCCGCGACGAGATCGTCGGGATCGCCCACGCGCTGGCCGACGAGCTGGCCGCCCGCCCGACCGCCGTCCCCGAGGTGCACGTCAACATCTCGGTCCACGTCGGCCCGGCGTCGATCAAGGAATCCGCCGAGGCGCCCGACGGCAAGGAGATCATCGGCGGCGAAATCCTGTCGCCGTCCGACTGGGCCCCGCAAGAGAACGTCGACGGCGTCCACCTGACCGCCGCCGCGCAGTAGCGGCAGGCAGGCAGGCCGCCCCGGCAATCGCCGTCGCGTGGGCGCACGCGGCCGGGGGCGCCGCGGCCGCGCGCGGGTCACGCCCCGCCGGGGCCGGCGCCATTTGCGACCGCGCTCCATCACACGAGGCCGAGCAGGACCAGGACCGCGATCAACACGCCCATCACCGACTCGCCGGCCAAACCGCCGGCCGCCAGCGAGGTCAGCGCGTCGTCGTCCAAGCTGGGCCGCAGCCGCTGCGCCAGCATCGCCACCAGGACCCCCACCAGCCCGGCGATCGACAGCGCCGGCGGCAGGATCATCGCGATCCCGACCGCCGCGGCCGACGGGCAGTACCGCGCCCAGCGCGTCCGCCCCAGCAGCGCCAGCAGCGCCCCCGCCGCCAGCCCAACGCCGCCCGCCAGGGTCGCGTACGGCGGCAGAGCGCTCAGCCCGCCGCGCATCGCCTCGGCGGTGGCCTTCACCGACACGGCCGAGGGCGCCGGCAGGTTTTCGGTGCCGATGCCGTAGGCCTTGACCAGCACGGCGTAGACCGGCGCCACCACCGCCGCCCCCAGCAACGCGCCGGTGAGCTGCGCGATCAGCTGCGGGCGCGGCGCGGCCTTCAGCTTTTCGCCGGCCTTGAGCGCCCACAACGTCTGCGCGGCCTGCGACGACGTCCCGAAGGTGACCGCCGCCGCCGCCATCGAGCCGATGGTTCCGCAGCCGGAGAACAGGAGCTGCGACACCGTGCCGACCGGCCCGACGGGCGCCATGTCGGTCTCGCCGGTGGCGCGCGAGGAGACCACCGTCATGATCAGCGCGAACAGCAGGACCGACAGCGT
>JAICYS010000250.1 GCA_025934105.1 Myxococcota bacterium | reverse complement strand
TGGCAGGCGCGGCGCACGGTGCGCGTCGGGATTCCCAAGGTCCTCAACAACTGGACGCTGGCGCCGTTCTTCCGCACCTACCTCGAGACGCTGGGCCTGCAGAAGCAGAACATCGTCTTTTCCGACGAAACCTCCGAGGAGCTGTGGCAAAAGGGGGGCAAGTACGGCTCGATCGATCCCTGCTACCCCTCGAAGGTCGCGCAGGCCCACATCCACAACTTGCTCTTCGAGCACCACGAGCAGGACAAGGAAGGCAAGCCGGGCAAGAAGCTGAAGTACCTGTTCTTCCCCTGCGTCACGCACGTCGTGCCGGGCCTGAACAAGCTGATGGACACGGCGTCCTGCCCCATCGTGGCCGGCGCGCCCGAGGTCATGAAGGCGGCCTTCACCAAGGAGACCGACTTCTTCGCCGATCGCGGGATCACCTACGTCGACCCGGCGCTGACCTTCACCGAGCCCGAGCTGCTCAAGAGCCAGCTCTTCGCCGCCTGGGGCCCGCTGCTGGGCGTGACCGAGGACGAGAGCGACTTCGCCTGCCAGCAAGGTTGGAAGGCGATGGAGATCGTCGACGCCGACCTTCAGAAGAAGGGGCGCGCCATCCTCGAGACCGTCGAGGAGGAGAACCGCGTGGCGGTGCTGATGATCGGGCGGCCGTACCACTCGGACCCGGGGCTGAACCACGGCGTGCTGGAAGAGTTCCAGGTGCTCGGCTACCCGATCCTCTCCATGCGCTCGATCCCCAAGGATCCGGAGTGGCTGCATCGATTCTTCGAGGCCGACATCAAGGCTGGCCGGATCGAGGGCCCGCTGGAGGTGCAGGACGTCTGGCCGGAGAACTACTCGGCCAACTCGGTGCAGAAGGTCTGGGCCGCCAAGTTCGCGGCGCGCCACCCGAACGTGGTGGTGCTGGATCTGTCGTCGTTCAAGTGCGGTCACGATGCGCCCACCTACGGGCTCATCGATTCGATCATCTCGGCCTCGGCGACGCCGTACTCGGCGCTGCACGACATCGACGCCAACAAGCCGGGCGGCTCGATCAAGATCCGCGTCAAGACCTACGCCCACTCGCTGAAGCTGCACGAGGAGCGGCTCGAGGACACGGCCAAGCGGACCGACGAGCTCAAGTTCCGCATGGAGGAGAAGCGCCTCCAGCTGCTCGAGCTCAAGCGGCAGCAGCTCGAGGCACGCACGCAGCAAGATCCGGCGCTCGAGAAGATGATCACCGAGACCAAGGAGAAGGTCGCCGCTTATTCGAAGCGGGTCGAGGCCAATCGCCCGGTGAACCCGGCGGCGCAGGCCGCGGCGGACGCCGGCCTGATTCGAGTGGGCATCAAGAAGCTCGTGAACGATCAAGAAGTTGTGGCGCGCGTTTAAATCGGACGGAGGACTCACCGTGGACACCATCGAAAATTCCCAGACCGACACCCGCAAACGACTTCCCGTTCTCGGCGCCAAGGCGGACGTCGACATCGACGTCGAAGCCGAACTGAAGAAATTCGAGCTCGAGCAGATGGCCGCGCTCGGCCTGGAAGCCGGCAAGGAGCACTGGCGCGACGACAACCCGACCACCTTCACCGGTGGCCAGCGCGCGCACACCACGCTGCTGATCTCGGGCCTGACGATGGCGCACGACCTGTTCCTGCAGGGCGCGCTTCGCGGCATCGGCTACAAGGTCAAGGCCATCGACGTTCCCGACAACTCGGCGCTGACCTTCGGCAAGGAGTTCGGCAACCGCGGCCAGTGCAACCCGACCTACTTCACGGTCGGAAATCTGATCAAGTACCTGTGCTGGCTGCGCGACGACCAGAAGGTGCCGGTCAAGGAAATCATCGAGAACCACGTGTTCGTGACGGCCGGCGCCTGCGGCCCCTGCCGCTTCGGCACCTACGTCACCGAGTACCGCAAGGCGCTCCGCGACTCCGGGTTCGAGGGCTTCCGCGTGCTGCTCTTCCAGCAGCAGGGAGGGCTCAAGCAGGCCACCGGTGAGGAGCAGGGGCTCAAGATGAACCCCAAGTTCTTCACGGCGCTGCTGAAGGCGATCCTCATCGGCGACGTGCTCAACATGGTCGCCTACCGCATCCGCCCGTACGAGGTGGTGCCGGGATCGACCAACGCGGCGGTCGAGGCCTCGAAGAAGCTGATTCACGACGCCTTCGCGGATCCGAGCGGCAAGTCGCTGCTCTGGGCGATGATCCAGACGCGCCGCAACCTCATGAACGTGCAGGTCGACCGCACCATCGTGAAGCCGAAGGTGTCGATCATCGGCGAGTTCTGGGCGATGACGACCGAGGGCGACGGCAACTACGGCCTGCAGAAGTTCCTCGAGCAGGAGGGCGCCGAGTGCGACATCCAGCCGGTGACGGCCTGGATCCTCTTCATGATCTGGGAGCAGACCTGGGACACGCAGCAGCGGATGGTCCTGCGCGGCGAGGACAAGTCGCGCAAGGGGCTGGCGGGCGTCAACGTCCGCAAGAAGCTGCTGATGCTGTGGCTCGCCAAGCACGCCATCAAGGGGACCTTCTACGGGATCGGGCACCTCATGGGGCTGCACGGCATTCACCTGGCGGACATGAACACCGTCGCCGAGGCGGCGGCGCCCTTCTACAACAACCACCTGCGTGGCGGCGAAGGGCACATGGAGGTCGGCAAGCTGATCCTCAACATCGCCAAGGCCAAGGCCACCATGACCTTGTCGGTGAAGCCGTTCGGCTGCATGCCGTCGGCGGGCGTCTCGGACGGCGTCCAATCGATGATCACCGAGAAGTACCCGCAGGGGATCTTCTGCCCGATCGAGACCAACGGCGACGGCGCCGTGAACGTCTACTCGCGCGTGCAGATGATGCTGTTCAAGGCGCGGCTGGCGGCCCGGGCCGAGTACCAGGCGGAGCTGGAGAAGAACGGCCTCACCGTCGCGGAATTGCGCGCGTACCTCAAGAACAAGAATTGGCGGGGTTCGGCGCTCTTCTATCCGCGCCATGGCACGGTCGCCAGCACCGCGGCCAACCTGGTGCAGCACGTGGTCGACGACGTCAAGAAGACTCGCACGGCGAAGGTCCTCGACTTCACCAAGCGGTTCCTGCAGCGCCGCGGCTCCAAGGCCGCGGTCGCGACGACCGAGTCGAGCGACTCGCGCGCCGCCGCAGCGAACTAGGCCGCCTATCGGGCGCCACGTCGCCAAATCCGTCCCGCGGCTGTCTTTCGCCGCGGGACGTTTGTTTTTCCCGTCCCTCCGGTTGCCTTTCTCTTTTTTTTTGGACGACCAACATGCTGAGCACCCTGACCGAAAAACTTCGCTCCATCGCGCACCAGAGCCTGGCTGGCACCGAATCGGACGGCCCGCTGGTGCGCCGGGTTCGAGAAGTCGCCAACACGGTCCACGATCTGCTCGGCAAGCCGCTCCGCCCGAAAGAGCCCGAGGACGACGCCACCGGAAAGGACGCTCCCTTCGTCGTCACGCCGACGGTGCGCGAGCAGGCGCCCGTGATCCTTTACGTCGACGGCAAGGACCAGCGCACCAAGACCAAGGTGGAAGAGCTGCTCAGCGCTCGCGACATCAAGTTCCGCCTCCTCGACGTCACCAACGACGAGGCCGAGCGATCCTGGGTCATCACCGCCGCCAAGCGCGAGGAGTTCCCGATCGTGGTCATCGCCGGCACGCCGGTCGGCGGCCTGCACGAGCTCGTCCAGCTCGACGTCCAAGGCGAGCTGAAGAAGCGCGTCTTCGGCGTCTAGTGCACCGCCGTCGAAAGAGCGCCAACGCCGAACGTGACGCTATTTCGGCGGCGGTGCACTATCGACGCTGCAGTTCACCTTGCGGTCCGCGTGACCGCCGGCCGACGCTCCGGCCGGCTGGCTGCGCCGGGCCTGCGCTCATTTATCCCGGGAAGCTTCGGGGCCGATGCTCGGGCCGGCTTCGCTATCGGACCGGCTCGTCAGCCGCCGTCCGCTCGACCGAACCGCGTTGAGTCTGGCGAGGCCCGGCCAGGACCCGCTTTGACGCCAGCCGTCGCAAGATCTCACGCGCGAGATGTACAGATGCCAGCGCTGGCCGTGGCGTTCGTAGGGGTTCGCCTGGTTGACCCATCCCTTGAGCTGGATGGGCGTGGTCACGGCCGCGGACACGTAGACCTCGGTAAAGAGGTTGCTCTTCATGGCCCGCTTCGCCAGGACGTGACTCTCGAAAAAATTGTCGCGCATCAGCGCGCGTTTTTAGCAGGTTTCCGGCGCCGGTGCCGGCACAATGGGTTCAGTGGGCCTTTCGCTGCTTGCGAAAGTCGGCCAGGCAGCTGTCACAGACCTCCAGGCCCGACTCGGTCGCCTCTTCCATGGTGCGGTAGATGGGTTCGCGGGTGGCGCCACAGTAGGCCGCCGGTGGGGTAGCCGCTTTCGCCGCGAGAGCCGTCCCGGGCGAGACGCCGCGTCCTGCTTTCGCGATTCGGAGATGAGCCAGTGACATGACGTTCACGCTACGCGCAAGTTGGCGATCGACCACGAATATTGCGTGGCAAGTCTAAATTGACGGCGCGCCGACCGGATCCGGGGTGCCGTCGAGGTAGTTCGGTGCGTCGACCGGGCGCTCGGCGTTTTGCGGCCTTCGGTAGAACGTCTTCTTGGTGGCGTTCAGTCGAACCAGGTTCTGATCGAAATCGTGCTCGTCGTAGAGGTGCTCCGGAAGGCAGAAGCCGTCGCAGAAGCCACAATAGACGACGCTGCCGGGCCTCCGATCGGCCGCTTCCAGATAGTCACCATGCAGGTAGTGCCGCGGGGCGCTCAAAGTTCAGGCCGTCCTTTGCCTATCATCGACAGCGCGGAAACAAAACTGGAAAGATTTCCACCCCCTACATCGCAGGCGCGCGTCACGTCCCTCAGGTTCCGCAGAACGTTCGGTACACACCCTGTTCGGGACCTGGTGGGGCGGCGAGGTTCGCGTGGTCCGGTTGGTCGTCGTAGGGCCGGGCGAGGACGTCGGCGAGCCGGTGGAACGGACCAAAGTCGCCGAGGCGGACGGCCGCTTCGATCGCCTCTTCCACGCGGTGGTTGCGGGGGATGAAGGCGGGATTGGCTCGTCGCATGGCGGATGCGCGGGCGTCGGCCGCGATCGGGTCCCTGGCCAGCCGCCGGCGCCACGTCTCCGCCCAGGTGCGGAAGGCATCCGGCTCTGCGAACAACGCCAGCACCTCGGCGTCTGCGGACGGATCGACCGCCGACGCGCACAGCCGCCGGAAGAATGAGGTGTAGTCGACTTGGTGTTGAGCGAGCCGGTCGAGCAGGTCCTGTGCCAGGGCGCGGTCGTCGGGCTCCTCGCGAACGAGCCCCAGCTTGGCGCGCAACACGCGCAGGTGCGCGGCCTCGAACAGGGCCGGGAAACGCGTCAAGCGCTCGGTCGCCAGGCGCACGGCTTCATCTTCATCATCCGCTATGAGCCCAAGCAATGTCTCAGCGAAGCGAGCCATGTTCCACTGGGCGATACGCGGTTGGTTGCCGAACGCGTACCGCCCGCCATGATCGATCGAGCTGAACTTGGTTTTGGGATCATAGGCGTCGAGGAACGCACACGGTCCGTAGTCGAGGGTCTCGCCCGAGATGGCCGTATTGTCCGTGTTCATGACGCCATGGACGAAACCGACGCCGAGCCAGCCCGCCACCAGGCCCGCCTGCGCCTCGATCACGCGCTCGAGCAGGGCGAGCGCGTCGTTGCCGGTGCCGAGGGCGCCGGGATAGTGGCGCGCCAGGGCGTGAGCGGTGAGCGCGAGCAGCGCCTCGCGGTCATGCCGCGCGGCGAAAAACTCGAATGTGCCCACGCGGAGATGGCTTGCCGCCACGCGGGCCAGAATCGCGCCCGGCAGCGCCGCCTCTCGCAGGACGCGCTCGCCGGTGGTGGCGACAGCCAGGGCGCGCGTGGTGGGGACGCCGAGGGCCGCCATGGCCTCGCTGACCAGGTATTCGCGGAGGACCGGGCCGAGAGCGGCGCGTCCGTCGCCCCCGCGCGAGAAGGGCGTGCGTCCGGCGCCCTTGAGCTGGACGTCGCGCCGCCGCCCGTCGGTGCCGATGACCTCGCCCAATAGAATCGCCCGGCCGTCGCCCAGCTGGGGCACGAATTCGCCGAACTGGTGGCCGGCGTACGCCAGCGCGATCGGCTCTGCGCCCGGCGGAATGTCGTTGCCGGCCAGGACCGACGCGCCGGCGGTCGACCCCAGCGCCTCTGGGCTCACGCCGAGCATCTCGGCGAGCGGTCGGTTGACGCGCACGACCCGAGGGTCGCTCACCAGCGTGGGAGCGACCCTGGCGTAGAACCGTTCGGGAAGGCGGGCGTAAGTGTTGTCGAAAGACAGCATCCGTGGCGGCGGACTTTGACACAATGGACCCTGGTTTGCTCGCGGGCTACCGTCGGGACCGTGGGCGTGTTCACCGAACGGGCGCGAAACCAGCTCGCCCAAGGCAGAGCGGCGTTCAATCGCCGCCAATATTTCGAGGCGCACGAGCTCTGGGAGGAGGCGTGGCGCGAGCTCGACGGCCGCGAGCGGACCTTGGTGCAGGGCCTCATCCAGATCGCTGCCGGGCTGCACCACCTTCATCACCAGCGGCCGCGGCCGGCGACCGAGCTGCTCCGGAAGGGCGTGGCCAAGCTCTCGTCGGACGTTGTCGCACTCCCCGTCGAGCTGAATGTCCGTGCCCTGGCCGGCGGCGTCGAGCGACTGCTCGCGAACCTGGGCACGCCGGGGGCAGAGATGGCGGACCTCACGCTCCTCGAGATCTAGCTGCGCCCCCCAGGTAACGCGCGGCGCCCGCGACGGTCGACGTCGTCGAGAGACGTCGACCGATCAGCGCCCCTCGTCGTGATCCGTTTACTGCGGCAGGGTCGGGTTGCTCCGCCGGGCCTGTTCGCGCGCCGGCGCTGCGAGAGCGACGAGCACTCCCACAAATCGTCCCGGATTCGAGGCCGGCCGCGGACCGGCCCCGATGAGCGCGCCCGCCGCGACGCTGACCTGACGTTGACCCGAGGCCGGTGAAGAATCCCGACGCCGGCACACCGGCGGACGCGCTTGCTCGATGTCGCCGACGATAGCAACTTGAGGACGCGAGGCGCGACGGGCAGGCCGCGGAGAGGTTGGGCCGCAGGGCCTGGGCTGGCCACCTGGAGCCTCCGCAAGGAGGAGCATTGTCCACCCAGCTGGGAAACAGCGGCCGCGGAACGGACGGGCCGGCGCCGCCCATGACCGAAGAGGAGCGCTTGAAAAGCGACGTCGCCTCCCGCGGCGATGACGAACTCCAACCAGAGCTCGGCGCGCAGTTCGACCATCGTCCAGCGGCTCCGGCGCAGGTCGGGGGATCGGGCCATAAGCAGACAGAACAGCAACTGGGCGGAGGGAACGGGCGCTTCGACCGGCTGTGGAAGCGCATGCGGCGATGGATCGAGCCGGCCGAGCAGCAACCGGGCGGAGGGCACTGGTCCGAGAGCGAAAAGCCCGATTCGCGCGACAGCCGTTGGGGCGGGGGGAGGTGAGTGCGCGTGGTGGAGGAGGTCAAGGAACGACGCTCGGTACACGGCAGAGTCCCGCCGGCGTGCAGGACTTCCTGATCCTGCTAGGTCGCCTGCGGGCGGCACGTCGTCGGGCATGGTTCGCTGCCGCTCACCGTTGCCTTGCGGCAACGCCCTCCTAG